>NZ_JBSTYK010000001.1:0-513345 GCF_054052485.1 Aeromonas intestinalis
GGGGGGGGCGGGGCGGGGCGCCGCGCCCCCCCACCCCCACACCCCCCCGCGCGCCCGGGGGCCCCCCTCTTCTTTATATAAAGCACAACAGTGACGGCTCAGCTAGCCCCCAGGATTGGCTAGCCGATTGACGGCCCGATATCTGGCTCCTTTGCCCACCCTCAGGCATGAGCCACCGGCGTCCTGTGTGTCCCCATCTTGCGCAGCAGCATCAACAGATAGATGAAGGAGACGCAGGCTATCATGACGAACAGCAGGTTATCCGAGTAACGCTGCATCAGCATCGCGGTCAGGGTCGGCCCCAGCAGACTGCCGATGGTATAGCTCAGCAGCAACGCCTGGTTCATCGCCACCAGCTGATGCTGTTCGACCTTCTCGCAGGCCCAGGCCATGGCCACCGGATAGAGCGTGAATCCCGCCGCCCCCAGGATGAACAAGGTCGGCCCCATGGCCGCGTTGCCGAGCATCCCCAGGGCCCCCAGGATCACCACGAACACCTGTACCCTCAGCACCGGCAAGCGTCCGAACCGGTCCGCCAGACGGCCGATGGGCCACTGCCCCAGGATGCCCGCACTCACCATCACCGCCATCCAGAAGCCGATGCCCCCGTCGCTCACGCCCTGATGATTCAGGTAGAGCGGCATCAGGCCATAGAGGGATCCCAGCACGATGCCGGAGATGATGCAGCCATCGACCCCGAGACGGGCCGATCGCAGGCGCAGCATGGGCCAGACCAGGGTGGTGCTCTGCTGTTCCCCGTGCGCATTGACGATGCGAGTGAACAACAATGGCAAGCTGGCCGCCAGTATCAGACCGGTGACCCAGGGCAATACTGCCATCAGCCCGGTCGGCACCTTGCTCACCAGGAGTTGCCCCAGCACCGTGCCCACGTAATAGACCATCATGTAGGCGGCCAGCAGACGGCCACGGTTGTGGGCGGTGCCGCTGCACATCAGCGCACTCTCCACCACTACCCAGATCATGGCGCAGCCGACCCCGGCGAGGAAGCGCCAGCCAAGCCAGCTCCAGAATTCGAGGCTGATCCCGAGGCCAACACAGCCTGCGGCGAAGAGCAGGGAGGCCAGGTAGTAACTGCGGTTGAAGCCGACCCGCTTGATGAGCGACCCCGCCAACAAGGTGCCCAGCAGGTTGCCGCTGAAATAGGAGGAGCTGACCATGCCCACCTGCCAGGTTGGCAGTTTTTCATGGGCCAGCCAGAGCGGTACCAGGGTATTCAGCACCGCGATGGCCAGGGTCAGCAGCAGCAGGCCACAGAGCAATAACAGCACTGGCCGGGTATATGTGGTCATGGATAAAACCGTGGGGAGAGGCAAAAATGCGAGCGCATCATGCCACCGCCAAAACCATTGTCAATCGCTCAGAGAGGGCGTCGGCGGGATTTTTTCAGGCCAGGGATTGGTGCCCACAGCGCGGCTCAACAAGCGCCATCTGAACCTTGTTTATATCCTGCTGATTATCTGGCGGTTTCTATATAAAGCGAGGGCCTTAAGCAGGGGTTGCCCTCCTCCCATGGGCAATGGCGACGGCCAGTATAAAAAGGGAGTGTGAGGAGGCGAGGTTGCAGAAAACTGTGGGCCAAACAAAAAGCGCCCGCAGGCGCTTTGTGTGTCAGTCGGTGGCGAAGCCACGCCAGCAAGGGAACCCTCACCTCAGCGTTTCTTGGCGTACTTGCGACGGGCGCGGGCCTGGCGCTGCTCCTCACGCTCCGCCTTCTCCTTGGCCTTCTGCTCGGCCTCGGCATCCGCTTCGATGATCTCCGCGGCCACCATCTCCGGCGTTTCCAGGGAGATGCGGCCCAGCATGCCGGAACGGAACTCGTTCACCAGGATCTCGGACGCCTTGTGCAGATCGGCAAGCCCCCCCTTGCGCATGAAGCCGCGCTGGCGGGCGATGAGCTCGAGCAGCTCGATCTCGGTTTGTGGCAGCTCGCTCAACTGGTAGCGCGTCTTGATACGCTCGGGGTACGCCTTGATGAAGTAATCGGCGGCGAACATGGCGATGTCGGCATAGTCGAACACCGTGTCCTTGATGGCGGCGGTGATAGCCAGTCGGTAGCCGCAGGAGGGCGGATTGAGCTTGGGCCAGAGGAACCCCGGGGTATCGGTCAGGATGACGTTGTTGTCGAGCTTGATCCGCTGCTGGGACTTGGTCACCCCCGCCTCGTTGCCGGTACGGGCGATGATGCGCCCCGCCAGGGTGTTGATCAGGGTGGACTTGCCCACGTTGGGGATGCCCATGATCATGGCCCGCACGCCACGCAGGTCGAAGTTGCGCTCAGGCAGCATCTCGTGGCACAGGGTCAGCAGCGCCTTGATCTTCTCCGGCTCCTGCTGAGTCAGGGGCAACGCCTTGATCCCCTTCTCTTTTTCCATGTGTGCTACCCACAGCTCGGTGATCTCGGGGTCGGCAAGATCCGCCTTGTTCAGCACCTTGATCACCGGCGTATCCCCCCGCAGCTCGGGCACCAGCGGGTTTTCGCTGGAGAAGGGGATGCGGGCATCGATCATCTCGATGATGACATCGACCTGGGGCATGACCTCGGCAATCTCTTTGCGGGCCTTGTGCATGTGGCCGGGGAACCAGTTGATGGACATATCCGTGACTCTCTGTAAGGGCTGCGGGCGCTGGCTTGCGGGAACGCGCGGCGAGCGATGGCGGACGTCTGGCGTCGCAAGGGGGCGCATTTTACCCGTTGGCGCCGCAATTTGACAGGTGATTCTAGTCAGATAAAAGCAAACCACCAAGCCGCTGGCTCCCCCTGCCCGCCTTTATTCAGGGCGGGAAACTGACAGGGCCATCATCAATAAGCTATTGATACAACATAACATTTAGCTAACACCTTCATCGGATTGTCATCCAATTTCACTAAAAGTGTCATCCGGCCCCTCTAGGCTGCGCTCAGGTTTTACAAGGAGCGAACCCCAATGAGAAAGATGGCAGGACTTGCATTGATGATCGGCGCCGCCCTGGCCGCTGGCTGCAATTCCACAAACGACAGCAATCCCCCCGAACCCCGCGCCAAGAACGTGATCTTCTTCCTCGGCGATGGCATGGGCCTCAACACCCTGACCGCGGCCCGTATCTACGGCGTCGGTGAAGAGGGGGATCTCACCATAGACACCCTGCCGGAGACGGCCTTCATCAAGACCTACTCCCACGATGCCCAGGTCACCGACTCGGCCCCCTCCATGGCGGCCTACATGACCGGGGTCAAGAGCAACAACGGCGTCATCAGCATGGACAGCGACGCCACCCAGGAGGCCGACTGCAACCAGAGTGCCGGCAAGCCGGTCACCACCTTGCTGGAGCTGGCCAAGGCTGACGGGCGCGGCACCGGCATCGTTACCAGCACCCGGGTGACTCACGCCACCCCGGCCGCCACCTATGCCCACATCTGCAACCGGGATCTGGAGGCCGACATCGCCGCCCAGCTGGTTCCGGGTGGCGCTGGCTACAATGGGGCCCTGAAAGAGGGACTGGACGTGGTGCTCGGGGGCGGCAGCAGCTTCTTCCTGCCCACCGCCGACAAGGGCAAGCGCACCGATGGTCGCAACCTGGTGAGCGAGATGCAGGCCAAGGGCTATCAGTTTGCCAGCACCCTCGACGAGCTGAACCAAGCCGATGCCAGCAAGCCGCTGCTGGGATTGTTCGGTTCGAGCCACATGAAATATGACCTGGACAGACCGGCCAGCGAGCCTTCCCTGAGCCAGATGACGCTGGCTGCCATCAAGCAGCTCCAGGGCAAGGAGAAGGGTTACTTCCTGATGGTAGAAGGGGGACGCATCGATCACGCCCTGCACGACACCAACGCCAAGCGCGCCCTGCAGGACACCATCGCCTTCGATGACGCCATCAAGGCCGCCATCCTTGAGGTGAAGAAAACCGACCCCGAACTGCAGAATACCCTGATCGTGGTCACCGCCGACCATGACCATACCCTGGTACTGAACGGCTATGCCAAGCGTACCGGCAAGACCACTGCCAGCAACCCGGGCGTGCTCGGGCTGGTGAAGAACTACACCGATGGCGAACCCAGCAAGGACGCCGACGGCATGCCCTATACCATCATCGGCTTTGGCAACGGCTACAACCGGGTAGAAGGCCCGCGCAGCAGCGTGGCCGCCCTCGATGACGCCACCGTCTCCGCCGACGATTACCACCAGGAGGTGGTGGTCAGCACCGGCGACATCGGCAACGAAACCCATGGCGGCACCGACGTCTTCCTCGGCGCCATCGGCCAGGGAGCGGACAGCTTCCACGGCTCTCTCGATAACACCGCCGTGTTCGGCAAGGTCAAGGCTGCGGCCAAGCTGTAAGGAGCATTCTGATGAAATCAGCCATGAATAAAACCCTCGTCTGCACCGCCCTGCTGGGAGCCCTGGCGGGCCAGGCCCAGGCCAGCGACGCCAAGAACGTGATCCTCTTCATCGGTGACGGCATGGGTCCCACCGTCCTCACCGCCACCCGCCTGTTCAAGGTCGGTGAAGAGGGGGATCTGGAGATCATGAAACTGCCCCGTAGCGCACGCATCAAGACCTTCTCCAACGATGCCCAGACCACGGATTCGGCCCCCTCCATGGCGGCCTACACCACGGGCGTCAAGATGAACAACGAGGTCATTGCCATGAGCAGCGAGACCCAGGCCGTGGCGCCGGGCAAAGATGTGAATGGCAACAAGGGCGTCAACAACTGCACCAGCGACAATGGCACCCCGGTGCCCACCCTGCTGGAGCTGGCCAAGGCGGCGGGCAAGTCCGTCGGCGCCGTCACCACCACCGAGCTGACCCACGCCACCCCGGCCGCCACCTACTCCCACATCTGCCACCGGGATGCAGCCTATGCCATCGCCGAGCAGGCGGTGCCGGGCGGCGCCGGTTTCAACACCGCCCTCGGGGATGGGGTGGATGTACTGCTGGGGGGCGGTGCCAATCACTGGACCCCTTATAGTGCCAGCAACAAGGGGGGCCGCGCCGATGGCCGGGATCTCACCAAGGAGCTCAGTGCCCAGGGTTATCAATACGTCACCACCCAGAGCGATCTCGCCAAGGTGCAAAACGGCAAGGTGCTGGGGCTCTTCAGTGCCAAGTCACACCTCGACTACGAGCTGGACCGGGTCGCCAAGGGCGCGGCCAACACCCAGCCGTCCCTCTCCGAGATGACCGCCAAGGCGATCGATCTCTTGAGTCAGAACAGCGAGGGCTACTTCCTGATGGTGGAAGGGGGACGCATCGACCACGCCCTGCACGCCACCAACGCCAAACGGTCGCTGACCGATGCGGTGGCTCTGGACGAGGCGGTGAAGACGGCATTGGCCAAGGTGGATCTCGCCAACACCCTGATCGTGGTCACCGCGGATCACGACCACACCATGACCATCAACGGTTACTCCGCCAAGGGCAACCCCGTGCTGGATCTGGTGAAAAATGAGGATGGTTCGACCCAGAACGACGCCCAGGGCAAACCCTTCACCACCCTGGTGTTCGGCAACGGCCCTACCCGTCACGACGTTCGCCCCATCCTCACCAGCGATCAGGTGATGGCGGATGACTATCTGCAGGAGACCGGCGTCAAGCTCGGCTCCGAGACCCACGGCGGCGGAGATGTCATGTTGTTCGCGGGCGGTGCCGGCAGCGACCGCTTCAAGGGCACCCTCGACAACACCCGCGTGTTCGGCAAGTTGCGGGAGGCGCTCGGTCTGTAAACGGCAGGGGCCAGCCGATAAACGCTGGCCCCTGCTCTTTCGAGCGATGCTTATGATTCGACTCTTGTTTCCTCTCTGGCTGCTCGCCAGCCCCGCGATAAGCCAGGCCTACTTCGACGACGTTCCGGACTTGGCCACCCGCATCAGCTACCAGAACCGGGTGACCGGTGCCGATGGCATCGCCCGGGAGAGCCACTGGCAAGAAAAATGGATGCGGGTCGGCAACCAGGTGTGGAGCCAGCGGCTCATCCCCATTCCCCTGGCCCGCGCCTATCACGCCACCCATGACGCCAATCCGGGCCACAAGCATTTCACCCACCAGATGGCGGCCCGCTGGGTCAGCCAGAGCGATGAGGGCCTGCAACTGCGCTACGCCGACGCCTGGCACAACCAGTTGGTGGACGTTCCTCCCGAGGAGTACGGCCAGGTCGGCTTTACCCCCAATTGGGACAAGATCCGCTACCTGGTGGATCCGGCCCTGCTGCAGGGCATGACGCCACTGGACGAGGCAGCCCCCGCCCAGGCCCGCTGGTATGAGAAACGCGAGGGCAAGCAGCGCACCCGCATCCTCTGGTCCAGTCAGTGGCAACTCCCCCTGGTGGTGGAGTCCGCGAGTCTGGATGGTTATCGCAGTTACCGGATGGAAGTGACCCCGAAGTCACTGCCAAAGACCCTGCCCTGGCAGCAGCTCGATGGCTACCAGACGCTGGATCTGCGGGACTTCTTCGATTAGCGGATAAGCACGCCCCGGTACGCCTGCCCAGCATCATGATACACTCCCGCCATTCTCTGTCGGGCCCTTGCTCATGTCGCTGCGCACTCTGCTTTTATCATGCTCGTTCTGGCTGCTGGTGCCTTGCGCCGGCGCCGTGACCGTCATCGCCGGACAGGTGCCCCCCTATGTCATCCAGTCACAACAGGGGGCGCCGAGCGGCATGGTCATTGAAGTGCTGGAAGAGGCGGCGCGCCGACTGCATGAACCCCTGCACATCGAGCTGATGCCCATGGTCCGCGCCGTGGAGCAAGCCAGATACCGGGCGGACGTCCTGCTGGTGCCCCCCGTCAAGAGCCCCCAGCGCGCCCCCCGTTTTCTCTGGATAACCCCCTTGCTGGACGAGGCTTTCGTGCTGGTGACGCACCGCCACCATCACCCCGCCCCTGTCACGGTCGGTGAACTGCCCTCCCTGTCACTCGGCGCCATGCGCGGCTCTTATGGCCATAGCCTGAGCCGGACGCTGCCCGAGCAACGGGTCGAGACGGTCGCCGAGGAGCTCAACAACGCCAACAAACTGGCCCGTGGGCGCATTCAGGTCTGGGCCGTGGCCTGGAATACCGCCCGCTATGCCCAGAGACAGGCGGGCCTGCCCCTCAATGACCTGGTGCGGGGTGACACCTTGCAGACCACGCCGCTCTACCTGGCCGCCCATCCCGGTTTTCCACCCAAGGAGGCGGCGCGCTGGCGTCAGGTCATCCATGAGATGCGAGCCGACGGGACACTGGCCCGCATCCTCAAGCAGTACGACTACCAGACCCCCTGACATTGCCAAAGCCTGTGGGAATGGTTATGGTATCCACATGAAAGCACTCATGATTTTTTCCAGTCCGCTCACACCCCGTTGAGCCCCCGCCCTCGCCCTGCAGCGCGAGTCGCTCGGGGGCATCGCGCTTGCGATCTCGTTACACAATCCCGATTTATCTTTCGACCAGCTTGCCCGTCATCCTGGTCTTGTCAGCCATTGATAAGGAATGCCCTATGAAACAGCCACATCTCGTGATTTCCAGCCTGGATCTCGATCGTATCGAACAACTGCTCGGCAACCACCCCCAGCACCTGGCCCTGCAAGAGGAGCTGGATCGCGCCGAGATCCGTGAACCCGCCGACATGCCGCCGGACGTGGTCACCATGAACAGTACAGTTCGCTTTAAAATGCAAAATAACGACAGTGAATTCTGCCTAACTCTCGTTTATCCGAAGGATGCACTGGGCGACGAGACCAAGATCTCGGTGATGGCGCCGGTCGGCAGCGCCCTGCTCGGGCTGAAGGTCGGTGACAGCATCGCCTGGCCGGGCCCCGCCGGTCGCACCATCCAGGTGGAGATCCTGGACGTGGTCTATCAGCCCGAGCGCGCCGGCGAGCTGCACCGCTGATCACCCAGGCGCCCTTCCCCTCTGCGGAAGGGCGTACCGCCTGATCCGGATCAAACCTCCCGCCCGTCCGGTCACTTATCTTGCTCACCGTTTGCCCTTTCCCTTGAGCCAAGGTGGCACCACGGGTATCTTGTTGGCCGCGCCAGCCCTGGCCACAGCTTCAGGCCGACACCATGATAAACATTGCCCTCATCGACGATCACCAGATAGTCCGCTCCGGCTTCGCCCAACTGCTCAACCTGGAACCCGATCTGCGGGTCGTCGCCGAATTCGGCTCGGCCGATGCAGCCCTCGCCGGCCTGCCCGGCAGCGGCGTCCAGCTCTGTGTGTGCGACATCTCCATGCCGGACGGCTCAGGGTTGGAACTGCTCAGGCAACTCCCCTCCAGCCTCGCCGTGGTGATGCTGTCGGTGCACGACAGCCCCGCCCTGGTGGAACAGGCCCTGCAGGCGGGTGCCAAGGGGTTTCTCTCCAAGCGCTGCAGCCCGGATGAGCTGATCGCCGCGGTGCGCACCGCCGCCCGGGGGGGCTGTTACCTGACCCCGGACATCGCCCACAAGCTCGCCTGCAACAGCCGGGATCCCCTCACCAACCGGGAGCGGGAGGTGGCGCAGCTGCTGGCCCGCGGGCTGGAGGTCAAGGCCATCGCCGAGCAGCTCGGCCTCTCCCCCAAGACGGTGCACGTACACCGCGCCAACCTGATGGACAAGCTCAAGGTCAGCAACAACGTGGAGCTGGCCCACCGCATGCTGGACAGCTGGTGATCCCCCGTCTCGCCAGCTATGCCGCCATCTCGCTGGCGGCCAGCTTCATCTTCGCCGCCGGCTGGTTCTGCCTCTGGAGCATCGGCCTGCACCTGGTGGAGCACCCGGCCCTGGCGGTATTGCTGTTCCCGTTCGGCCTTCGGCTCGGGTTGTTGTTGCAAAGCCCGCTCCCCTACTGGCCGCCGCTGCTATTGTGCGAGGCCCTGCTGCTCTACTGGCTCGACAGGGAGGTCGGGATCCCCCTGTGGCCATGGATAGAAGCCGGCAGCCTGCTCACCCTGGTGCCCCTGCTCATCGCCCGTCGCCAGCCGGTGCGCAACGACTGGCAGCAACTGCTGGTGCTGCTCGCCACCGTCACCGCGGCGGCCCTGCTGCAATCCCTGCTCTGGCATCTGGCCGGGGAGGCGGCGCTCACCGCCCTGCTGCTGACCCTGACCGGCGGGCTCACGCTCACCTCCACCTGCATGCTGATCTGGCACTATCTCACCCGCGCCACCTGGGTGCCCCTCGGCCCCGCCCTCATCGATCAGCCAGTGGACTGGCGCTTTCGTCACCTGTTCTGGTATCTGCTGCTGTTCGTGCTGAGCCTGGGGTTGCAACTCGGCCTGCCGGACTCCCTGGTGCGCTTCACGCCGTTCTGCCTCGCCATTCCCATCATGGCCATGGCCTGGCGCTACGGCTGGCAAGGCGCCCTGCTCGCCACCCTGATGAACACGGTGGCGCTGATGGCAGGCCAGGCCTGGCACGAGCACCCGCTGGATCTGCTGCTCTCCCTGCTGGCCCAGAGTCTGACCGGTCTGCTGCTCGGCGCCGGGATCCAGCGCCAGCGAGAGCTCAACCAGGCACTCACTCAGCAGCTCGCCCACAATCGCCAGCTCACCGAGCGATTGCTGGAGACCGAAGAGTGCATCCGCAAAGAGGTGGCCCGGGAGCTGCACGACGATATCGGCCAGACCATCACGGCCATTCGCACCCAGGCGGGCATAGTGCGGCGTCTCGCGCCGGACAACCCCGGTGTCGGCCAGAGCAGCGCCCTCATCGACACCCTATCGCTCGGCATCTATGACGCGGTGCGCGGCCTGCTCGGTCGCCTGCGCCCCCGTCAGCTCGACGACATGAGCCTGGAGCAGGCGGTGCAGGGGTTGCTGCGGGAGCTGGAACTGGAGCGCCGCGGCATCGTCACCCGCCTCGAGTGGCGGCTCGGAGACAGCGATCTCTCCGATGCCCAGCGGGTCACCCTGTTTCGGGTCTGCCAGGAGGGGCTCAACAACGTGGTCAAGCATGCCAACGCCAGCTCGGTGCGCATCCAGGCCTGTCAGCAGGGTGGCCAGCTGCTGCTGCAACTGGAAGACGACGGCTGCGGTCTGCCCGAACACGCGCCCCAGGGTTATGGCCTGCTCGGCATCCGCGAGCGGGTGCAGGCGCTCGGGGGCAGGCTGCAGCTCTCCTGCCTGCACGGCACCCAGCTGACGCTCTCGCTGCCCAGCCGTAAACGGGAGGCGCCGGATGCGTGACCTTAGACGCCCACGCAGGACTCCTTCATGCTGAATTTCATCAAGAGTCATCCTCCCGCACCGCCGCTGCGGGACAAACGCGAGATAGACGCCACCTATCGCCACTGGCGCATCCACCTGCTGCTGACCATGTATCTGGGCTATGCGGTCTTCTATTTCACCCGCAAGAGCTTCAACTTCGCCATGCCGGAGATGCTGGCCCAGGGTCTGCTGGACAAGGCCGACATCGGCCTGCTCGGCACCCTGTTCTACCTCACCTACGGGGTGTCCAAGTTCCTCTCCGGCATCATCAGCGACCGGGCCAACCCCCGCTATTTCATGGGTATCGGACTGATGGCGACCGGGGTCATCAACATACTGTTCGGGCTGTCGTCATCGCTGTGGCTGTTCGCGGCCCTGATGGCGGCCAACGCCTTCTTCCAGGGCTGGGGCTGGCCTCCTTGTTCGAAGCTCCTCACCAGCTGGTATTCACGCACCGAACGCGGCGCCTGGTGGTCGGTCTGGAACACGGCGCACAATGTGGGCGGCGCCCTCATTCCCCTCATCGTCAGCACCATCGCCCTGCAACATGGCTGGCGCTACGGCATGATAGTGCCCGGCCTCCTCGCCATTGTGGCGGGGCTCTTCCTCTGCTGGCGGCTGCGGGATACCCCGAGCACCCTGGGGCTGCCCACCGTGGGACAGTGGCGAAGCGATGCGCTGGAAATCGCCCAGCAGACCCAGGATACCGGTCTCACCCCACGCCAAATCCTGCGCAAATACGTGCTCGGCAACCCCTATATCTGGCTGCTGGCCTGCTGTTACGTGCTGGTCTATGTGGTGCGTACCGCCATCAATGACTGGGGCAACCTCTACATGACGGAGCAACGCGGCTTCAACCTGATGAGCGCCAATTCCGCCATCTCCATGTTCGAGGTGGGAGGCTTCATCGGCGCCCTGGTGGCGGGCTGGGGATCGGACAAGCTGTTCAACGGCAACCGGGGTCCCATGAACCTCATCTTCGCGGTGGGGATACTGCTCTCGGTGGGCTCCCTGTGGCTGATGCCCTTCTTCAGCTATGTGATGCAGGCGGCCTGCTTCTTCACCATCGGCTTCTTCGTGTTCGGGCCCCAGATGCTGATCGGCATGGCGGCCGCCGAGTGTTCCCACAAGGACTGCGCCGGAGCCGCCACCGGCTTCGTCGGCCTGTTTGCCTACATGGGGGCGGCGCTGGCGGGCTATCCCCTGGCCCGGGTGCTGGAGATCTGGCACTGGAATGGCTTCTTCGTGGTGATCTCGGTAGCGGCCGGGGTCTCGGCCCTGCTGCTACTCCCCTTCCTCAAGGCCCAGGCGCCGAGGCTCCCCATCACAGCCCTGAGCTGAGCCGTGACACGTCCTCCTCCACAGGCAGGACGTCGTCATCAAGGGATAGCCACCACCCGACTGCCAGTGTCATCCGGCGACACAATACGGGTGAAACAAGCTCGTTTGATCCCCGCAAGCCGGGGGAAAGTGGCACAAAACGACCTCGACGGCGTTTTGCACTTGAACCCGCGCGCTTAGATAGATATGTTGTTTTCGTGTGCTTTTATGAGTCAAGCCACGAGGGAAAAGTGCGACTAACTTATTGAGTCTTCTAGCACAATCAAGTTTTGGTACATTTTTCACTCAGCAGACCATTCATAGAATCTCATATGGGGCTTTTGCCCGACCCAAGACAATAATCCTGTCTTGCCTGTTGCCGGATGCAGCAGTCTCTTGTGCCATGGAGTCGCACGGGAGCAGGTTCAAGGCCGAACACACTTTCGACAGAGACGTCACCGATATGATCAAAAAACTCATTCTCTCTACCCTGCTGCTGTGCGGGCTGGCCAACGCCGCTCCCAGCTCAACCCTGGACGCCGTGCTGGAGCGCGGTGTACTGCGGGTCGGCTTCGACGCCGGCTATCAACCCTTCGAAATGACCAACAAGCAGGGCCAATACATCGGCTTTGACGTGGATCTCGCCAAGATGGTCGCCAAGGAGATGGGCGTGAAGGTGGAGTTCGTCAACACCGCCTGGGACGGCATCATCCCCGCCCTCTTGACCGACAAGTTCGACGTCATCATGGGCGGCATGACGGTCACTCCCCAGCGCAACCTACGCGTCAACTTCGCCGATCCCTACATCGTCGTCGGCCAGACCATCGTCCTGCGCAAGGACAAAGCGAACGAGATCAAATCCTTCCAGGACTTGAACGATCCCAAATACAAGATCGCGGTCAAGCTCGGCACCACCGGCGAACAGGCGGTCAAACGCATGATCCCGAAAGCTACCCTGCTGCAGTTTGAAACCCAGGATGACGCCAAGCTGGAAGTGATCAACGGCAAAGTCGATGCCTTCATCTATGACCTGCCCTACAACGCCATCTTCGCCTCCCAGAATGCCGGCGCCGTGGTGCACCTGGACAAGCCGTTCACCTTCGAGCCGCTGGCCTGGGCCATCCGCAAAGGCGATCAGGACACCCTCAACTGGTTCAACAACTACCTGCGCCAAATCAAGGGCGACGGCAGCTACGACCGTCTCTACAAGAAGTGGTTTGAATCCACTACCTGGCTCAACCAGCTCAAATAACACCTCTCAAGGGGCGGTCCGCCGCCCCTTCACGCAGACCCCCACACAATAACGACAAGAGAGGTTGTGACAGTGATCAACCCCAAACCCGCAAGACAGATGGAAAAACAACCCAATCAGCTGCTCTGGCAAGGCGTTTTCCTGCTGATGCTGCTGGCCGCCATCTTCGGCATCTACAAGGCCGTACAGGCAGTGGATTACACCTGGCGCTGGGAACGTATTCCCCAATACATCGCCTACCAGGCCGAACAGAAACATTTCGCCGAATTTGATGGCACCGTGGTCGCCGAGAAGGGTCAGCTCTTCCTGCAAGACGATGCCGATGCCAGCCGTCGCCAGGCCATCGCCCCCCAGGGTGCACAAGTGGCCGAAGGGGATACCATCTTCCTCGGTGATACGCTCGATTCCCAACTCAGCTGGACCGCCGGCCCCATCGCCTGGGGCGTCTGGGTCACGGTCAAACTCTCCCTGGTGGCCGGAGTCTTCGCCATCCTGCTCGGCACCCTGGCAGGCCTGGCCCGACTCTCCCCCAACCCCGCCCTGCGTAACCTGGCGGTGACCTATGTGGAGCTTATTCGCGGCACCCCACTGCTGGTGCAGATCTTCATCGTCTACTTCTTTATCGGCACCGTATTGAATCTGGATCGCTTCACCGCCGGGGTGGCGGCGCTGGCGGTGTTTACCGGTGCCTATGTGGCGGAAATCGTGCGAGCCGGCATCAGCTCCATCCACAAGGGGCAGATGGAGGCAGGCCGCAGCCTCGGCATGACCTCGGCCCAGACCATGCGTTACGTGATCCTGCCCCAGGCCTTCAAGCGCGTGCTGCCGCCGCTGGCGGGCCAGTTCATCAACCTCATCAAGGACTCCTCCCTGGTCTCCGTCATCTCCATCACGGATTTGACCAAGGCCGGACGCGAGGTGGTGAGCTCCACCTTCAGCCCGTTCGAGGTGTGGTTCACCGTGGCCCTGCTCTATCTGGTGCTCACCGGTACCCTCTCCTTCCTGGTCCGCCGTCTCGAGGTGAAATATGCGAAAAGCAACTGATATGCAAACCCGACCGCTGTCGAGACACCTTGCCCACACCTTCCTCGTCCATCCGCTGGAGGTGACACATGCAGAAAGCCACTGATCCCATCATCAAGGCGACGGGCGTCGAGAAGTTTTACGGCAGCGAGGTCCATGCTCTCAAGAACGTCAGCACCCAGGTAGCCGAGGGGGAAGTCGTGGTGATCGTGGGCCCGAGCGGCTCGGGAAAATCCACCTTCCTGCGCACCCTCAATCAGCTCGAAACCATCAACGACGGCCACATCGTCGTGGACGGCATCAGCCTGACCGAGCCCGGGGACGTGAACAAGCTGCGGGAAGAGGTGGGCATGGTGTTCCAGTCCTTCAACCTCTTCCCCCACCTCAGTGTGCTGGACAACATCAGTCTGGCCCCCCAGAAGGTGCGCGGCCTCTCCCGAAAGGAGGCGGAGGAGAGAGCCAAGGCGCTGCTGCTCAAGGTCGGACTCTCCAACAAGGCCCAGAGCTACCCGTCCCAGCTCTCCGGTGGTCAACAGCAACGGGTGGCCATCGCCCGGGCGCTGGCCATGCAGCCGCGCATCATGCTGTTCGACGAGCCCACCAGCGCGCTGGATCCCGAGATGGTGGGGGAGGTGCTCGACGTGATGAAGGGGTTGGCGAAAGAGGGCATGACCATGGTGGTGGTGACTCACGAGATGGGCTTCGCCCGCGAGGTCGCCGACCGGGTGCTGTTCATGGAGAGCGGCGAGTTGTTGGTGGATGAGAAGCCCGGCGATTTCTTCGACAATCCCCCTTCCCCGCGCCTGCGCCAGTTCCTGAGCCAGGTGCTGTAACACGGCATCGCCGAACACCACAGAGGGAGCCTTGGCTCCCTCTGCCTTATGCACCAGCCCATCATCCGCCGCGCTGGCCCCATGAAATGTTAATGAAATTTTACATTCATTCGGTATGCTGGGAGCCAACTGGTCCAACCGGATGGCTGACATGGATGTCCAACTACTGCTGCTCTACCTCTCCCCCCTCTTCCTCGGCTTTGTCGTCTGGGAGATGCTCTACCTGCGCAAGCATGGCACCGCCTTTCCGAGCGCCGCTTATCAATGGCGGGATCTGTTCGCCAACGCCTCCCTGGCGCTGATGCACCAAGGAGGGGATGCACTGGCGGCCATCGCCATCGCCTATCTCTACGACGGCCTCTGGGGCTGGCGCCTGTTCGACATCGAACTCAATGTCTGGAGCCTGCTGCTGCTCTTCCTGCTGCAGGATCTATGCTATTGGCTGTTCCACTTCGCCAGCCACCATGTGCGCTGGCTCTGGGCCTCCCACGTGGTGCATCACAGCTCGGAGCGCCTCAACCTCTCCACCGCCTTTCGTCAGAGCCTGATGTATCCGGTCTCCGGCATGTGGCTGTTCTGGATCCCCATGATCCTCATCGGCTTCCCGCCCGAGGCCGTAGTCGCCACCGTGCTGCTGAGCCTGGGCTTTCAGTTCTTCGTTCACACCCAGGTGGTCGGCAAGCTGGGCTGGCTCGAGGCGCTCTTCAACACCCCCTCCCACCACAGGGTGCACCACGCCAGCAATGCCAAGTACATCGATCGCAACTTCGCCGGCGTGCTCATCATCTGGGACAGGCTGTTTGGCACCTTCGTGGAAGAAGACCCGGCCGAGCCATGTCGCTTCGGCATTACCAAGCCCATCCACAGCTTCAACCCGCTCACCCTCACCTTCCACGAGTGGCGCGACATGCTAAGAGACGCCCGTGGTCTACCCTGGCGGCAAAAACTCGCGGTGCTGTTCGGTAAACCAACCGGCCCATCCGCCTCCTGAGCCGGTTCAGCGTTGGAAAGAAATGAGGCCACCCAAGGGTGGCCTCATCACAACGAAGTCAGCTGGCGGCTCAACGCCCGGCCAGTACCCGCTTGGTCTGCTTGACCCAGTCGGACACTCGCCCCTGCTGGGAGTAGCCTTGCCAGATCTGCTCCCACTGGGCCGGGCTCAGGGGACGACCCAGTCTGCGCTGCACCCCGGCGTAGAGGTAATCGTGGGCCGTGGTACGGGCCTGGGCCGAGGTGAGGAACTTGGAGACGGGATCCGTCAGGCGCACGTCTCGCATACCGAGCAGGGGATAGTCGCTGTGCACCGCCGCCAGCATGGTCTCGCGCATGGCCGACTCGATGTAACCCCGGGCAAACAGGGCCGTCACCGACTCGAGCGACCCTTGATCCGGACCATGGTACTCCTCGTCGAACACCGGATTCGGCTCCGCCACGGCGCTTTGCACCACCGCATCGGGATCGGGCTGGGGTGCCACCACGGCAGCCTTGGGGGCGGCGGGTTTGGGAGTGGCGGCTGGCTTTTGCGGCGCGCTCTGGCTACAAGCCCCGAGGGCAAGGGCCAGGGCCACACAGCCAAGGGCACGGGAATAAGACGGCATCTTCATGACTCCTGAACGACCTTCTCGGTCACTATGGTTTCCATTCATGGGTTCCACTTGGCCAGGCAGCTTGTCGCCCGGCCCCTGCAAGGGGTATGCGCGCATAATATCGAAAAATGGCCCATACAGGGCCATTTTTATCCACCGGCATGAGTGTCCGCCACTCAGGCTGCCGGGTGTGACTCTTGCGGCAGCTTCTCGGCGGCAATGGGTTCGACCCGGGTCACCAGCAGCTGATCGATCTTGTAGCTGTCGATGTCCACCACTTCGAACTTGTAGCCCGCGTACTTCACCGAGTCGGTGCGCTTGGGGATCTTGCGCAGCATGTACATGATGAAGCCGGCGATGGTCTCGTAGTTCTGGTTCTCCGGGAACTCCTCGATGTCGAAGGCTCGCATCACGTCGGAGATGGGGGTCACCCCGTCTACCAGCCAGGAGTTCTCGTCCCGCTGGACGATCTGCTCTTCCACCACGTGGGTGGCCCACTCCCCCATCACTGTGCTCATCAGGTCGTTCATGGTGACAATCCCGACCACCAGAGCGTATTCGTTCATCACCACCGCAAAATCGCCACGATGATTCTTGAAGTACTCCATCGCCTCGTAGAGGTTCAGGGTATCGGGGATGATGATGACGTTCTGCACCAGGGAGCCGCTGTTGAGATCGATGCTCTGACCGCTGATGACGCGGATCAGCAGCTCTTTCGCATCGACGAAGCCCTTGATGCTGTCGAGGTTGTGGTCACAGACCAGGAACTTGTTGTGAGGGTGCTCGGCGATCTTCGCCTTGATGCTCTCCTCCCCCTCCTGCAGGGTGAAGTAGATGAGGCTTTCCCGCGCCGTCATGGCGGAGGTGACCCCGAGGGATTGCAGCTCGAACACGTTCTCGATGAGTTGATGTTCCTCACGCTGGATGACGCCGGCCTCGGCGCCTGCATCCATCACCGCATAGATGTCGTCAGAGGTGATCTCGTCGTTGCGTACCATGGAGACGCGCAGCAGACGGAACAGGCCGTTCGCCATGCCGTTGAACAGCCACACCAGCGGCATCAGCAGGGTGACGCACAGCATCATGGGGCGCACGACGATGACGGCGACCCGCTCCGGCATGGTCATGGCGAGGCGTTTTGGCATCAAGTCCGCTATCAGGATAAACATGCCGGTGACGAACACGAAGGAGGCGGCCGAGCTTATCTGGGAGAGCCAGGGGCCCTGATAAAACTCGGAGACAAGCGCCTTGATGGCGGGGTTCAGGGCCGATTCCCCCAGGATACCGCCGAGGATGGCGACGGTATTGAGGCCAATTTGCACCACGGTAAAGAAATTGCCCGGCTGGGCCTGCAGCGCCAGCACTTTTTCGGCATGGCGGTTGCCCTCGTCGGCCATCACCTGCAACTTGATCTTGCGGGAGGCGGCGAGAGAAATCTCGGAGAGAGAGAAGAACACGCTGCTGGCGACCAGCAACATCAGTAAAAACAGACTATCGGCAAAACTCATGATTGACCTATTGCGACAGCCGCCTTGACACAAGACGGCAAACTGGGCCCGGGAGACCGGGCCGTGAGTCCATCCGGGACTCACACAGGGGCCATATTCTAGCAGATAAAGCCCCGTCCGGGGGCGTTATCTTAAGATGCCACTCAATGCAACAAAAAAGGCGCTTTACGCGCCTTTTTATTCACTCCTTGCTCAATGCTTGCCCAGCAAGTCACTCAGCTCGTCCGCCTTGGTATGGCGGACATCCTTGCCCTTGACGTAGTAGACGATGTATTCGCAGATGTGCTGGCAGCGATCGCCGACCCGCTCGATGGCCCGTGCCGCCCACAGCACGTTCAGCACCTGGGGAATGGTGCGGGGATCTTCCATCATGTAGGTCATCAGCTCGCGGATGATGGACTCGTACTCCCGGTCCACCTTGTCATCTTCCTTGTAGACGATGATGGCGGCGTCCAGATCCATGCGGGCGAAGGCGTCCAGCACGTCGTGCAGCATCTTGATGGTGCGACGCCCCATGTTCTCGAGCGACACCAGCGGCGGCTGTGGCTTGTTGGCGTTGTCGGTCAGCATGCGGGCTATCTTGTCCGCCACGTCGCCGATCCGCTCCAGATCCGTGATGGTCTTGATGATGGCCATCACCAGACGCAGATCGGAGGCGGTGGGCTGGCGCTTGGCGATGATGCGGGTGCACTCCTCGTCAATGGCCACTTCCATGGCGTTGACCTTGTGGTCGTTGGCCACTATCTTGCGCGCCGCATCCAGATCCTGGGTGTGGATGGCGGCGATGGCGTCGGTCAGTTGCTGCTCTACCAGGCCCCCCATCACCAGCACCTGATTGCGAACGTTCTCCAGCTCGGCATTGAACTGACCGGAGATGTGTTTATTGAGGTTCATATTATCCATACGAGTAATCCTTGATGCTCCGATTATGCCTTAGCCGTTGAACCGACTGCCAATCTGTTCCTGATATTCATGCGCTTCATGGCCCATGCCCCTGTTCCCTGCGACGACCTTAGCCATAACGACCGGTGATGTAGTCTTCGGTCTTCTTCTTGGCCGGGGTGGTGAAGATGGTATTGGTGTTCGAGTATTCGATGAGCTCGCCCATGTACATGAAGGCGGTCTGATCCGACACCCGCGCCGCCTGCTGCATGTTGTGGGTCACGATGACCACGGTGAACTGGCTCTTGAGCTCGTTGATCAGCTCCTCGATGGTCAGGGTGGAGATGGGGTCCAGTGCCGAGGTCGGTTCATCGAGCAGCAGGACTTCCGGCTCGATGGCGATGGCGCGGGCGATGACCAGACGCTGCTGCTGACCACCGGAGAGGCCGAAGGCGTTGTCATGCAGACGATCCTTCACCTCTTCCCACAAGGCCGCGCCGCGCAGGGAACGCTCGGCGGCCTCATCCAGGGTACGTCTGTCGTTGATGCCCTGCAGGCGCAGACCATAGACCACGTTCTCGTAGATGGACTTCGGGAAGGGGTTCGGACGCTGGAACACCATGCCCACCTGACGACGCAGGGCGGAGACGTCCACGCTCTTGTCGTAGATGTTGTGGCCATGCAGCTGGATCTCCCCCTCGATGCGGCAGATATCCACCAGATCGTTCATCCGGTTGATGCAGCGCAGCAGGGTGGATTTGCCGCAGCCAGACGGGCCGATGAAGGCGGTCACCTGCCCTTTGGGGATCTTCATGTTGACGTTGAACAGCGCCTGCTTGTTGCCGTAGTACAGGTTGAGATCCTTGACCTCGAGGGCGGTCTGCTCCGGACTCAGGTTGAGCAGGTCGGTCGCGGTGTGCTGGGTCGAGTTCGGTGTTACGTTGATCATCTGTTGCCTCAAATCGTTTCAAGGTGGCCGGAGCAATTCCAGCGACCGTTTCATGGGTTGCTCTGGATGGCGGCCCCTGGGCCGCACATCGCCAATCTCAGTCTGGATCAGCCGGATCAGTGTTCCAGCGACCGGAATTTCTCGCGCAAGTGGTTGCGGATGCCCGTGATGTCGATCAGGTTCACCTGCATCAATGTTCCAAAGAGCGGAATTTCTCGCGCAGGTGATTGCGAATACCGATGGCGGTCAGGTTCAGACCGACGATCACCGTCACCAGCAGGAAGGAGGTAGCGTAGACCAAGGGGCGCGCCGCCTCGACGTTCGGGCTCTGGAAGCCGACATCATAGATATGGAAGCCCAGGTGCATGAATTTGCGCTCAACGTGCAGGTACGGGAAGTTGCCGTCCATCGGCAGCGTCGGAGCAAGCTTCACCACCCCCACCAGCATCAGGGGGGCCACTTCACCGGCCGCCCGTGCTATGGCCAGGATGAGGCCGGTCATGATGGCCGGGCTCGCCATGGGCAGCACGATGCGCCACAGGGTCTCGGCCTGGGTTGCCCCCAGAGCGAGGGAGCCCTGACGTATGGTACTCGGGATCCGGGCCAGCCCCTCTTCGGTGGAGACGATCACCACCGGCAGGGTCAGGATGGCCAGGGTCAGGGCCGACCAGATGACGCCGGGGGAGCCAAAGGTCGGGCTCGGCAGCGCTTCCGGGTAGAACAGCTGATCCAGGGAGCCGCCAAGGGTATAGACGAAGAAGCCCAGGCCAAACACCCCGTACACGATGGACGGCACACCGGCCAGGTTGATCACCGCGATACGGATGATCTTGGTCAGGCTGTTCTTGCCCGCATATTCGTGCAGGTAGACCGCCGCCACCACCCCGAGGGGGGTCACGATGATAGCCATCAGCAGGACCATGAAGACGGTGCCGAAGATGGCCGGGAAGACCCCGCCCTCGGTGTTCGCTTCACGGGGATCATCGGAGATGAACTTGCCTATCTGATGGAACCAGTGTCCCACCTTGGCCGGCAGGCTCATGTCGTTGGGCCAGACCACATCCAGCACCTTGGACATGGGCATGGTCACCAGCTCGCCGCGCATGTCCTTGACGGTGATGCTGTCTCTGTCTGCCTGGGTGCGCAGGGAGAAGAGCTCCTTCTCCAGCACCTGATAGTTGTCGTTCAGTGCCTTGCGCTCGGCCTCCATCTCGGCCTTGAGTGCATCGGTCAGCTGGCCTTCCAGCTCGGCCTTGCGCTCCTTCAGGCGCAGCCGCTCCAGCTGGTAGTTGATGCTGCCGATGTCACCCTTTTGCAGGTCATTGGCTTTCTCGGACAGCGCGTTGGCGCGCTCCAGCACCCGGATGAGGGCGGGATGCAGATCCTGGCTCAGCGCCTTGCCATCCTCCTTCACCCCGACGATGTAGCCGTAGAAGTTGCCGTTGGTGGTTCGCTCGACCATGGCGAGCTCGGCCGGCTGGGTCTGGGACTGGATGTCCGTCTCCAGGATCCAGCGAAAATCGAGGTCGACGAACTCCCGGTTGCCGGTCTTGACCAGATAGCGGGTCAGCAGCTCGCGCTCCTCCCCCTCCAGAGCCAACCCGGCTGAACGCAGCCGCTCCACCGGTACCAGCTCGCGATCGTTGATCTCGCCGATGAGCACGCTCTTGTTGCCCTGCTCATCCTGCAACTGCCATTCATAGATGGGGTGAGGCCAGAAGTAGACCAGACCACGCCAGCCTATCAGCAGCAACAGGCCCAGTACGGCAACCAGACTCAGGCTGACGGCACCGCCGGTCATCCAGATCCAGGGGGCCCCTGATTTAAACCACTTACCCATTGTCGATTCCTTGTCCATGACAGAGTCGTTCCTTACAGAGAGCTGTATTTTTCACGCAGCCGCTGACGCACGAACTCTGCCAGGGTGTTGAACATAAAGGTGAATACAAACAGGACGAAGGCCGCGAGGAAGAGCACCCGGTAGTGGGAGCTGCCCACTTCCGACTCCGGCATTTCCACGGCGATGTTCGCCGCCAGGGTACGCAGACCCTGGAACATGGAGAAGTCCATGATGGGGGTGTTGCCGGTCGCCATCAGCACTATCATGGTCTCGCCCACGGCGCGGCCAAGGCCCATCATCACGGCCGAGAAGATGCCGGGGCTCGCGGTCAGGATCACCACCCGGCTCAGGGTCTGCCAGGGTGTCGCCCCCAGAGCCAGAGAGCCCTGCGTGAGGTGTTTGGGTACCGAGAAGACCGCATCTTCGGCGATGGAGAAGATGGTGGGGATGACCGCGAAGCCCATGGCGATACCGACCACCAGGGAGTTGCGCTGGTCAAACTTGATGCCCATCTCGTGGGTCAGCCAGATGCGCGAATCCCCGTGCATGAAGGCGTTCTCGATGAGCGGGCTCAAAGAGAAGGCCCCCCAACCGATGACGAGCAGCACCGGAATGAGCAAGATGGCGTGCCAGCCGTCCGGCAGCCAGGTGCGGCCACGCTCCGGCAGGTAGTTCCAGACCAGCGCCGTCAAGAGCATGCCCATGGGCAGCAGGATCAACAGCAGGATGACGCCGGGCAGGGCCCCTTCGATGATGGGGGCAAGCCAGAGACCGGCCAGGAAGCCCAGGATAACGGTCGGCAGGGCCGCCATGATCTCCACCGTCGGCTTGACGTACTTGCGAAGGCCGGCCGACATGAAGTAGGCGGTGTAGATGGCACCGGCCACGCCGAGCGGCACCGCAAACACCATGGCGTAGAAGGAGGCCTTGAGGGTACCGAATACCAGGGGCACCAGGCTCAGTTTGGCCTCGAAATCGTTGCTGGCGGAGGTGGACTGCCAGACGTATTGCGGCTCGGGATAACCCTCGTACCACACCTGTTGCCACAGGGCGGACCAGGTCACCTCGGGGTGATCGTTCTCCACATCAAACAGCTTGAAGCCATCCCCTTGCTGGGCCAGCAAGAGGTTGTGACGGGGAGAGATGGCGAGTGCCGCCAGGGCCCCGCCTTCCACCTTCTCGGTCAGCAGCTTGGCTTCGCCGGTGGCGTGGAAGAAGTTGATGGTGCCATCCTGGGTCGCACTGATGAAGCCCTTTCGAAAATGCTCGGGGGTCAGCAGCGCCACGGCGCCATCGCTCTTGAAGTCACGAATTTGGGTAAACTGGCGCTTGCCATCCTTCGCCACTTCGAACCACTGGGAGATGACGCCGTTGTCATTGCCCACCAGCAGGGAGGAGGCGCCGGAGAGCAGCTCGACCCGGGCCACGTTGGCATCGGGGGCGTTGATCTCCATGACATCGCGCAGGGAGATATCGTTCAGGTTGTGGATGTCGTAAACAGACAGGCGATTGCCATCGCGCACGAACAGGATCCGCAGATTCGGGGTCAGCAGCATCTGATCCACGTGGCGCGGCAGGGAGGGGATGGCGTAGTTTTCACTGCTCCACTCGACTTCCCCGGAGAGGAAATTCTCCTCACCGCTCATCACCGTCATGACGCCACGGCCATCTTCGGTCACGGCGGCGGCGGCCATCTTGTCCTTGGTCGCCTCGAACACCATGCTCGTCAATGCCTTGCCTTGCGGATCCACCACCATGGGCTCATCGCCGAAGGGATGCTGCAGGCTGGGCTCGATGACCCGCACGTCATTGGGATAGGAGACCTTGAAGGAGGGCTGGACCACCAGCGCCTTGCCATCGGCAAAGCCGTAGGCGATGAGCTTCTGGCCCGGTGCCGGGGCGGCGACCGAGGTGATCTGACCGGCCACCTGGCTCTGGCCCAGCACCTGACCCACCTTGAGGTTGCCATCGGCCTGGACGGCGAAGAAGCTGACCTGACCCTGATCGCTGAAGCGATAACCGATCTCGTTCTGCTCCTCGACGCCGAGCCAGGCGGTCTTGCCCTGCACCGGCAGCGTGAAGGAGGAGGTCGCTTCCATGCTGGCGCCATTGAAGATCGGCTTCACCACGTAGAGCAGATAGAAGAAAATAAGCAATAGAGCCACCAGTACCAGACCACCACCCGTGGTGACCCCGTACTTGGCCAACTTGTCCTTGATCCGGCGTTTTCTACTGCCCGCCATGACCAGGTTGATCGATTCCGATGACATGCAAAACCTCAATGTGAGCTAGGCTTGGCGGCATTATATGGCGGTTGCATGACAGTTTTGTTACATGGAGAGGTCGATGGCGCGCTTCTTTTCGGCGCTGGAAAGGGGGCGCTTCTGTCGGGGAATGGGGCGTGCTGCTCCCATCTTATAAAGGCAAAGTACTTGGGTGCGAGAGGAAGGCAAATTGCCCCAATAGATATAGGCAAAACACCTGAAGGCAGGACGAAGGCAAGTAATTCCGCCAGATGATATAGACAAAACCCCTCGGGGCGAGAGGAAGGCAAGTTGCTCCATCAGATATAGGAAAGCCCCAGGGAAACGAGGCGGAGCAGGGTGCCCCGCCCAGATCAGGCGCAGGGGGGGTCCGTCGGCTTGGCGGCCTGCTTCGCCGCCTTCTTCTCGGCGCGGCGCCGCTTGAAGAAGGCCGACAGCTGGGCCGAGCAGGCCTCTGCCAGCACCCCCCCCTGCAGCTCGACGCTGTGATTGTGACGAGGGTCCTGCAGGATCTCGAACACCGAACCCGCCGCCCCCGTCTTCAGATCCCGCGCCCCATAGACCACCCGCTTGACCCGGCTGTGAATGAGGGCGCCAGCGCACATGCAGCAAGGCTCCAGGGTCACGTAGAGGGTGGTGTCGAGCAACCGGTAATTCTGCAGCCGCGTCCCGGCGGCGCGGATCGCCATGATCTCCGCATGGGCGCAGGCGTCGTGCTCGCTGATGGAGCGATTCCACCCCTCTCCCACAACCTCATCGCCCAGCACCAGCACGGCGCCCACCGGGATTTCTCCGATACCTTCCGCCTTGCTGGCCAAGGCCATGGCATGGTGCATCCAGCGCTCGTCTTGTTCTGTCTGGCGAATCTCGTCAGCCTGCTCAGATGGCGTCACTCCCGTTCCTCTCATTCGTCGATCTTGGTGGTTCTGGCCTCGGGAAGAGGGTTTTCGTTGCCGCGACCAGCGGCGTTCAGCCCAGAGGCCGAGTGGGCGGCGATTATGCCAAATCTCCCGCTGCGGCCCAAGTTTCATCATGCCTGGACAATAAAGAAGCAGTCGGCATCTGACTGATAAAAAAGGAGTTGCGTCCGCAGAGCCAGTTCATTAGACTCCTTTCCCGTCAGCCGAGCTGACTCCGTCGGTGTGTAGCGCAGCCAGGTAGCGCATCTGCATGGGGTGTAGAGGGTCGGAGGTTCGAATCCTCTCACACCGACCAAATTCCCCGAAAATAGCCCAGTCCCTCGACTGGGCTATTTTTTTGTCTGCATATTTCCCTCTGGTCTTGTCGCAAAGCATCGCTGACAGCTTTCACCCCGCCATCGCAGCCCGCCACCTTGCCCCATGCCGTACTATCTTCTTCCTCCATGGCGGCTTTCACCGCGCATTCATGCTGCCATCGTTCGAAAACACAGTGCCGGAATGTTTTTTATACAGAACCGCTTGAAGCTTTCTAAAAGTCTCGCTAGGATACGCCACTTTTCCGCCGGCCATATAAACAGGGAGGTGGATATTCGGGTGAGGGAGTCACCGACCGGCTTGCAATCCATTGAGGCAAGCACCCATGACGCAAGCAGTTGATACCCAACCCGACCAACCCCTGCTCCCGACCCCGGCCAGCGAATCGGGCAGCACAGAGCACGGCCATATGGTGCACCTCGACGTGATCGATCTCGCCGCCCCGGATGATGACTATTGAACGGCGGCCAGCCCTCCGGCATGGTCAGCGCCCCCTCCCTGTGGGGCCTCTTTTCCCCATACGCCACCCCCTCTTTAACCGCGCCATTCCCGCCTGGTCAAAATAACGACAAAACGCTAACAAATCATTTAATTACAGCATAATCAGCTGCCTTATTGCCTTATCCTCCCTCCCCCCGGTCATCGGCGCTTTGATACAAACCTACGTTATTGCCCGTCATTTTCAGAGACTTTCCCTGCCTGCGTCACACCACCGCATTTCAGACATTTGGTTTTAAACAGCAGTTCATCACCGAGCTCTCTTCTGAGCTGGATGCCAACTGGATTCACCACAGATATTTCATACGGATGTTTTTTAAAAGTCTGGAGTTAGGTCGGGATTTGTTTTTGCATTGGTAATTTTATTACGTAATTAATTACATTTTTGACACCTCCTGACCTCTCCTTCCCCTCCCCCTGGCGAGGCTGGGATGCGAGAGCATAACCATCTGCAAAGAGCTTTTGCACTAACCACATAAATCCTTTTAAAACATCATCTTAACCATCTGTAAAAAACAGGTGTTTTAAAAATACGGTTGACGGCACGGGTAATCTTTTGCACCTTATGAGTCATGTTGCCCCGCTGTTACAGGGCCTTTAAGAAAAACAGGGATCGACGTTAGTCGTAGTTAATAAGTTCAAAATGTAACTTTCAAAGGAGTGAACCCTATGTCGGCACCGGCCCAGACCATCAGCAGCACCCGTCTGCGTATGCAAGGCGAAATGCTTCCCGAGTACGCGCAAATCCTGACGCCGGATGCGGTGGCCCTGGTATCCGAACTGGTGGAGCGCTTCGCCCCCCAGCGCAATGAACTGCTCAAGCAGCGCGTGGCCCGCCAGGCGCGCATCGACGGCGGTGAATTACCCGATTTCCTGCCAGAGACGGCCCATATCCGCGAGGGAGACTGGACAGTGCGCGGCATCCCCGCCGATCTGCAGGATCGCCGGGTGGAAATCACCGGTCCGGTGGAGCGCAAGATGGTGATCAACGCCCTCAACGCCAACGTGAAGGTGTTCATGGCGGATTTCGAGGACTCATTGGCGCCGGCCTGGAATAAGGTGATCGAGGGTCAGATCAACCTGCGCGACGCGGTCAATGGCACCATCGCCTACCAGAGTCCGGAAGGGAAATCCTATGCCCTCAAGGCAGATCCCGCCCTGCTCATCTGCCGGGTGCGCGGCCTGCACCTGCCGGAGAAACACGTCACCTTCGACGGTGCGCCCATCCCCGGCGGCCTGTTCGACTTCGCCCTCTACTTCCTGCACAACCACAAGGCGCTGCTGGCCAAGGGCTCGGGCCCCTACTTCTACCTGCCGAAACTCCAGAGCCACCTGGAAGGTCGTTGGTGGAGTGAGGTGTTCGCCTGGACCGAAGACAGATTCGGCCTGCCCCGCGGCACCATCAAGGCCACCGTGCTCATCGAAACCCTGCCGGCGGTGTTCGAGATGGATGAGCTGCTCTATCAGATGAAGGATCACATCGTCGCACTCAACTGCGGCCGCTGGGACTACATCTTCAGCTACATCAAGACGCTCAAGAACCACCCCGACCGCGTCCTGCCCGATCGCCAGGTGGTCACCATGGACAAGCCCTTCCTGTCGGCTTACTCCCGCCTGCTGATCAAGACCTGCCACAAGCGAGGTGCCCTGGCCATGGGCGGCATGGCGGCCTTCATTCCGGCCAAGGATCCGGCGGTGAACGCCGAGGTGTTTGCCAAGGTGAAGGCGGACAAGGAGCGCGAGGCCAGCAACGGCCACGACGGCACCTGGGTGGCTCACCCCGGCCTCGCCGATACCGCCATGGCCGTGTTCAACGCCGCCATCCCGGCCGGATCGCCCAACCAGTTGACCGTGCTGCGCGAGCAGGATGCCCCCATCACCGCCGCCGAGCTGCTGGCTCCCTGTGAGGGCGAGCGTACCGAGGCGGGCATGCGCACCAACATCCGGGTCGCCCTGCAATATCTGGAAGCCTGGATCAACGGCAACGGCTGTGTGCCCATCTACGGCCTGATGGAAGATGCGGCCACCGCCGAGATCTCCCGCACCTCCATCTGGCAATGGATCCGCCACGGCAAGAGTCTGTCAAACGGCCAGGTGGTGACCAAGGATCTGTTCCGCCAGATGCTGGCCGAGGAGCTGGTGGTGGTCAAAGGCGAAGTGGGCGAAGCCCGCTGGCAGGCCGGCCGCTTTGCCGAGGCGAGCGAGCTGATGGAGCAGATCACCTGCGCCGATACCCTGATCGATTTTCTGACGCTGCCCGGTTACGAGCGGCTCTGAAGCTGAGCCCCTCGCGGGGCCTACCAATAACAAGTCAATGGACACGTGAAATCAATGAAAGAGGGAACTGATATGGCACTGACCCGTGAGCAACAGATCCAGGCTATCGAGAAAGACTGGGCAGAGAACCCCCGCTGGAAAGGGATCAAACGCGGCTACAGCGCCGAAGACGTGGTGAACCTGCGCGGCAGCTTGCAGCCGGTGCATACCCTGGCCCAGCGCGGTGCCGACAAGCTGTGGGAACTGATCCACGGCGGCGCCAAGAAGGGCTACGTCAACTGCCTCGGCGCCCTGACCGGCGGCCAGGCGGTGCAACAGGCCAAGGCGGGCATCGAGGCGATTTACCTCTCCGGCTGGCAGGTGGCGGCGGATAACAACCTCTCCTCCACCATGTATCCGGATCAGTCCCTCTATCCGGCCAACTCGGTGCCGTCCGTGGTGGAGCGCATCAACAACTCCTTCGCTCGCGCCGACCAGATCCAGTGGGCCAACAAGGTAGGTCCACAGGACAAGGGCTTCATCGACTACTTCCTGCCCATCGTAGCGGATGCCGAAGCCGGTTTCGGCGGCGTGCTGAACGCGTTTGAACTGATGAAGGGGATGATCGAAGCGGGCGCCGCTGGCGTGCACTTCGAGGATCAGCTGGCCTCCGTCAAGAAGTGCGGCCACATGGGCGGCAAGGTGCTGGTACCGAGCCAGGAAGCGGTGCAAAAGCTCATCGCGGCTCGTCTGGCGGCCGACGTCTGTGGCACCACCACCCTGGTGATCGCCCGCACCGACGCCAACGCGGCGGATCTGCTGACCACGGATGCAGATCCGTACGATGCAGGCTTCCTGACCGGTGAGCGCACCGCTGAAGGCTTCTACAAGGTGCAGGCCGGCATCGAGCAGGCCATCTCCCGCGGGCTGGCCTACGCCCCCTACGCCGACATGGTGTGGTGTGAAACCGCCAAGCCGGATCTGGAGGAGGCGCGCAAGTTTGCCGAGGCCATCAAGGCCCAGTACCCGGACAAGATCCTGGCCTACAACTGCTCCCCGAGCTTCAACTGGAAGAAGAACCTGGACGATGCCACCATCGCCCGCTTCCAGCAGGAGCTGTCCGACATGGGCTACAAGTACCAGTTCATCACCCTGGCGGGTATCCACAACATGTGGTTCCACATGTACGAGCTGGCCTACCAGTACGCCCGTGGTGAAGGGATGAAGCACTACGTCGAGATGGTGCAGCAGCCCGAGTTCGCCGCCGCCGAGCGGGGCTACACCTTCGTGGCGCACCAGCAGGAGGTGGGAACCGGTTACTTCGACAAGGTGACCACCGTCATCCAGGGCGGCCAGTCCTCGGTGACCGCCCTGACCGGCTCCACCGAAGAAGATCAGTTCCACTGATAACTTACGGATAGCAATAAAAAACCCCGGCCTGGAGCCGGGGTTTCTTTTTGTGTTGTTTCTCACCCACCGTGAGTCGGCCCCAGGCCATATCAGCGCGGGATCAGAGCTCGAGGATCTCTTTGACAAAGGGTATGGTCAGCTTGCGCTTGGCACGAAAGGAGGCGTTGTCGAGCTGATTCAAGGTCGTGAGCAGGGTGCGCATGTCGCGCGACAGCCGGTTGAGCAGGAAGCGACCCACGTCGATGGGGAGCTTGAAGCCCCGCAGTTCGGCGCGCAGCTGCAGGGCACTGAGCTTGCCTTCGTCATCGAGTTCGTCCAGATGGAAACTCACCCCCCAGTCGAGGCGGGAGGCGAGATCCGGCAGTTGCAGCCCCAATTTACGCGGCGCACTGCAGCCCGTCACCACCAGGGTTCCCTCTCCCTTCTCTTTCCAGCGGTTGTAGAAATCGAACAGGGCGCGCTCCCAGAGCGCATTGCCGGCGATGGCCTCCAGGCTGTCGAGACAGACCAGGGGCAGACTCTCGAGGGCGTCGAGCATGCTGGGATCCAGCTGTTCGAACTGATCGAGGGAGAGGTAGGCGGCGGCGGCATCCCTGGCGTTGACTTCGGCGCAGGTGGCATGAAGCAGGTGGGAGCGTCCGGAGCCCTTGGCTCCCCAAAAATAGAGGAAAGGTGAGCCCTGACCAATGGCCGCATTCTTGAGGGCAGTGATCAGATGGGCGTTATTGCCGGGATAAAAACTGACGAAGGTTTCATCATCCGGTAATTGTACGGCTAAAGACAGTTGGGCCGGTTGCTTCACTCGTTGGGCTTTGACTGTGATATTTGTGCCCAAGTGTATCATTGCAGTGGCGGATAGAGAACCGCCCGGGCCAGGCCGGGCGGTGTGGATCCTCAACAAGGATCCAGGATGCGACCATGAGTGGCGCATCTTGCCCTCCATGGCGGGGAGCCAGATCCTCAAACAGGATCAGGGCTGGGACCACTGATAGCGCAGGCCCTGCTCATTGTCTTCCACCTGATGCAGCCGGCTCTCCAGTTGCAACCCGCGCACCAGCTCGGCCTTGTCCCCTTGCAGTGTGAGGTTGAAGGTGACCTTGTCCCCTTCCAGCTTGCCGATCGCCACCTTGGTGACCGTGGCCATGCCTTGCAGCATCTTCTGCATCTGGATCATGCCATCGATGCCGGACAAGCCTTCCACCACCAGCGTCTGGCTGGAGACCACGCCCGAGATGCGCGTGCCATAGCTCTGTACCAGCCAGCCGGCCAGGGCATCGGCGAAGCCTTGTGCCACCTCGGCCTGGGTACCGGAACCCGACCCCTTGGTCAGTTCGGTCAGCTCACCGCCCTGGGCGCCCGGCTTGGTGCCGTAGAGCCCCCAGTCGATGCTCCACTTGCCCTCTTCCTTGTCATCAGGCGACAGCTTGCCGAGCACCACCATCTCGGCGCCGTAGCGCTGGCTGGCGGCCAGGATGGGATCGGCAAAGCGTCCCCACACATCGGTGGCGTTGACCGCCATGTTGTCATCCAAATCCATCAGAGGAATGCTCACCGGCAGTCCCATGGCCTGGGTCTGGGCCCGCAATGCCGCCGCCCAGCCATCGCTGGACTGATCCGCCAGGATGCGGCGCTCCCCCTGATCCACCACCAGCCAGATGGCCATCTGCGGGCGTGCAGGCCCGAGCAGGGCAAACTTGCTTTGGCCGATCAGGGCGTTGACCTTGGCGACGTTGAAGTCGGCCTTGAGAAACTTGACCGGCCCCACATCCTGATAGCCATATTGCTGCACATAGTCGGCGGGGGCCGCCAGCGCCTTGGCCACCTCGGGCTGGGCCAGGATGTCGCGCTTGCCACTCACCTTGATGAGCACCTCCCCCAATGCCTGGGACTGGGCGGCAGCCGTATCACCACTGGTCGGCGCCTTGCCCTGATAGAGATCGCTCACCTGGGCGGCCGACACCACCAAGGGCAGACAACAGCAGAGAAATGTTGCTAAGCGTTTCAGCATAAAGAAGATTCTCGAAATGGGAGATGGTGCTTATGGTAGCGGCAAGGCCGCTTTATCAGCAAGGCAAGCGGCCAGTACAACACCAAAAAGCGTATAGCCGGCACGAGGCCGGCTCCACGGAGAGACAATCAGGACTTACTTGGTACCGAAGATCTTGTCACCGGCATCGCCGAGACCGGGCACGATATAGCCCTTCTCGTTCAGCCCCTGATCGATAGAGGCGCAGTAAAGCTCCACGTCCGGGTGGGCGGCTTCCAGCGCCTTGATGCCTTCCGGGGCGGCAACCAGCACCAGCACCTTGATGGACTGGCAGCCCTTCTTCTTGAGGAGATCGATGGTGGCGATCATGGAGCCGCCGGTGGCCAGCATGGGGTCGATGACCAGGGCCAGACGCTCCTCGATGTTGCTGACGATCTTCTCGAAATAGGGGACCGGCTGCAGAGTCTCTTCGTCGCGGTAGATACCGACCACGCTGACACGGGCACTCGGCATGTGCTCGAGCACACCGTCCATCATGCCAAGACCGGCGCGCAGGATGGGCACTACGGTGACCTTCTTGCCCTTGATCTGGTCAACTTCTACTGGCCCGTTCCAGCCATCGATGGTAACCTTCTCCGTTTCGAAGTCAGAGGTCGCTTCGTAGGTCAACAAACTGCCCACTTCTTTGGCCAGTTCACGGAAACGCTTGGTGCTGATATCGCCTTCACGCATCAGACCGATCTTGTGCTTGACCAGGGGGTGTTTGACTTCAACGACTTTCATTATTATCTCCTCTAACTGCCGCAAAAAAATCGCGGAATCATACAACAAAAGCCGCCGCTTGTAGAGCTTTTCCACGCAAAAACGCGCAAACGATTTCCTTTCTGCTTTTACCCCGCCGCTGGTAGAATACGCCCCGAATTTTACCCTCCACTTGTTTATATGACGGGGAATACGCGTGACTGACAAAACCTCACTGAGCTACAAGGATGCTGGCGTAGATATCGATGCCGGCAATGCACTGGTTGAACGTATCAAGGGCGTGTCAAAGCGCACTCGTCGTCCTGAAGTCCTTGGTGGTCTTGGCGGCTTTGGAGCCCTGTGTCAGATCCCTGCTGGCTACAAGGAGCCGGTGCTGGTCTCGGGCACCGACGGGGTGGGCACCAAGCTGCGTCTCGCCATCGATCTGAAGAAGCACGACACCGTGGGCATCGATCTGGTGGCCATGTGCGTCAATGACCTGATCGTGCAAGGCGCCGAACCCCTCTTCTTCCTCGACTACTACGCCACCGGCAAGCTGGACGTGGACACCGCCGCCGCCGTGGTGACCGGCATTGGCACCGGTTGCGAGCAGTCAGGCTGTGCCCTGGTGGGCGGTGAGACCGCCGAGATGCCGGGCATGTACGAAGGGGAAGACTACGACATCGCCGGTTTCTGCGTCGGCGTGGTGGAAAAAAGCGAGATCATCGACGGCAGCAAGGTCGGTGATGGGGATGCCCTGATCGCCCTGGCCGCAAGCGGTCCCCACTCCAACGGCTTCTCCCTCATCCGCAAGATCCTGGAAGTCTCCAAGGCCGACGTGCATCAGCCGCTGGCTGATACCACCCTGGCCAACGCCCTGCTGGAGCCGACCCGTATCTACGTGAAACCCGTGCTCAAGCTCATCAAGGAGTGCGAAATTCACGCCCTCTCCCACATCACCGGCGGTGGTTTCTGGGAGAACATCCCCCGCGTATTGCCCGCTGGCACCCAGGCGGTGATCGACGAGCAGAGCTGGCAGTGGCCGGCGGTGTTCAGCTGGCTGCAGCAGGCTGGCAACGTCACCCGCCACGAGATGTATCGCACCTTCAACTGCGGCGTCGGCATGATCATCGCCCTGCCGGCGGATCAGCTGGAGAAAGCCCTGACCCTGCTCAAGGCCGAGGGTGAGAATGCCTGGCACATCGGCCATATTGCCAAGGCGGCCGAGGGTGAGGAGCAGGTCATCATTCAATGAGTGACCAGAGCCACGGCCAAATGGCCTCCCCGATGAAACGCATCCTGGTGCTGATCTCCGGCAGCGGCAGCAACCTGCAGACCATCCTGGACCATTGCGCCAGCGGCAAGATTGCGGGCCAGGTGGTCGGTGTCATCAGCAACAAGGCCGATGCCTATGGGCTGGTGCGCGCCGAGCAGGCCGGGGTGGCCACCAGCGTGCTGGCCCAGCAGCAGTTTGCCTGCCGGGAGGATTACGATCTCGCCCTGCAGGGGCTGATGGCGGGTTATCAGCCGGATCTGGTGGTATTGGCGGGCTTTATGCGGATCCTGAGCGGCGAGCTGGTGCGCCACTTCGCCGGGAAGATGATCAACATCCACCCCTCCCTGCTGCCGAAGTATCAGGGGCTGCACACCCATCAGCGCGCCATCGATGCCGGTGACGAGGAACACGGTGCCAGCGTCCACTTCGTCACCGAGGAGCTGGACGGCGGCCCCGTCATCCTGCAGGCCCGTGTTCCCATCTTCGAAGGGGATGAGGCCGATGAGGTGGCAGCTCGGGTGCAGGCCCAGGAGCACAGCATCTATCCCCTGGTGGTGCAGTGGTTCTGTGAAGGCCGCCTGCAGATGCAGGAGGGAACCGCCTTCCTGGATGCTGCGGCGCTCGGCCCGGCGGGTTATGCCAGCGAATAAGCCGACCCCGTTCCGACAGATGAAAAAAGGAGGCCGATGGCCTCCTTTTTATTGTTTAAAACACGCAATTCTCAGCATTTTAGCAAATCAAAAACCAATAACTCAGCGCAGTCATCTACCACAATGGCATCAGACAGTGCGATACGCTGCCGCGCCTAGACCGGATTATCGATGTCGATAAAGGTCACATCCAGCCCATGCACGGTGGCGAGCCACTCCCCCAGCGCCTTGACGCCGTAGCGTTCGGTGGCGTGATGCCCGGCGGCATAGAAGTGCATGCCCATCTCGCGGGCGGTGTGGATGGTCTGCTCCGAGGCCTCCCCCGAGATGAAGGCGTCGATGCCCTGCTCCGCCGCCTGGCTGATGTAGCTCTGGCCGCCGCCGGTGCACCAGGCCACCGAACGGATAAGCTCGGGGCCGCTGTCGCCGCAATGGAGCGGCTCACGGCCGAGCCGCTCGGCGATGAGCGCTGCAAAATCAGAGCCGCTCATGGGCTCCTCCAGCTTGCCCACCATGGCCACGCTCTTGCTGTTCCAGGGTTCGAGGCCGCGGCGCACCTTGATGCCGAGCAGCTTGGCGAGCTGGGCGTTGTTGCCCACCTCGGGGTGCACATCGAGCGGCAGGTGATAGGCGAACAGGTTGATGTCGTGGGTCAGCAATGTCTTGAGGCGGCGCTGCTTCATGCCGGTGACCTGAGCCGGTTCGCCGCTCCAGAAGTAGCCGTGATGAACCAGGATGGCGTCGGCGTTGGCCGCCACCGCCGCATCGAGCAGAGCCTGGCTGGCGGTGACGCCGGTCACCACCTTGCGGATGCGCTCACGCCCCTCCACCTGCAGGCCGTTGGGGCAGTAATCCTTGATGGCGTGAGGTTCGAGCAGGTGGTTGAGCAGGGATTCCAGTTTTCGATGAGAGATCATGGGGGTCTCCTAACAGGGGCCCGCGCCAGCCATGGCGCCGTGAGCCCGGATACGGAACATCAGGCCCCCATGATAATCGAGCCGGGCCTCCAAGGCCACGGCGCAGGCCGCTAGGTGTCAGGCGGGCAGCTCGATGCCTGCGTCCCGCATCTGTGCCAGCTTGTAGCGCAGGGTGCGCGGGCTGATACCGAGCCTGTCGGCCACCGCCTTGCGGCTGCCGTTGCACTCCTGCAGGGTATCGAGAATGATCTGGTGCTCCTGCAATTTCAACTCGCTACCGAGCCCCTCGCTCGCGGCCGGCCGCTCCAGCGGGCGTACCAGCCCCTCGCTCATCTCCTCGTCGCTCTCTTCGAGCAGCAGCTCAGCCTCCCCGATCACCCCGTCCGGGCTCAGGATCAGGGCGCGCTGCACCACGTTGTCGAGCTCGCGCACGTTGCCGGGCCAGCCATGGGCCAGCAGCCGGGACTTGGCGCTCTCCTTGAGCCGTGGGGCGGGCAGCCCCATCTGGCTGGCGTGCAGTGCCAGCAGGTGCTCGGCCAGGGGAAGGATGTCGCCGGGCCGCTCCCAGAGCGCGGTCCAGCGCAGGGGAAAGACGTTGAGACGGTAGTAGAGATCCTCACGAAACAGCCCATCCTGCACCGCCTTCTTGAGATCCCGGTTGCTGGTGGCGATGACCCGCACGTCCAGCGGGATCATCTTGCGGCTGCCGAGCCGCTCCACCTCTTTCTCCTGCAGCACCCGCAGCAGCTTGGCCTGCAGGCCGAGATCCATCTCGGTGATCTCGTCGAGCAGCAGAGTCCCGCCCTGGGCCTGTTCAAACTTGCCGGGGCAGCCCTGCACGGCACCGGTGAAGGCCCCCTTCTCGTAGCCAAACAGGGTCGCTTCCAGCATGTTCTCCGGAATGGCGGCGCAGTTGATGGCGATGAAGGTCTGCTCGGCACGGCTGGAGTTGTCGTGGATATAGCGGGCCAGCACCTCCTTGCCGGTACCGCTTGGGCCCGTCACCATGACGGTGGCCTCGCTGCGCGCCACTCGGGTCGCCAGCTGGAACAGCTCGGCGGTCTTGGGATCCCCATGGACCACGGCCCGTTTTTCGATCTTCTGGGGCGGCACGTAGCGGCTCACCTGATTGAGCAGCACCTCGGGGGAGAAAGGCTTGGCGAGATAGTCGATGGCCCCCTCCCGCATGGCGCGCACCGCGCCGTCGATGTTGGCGTAGGCGGTCATCAGCAGCACGGGTACCTGGGGATATTGCTGGCGAATGTTGGCCAGCAGAGTCAGGCCATCCATGCCCCCCATCTGGATATCCGAGATCACCATGTCAAAGCTCTGGCGAGAGAGGGCCAGCAGGGCCCGCTCGCCGCTGTCGGCCTCACGGCACTCGTAACCGCCGAGCAGCAGGGTATCCACCAGGGCCTCGCGCAGGCCGCTGTCATCTTCCACTACCAGAATGCGGGCCTGGGTCATGCCACACCTCCAAGGCGTACCACCGCCTGATGCAGCGGGAATGAGAGGGTAAAGCAGGTGCCCTCACCGGGCACGGAGGCGACGCTGACCTCCCCCTGGTGAGCCCGCACCACGGATTGCACCACCGCCAGGCCAAGGCCGGTGCCCTGGGAGCGGGTGGTGAAGAAGGGTTCGAAGATCTGGCCAAGCAGCTTGGCGGGCATCCCCTTGCCGTTGTCGAGGATACGCAGTTCCACCCGGGCACCGCTGCGCACCGCGCTCACCAGCAGGGAGGTCGCCCCCGCCTGCTGGGCGTTGGCGATCAGGTTGTTGATGGCGCCGGCCAGGGCGCTGTTATTGGCCAGCAGGCAGAGATCTGGTTCCGGCGCCTCCATGTGCAGGGTGCAGCCCTGCTGCTGGCAGAAAGCCTCGGCCCCCGCCTGCACTTCGGCCAGCAGCCCCTGTACCGAGACCGGCGCGACCACCTGGTTGTCGCCGTTGCGGGCGAACAGCAGGATATCGTTGATCTGCTTTTCCAGATCCTGCAGCCGCGCCATCAGCTTTTGCTGGAACTGACTGCGGGATTCGGGCTTGAGGGTGCGGTTCGCGAGGTTGGCCGCATAGAGCATGGCGGCGGAGAGAGGGGTGCGGATCTGGTGGGCCAGGGTGGCGGCCATGTTGCCGAGGGCCGACAGCCGCTTCATGTGGTTGACCCTGTCCTGCAACTGACGGGTCTCGGTGAGATCCGTGATGAACACCAGCTGGCCCGGTTGATCCGCCAGCGGCTGGGTCGAGAGCTGGACCCGGCGACCATCCCGCAGGGAGATCTCGTGTCCATCGTCCTCACGGGGATGGAAGCTGCGGGCGATGATCTCGCGCCAGGGCTGTCCCTCCAGCGGCTCCCCCAGCAGGGCCAGGGCGGCCGGGTTGGCGCGGGTGATGCAGCCCTCCCCATCCAGCAGCAACACGCCGGTCGGCAGTGCCTGGAAGATGGCGTAGAGCTGGCTCACCTCGTGAGACTGGAGCGGATTGTCCTGCTGGAGCATTGTCATAAACCTGACCTCAAACTGGGTTTGGGGTAAGCCTATTCAATTTCCATGCCAGTAAAATACTCATTAAATATCAATAAGTTGAACTCTCGCGTCAAAGCCTTGACCTCAGGCTTCCTTGCTCATGCCGTATTTCTTCATCTTCTCCACCAGGGTGGTGCGGCGCATGCTGAGCAGGTCGGCGGCGCGGGCCACCACCCCGTCCTGGGACTCCAGGGCCTGACGGATCAGCTCCACCTCGAGATCCGCCAGCATCTCCTTGAGGTTGACCCCCTCCTGAGGCAGCTGCATGGGCAGCGCCACGGCAGCCGGAGCGTCCAGCTCGGGGGTGCTCTGGAACACGGCGGCCAGGGCATCCCGCTCGTCCATCTCGGTGAGACGCTCGTCTCTCGGCTCGCAGGGGAGCAGACGGTAGCGGCCGGGCAAGTCCGCCACATCCACGATCTGGTTCGGATAGAGGATGAGCAAGCGTTCGATGAGGTTCGAAAGCTCGCGCACATTGCCCGGCCAGGAGTACTGCATCAGGGACTCCATGGCGCGCTGGGTCAGACGGATGATGCTCTTGTGCTGCTCCGCGTGGCGATTGAGCAGCTCCTGCAGCAGCAGGGGAATGTCGTCGGAGCGCTCGCGCAGGGGGGGTGTCTCGATGGGGAAGACATTGAGGCGGTAATAGAGATCTTCCCGGAACACCTGGGTGCGGATCATCGTCTCCAGATCCCGGTGGGTGGCGGCGATGACGCGCACGTCCGCCTGCACCGGCTTGCCGCCGCCGACCCGATCAAACTGGCGCTCCTGCAGCACCCGCAGCAGCTTGACCTGCATGGGCAGCGGCATGTCGCCGATCTCGTCGAGGAAGAGGGTGCCGCCCTGGGCCAGTTCGAAGCGGCCACGACGGGCGGCGATGGCGCCGGTGAAGGCCCCCTTCTCATGACCAAACAGCTCGCTCTCCAGCAGTTCTGCCGGGATGGCGCCGCAGTTGATGGGCACGAAGGGGCCACTGCTGCGGGCAGAGAGTTCGTGGATGGCGCGAGCCACCACCTCCTTGCCGGTGCCGGATTCACCCAGGATCAGCACGTTGGCGTCGGTTTCCGCCACCTGGCCGATGAGGCGACGCACCTCCTGAATGCCCCTGCCCTTGCCCACCAGCAGGCGCAACAGGGCCTGGCCCTTGTCGTGCAGTTGCTGGCGAGGATGGAGGGAGAGGAAAGCCTGACAGAAGTGCAGGTGACGGGTCAGGGATTCATAGGTGAAGGGCTCGTCGCTGCCACCGATGAAGTTGCTATTGGGGTGATCCGCCTGCTGCAGGGAGAGAAAGGGGATGCGGGGGAAGGCCCCGAGCAGCTCGATGAGGGGGCGCTCAAGCAACTCGCCCGTCAGGATCCCTTGCAGGGGTCCCGAGGACTCCACTGCCATGTCGAGATCGCCCTCATCCACTTCCTGCCACGGGATCCCCATGAAGGAGAGCACAGTACCCAGTTGCAAACGCCGCTGTTCATCGGCATCGACAATCAATACCCCCATCGCCATCATATCCATCCTGTCGAAGCCTCTAAAATATCTTATTGTTTTTTAAGTATTTTATATGGGCGTATCCATGCGCCGCCCATAGTGTCAATGCCGCACAAGGTGCCAAAATTCTGGCGGATTGTCAAAAGTTGTCGCGTCTTGCCCGCCTCTCTGTGGACGGGATCACGGTACGGGCATCTTGCCAGCGGGGTAAGAATAGAAGATGACAGGGGACTATCAAAAAAGAAGGGTCCACAAGGGACCCTCTGGGATGTCAGTGATGCATCTGCTCCCGGGGAGCGGCGTAGCGACATTGCGGGAAGCGGCTGCAGGCGAGGAACAGGCGGCCGGCATGGGGGCCCTTCTTGGCCTCCCGCTCCACCAGCAGGGCGTCGCAGCGCGGGCAGTGGGGCTGCGCCTGGGGACGCTCTTCCTCCTCCTCCAGGTCGCTGAACAGGTTGTCCAGCAGCTCGGGTTCCGGCATCCCTTTCTCCGGCGTCACAGTGGCGATCCCGGGCTGCGGGCTGACCGATTTGTGTCCGTGATGGCTCTCGCTCAGATCCACCCCATCCAGTTGCAGCGGATTGAAGGTCGGCTCGCGCCGCTCACCGGGCAGCAGATCCTCGGCAGGGGCCGTCGTCCTGGCAAGCAGCGGCAGCAGCTGTTCACGCAGATCCTCCACCTGATAGTGGCTGCTGGCAGGGATCTGCAGCAGCGGCAGGCCGGCGCTGTCGCAGGCCTCTTTCAGGAATTGATCCCGGGCCTTGCGCTTCTGGTGGCGATGGGAGCTGTCATCGAGCTCGACCGCGCAGAGGAAGGAGAGATCCCCCGGGTGGCAGAGCAGGTAGTCAAAATGCTTGGCGCTGATCTTGTTGAACGCTTGTTGCCACTTGCTCTTGCCCATGCGCGCCTCGGGCGTCAGCACGTCCGCCACCCGCACCTTGGCGAAGACCCGCGCCTTGTCACCCACAGCAAGGCTCAGCACCCCAAGGAAGGAGCGCTCCGCCGGGCTGAACAGAGTTTCCTGCAGATCATAGGGCAACGTCTTGCCCTGCTTGCCACGGGACCAGAAGATCGCCAGCAGCAGGAGCACCAATAACACCAATCCCGATACGACAAGGGTATTCATGAGGGTACTGTCCAATTCACACAATGAGAGAGAAGGAGCGCCACTTTACCACAGGGGCAAGAGGGCGCGCATCGCCCGCAGAAGGGCGAGCTCGGGGATCGGGGTTTTTCATGGGTTTTACGCACGGCGGGGCTTCATATGACCTGCCACAGCAGGCACAATGCTGGTGGAACTCATTCAAAGGAGAGCAGGATGCAAAAGCAATTGGTCGTCACCGTCATCGGGGCTGACAAGCCGGGTATCGTCGAGAGCCTGGCCAATACCATCAGCCATGAGCAAGGGAACTGGCTGGCCAGTTCCATGAGCGAGCTGGCCGGACAATTTGCCGGCATCTTGCACGTCAGCGTCCCCGATGAGCACTATCGCAGCCTGTGCGAGGCGCTGGTGATGCTGCCTGGCCTCACCGTCAGCTTCGCCGAAGGTCAGCTCAGCCCGGAACCCGCCCGCCAGGTGATGCTGAGCGTGACCGGCAACGACAGGGCCGGCATCGTCCACGAGGTCGCCAGCATCTTGCGTCAGCTCAATATCAACGTGGCGGACCTCACCACCGGTTGTGAACCGGCCCCCCACTCCGGCGCTCCGCTTTTCTACGCCCATGCCCTGGTGGCCCTGCCCCCCCAGCTCGAACTGGATGCCCTCATCAGTGCGCTGGAGTCCCTTTCCGATGATCTGGTGGTCGATATCGATCAAGACCTCACCGAATAGCGCCGGCTGTCATAAATTTGTCATGGTTTGACCCCATAACTGCCGGCCAGATGCAACCGGATCACAGAGGCATATATGAGCACCGACAAGCAGTATGAAGAGAAAGAGCTGAGTTGGCTCTCATTCAATGAACGGGTGTTGCAAGAGGCGATGGACAAGACGGTCCCCCTCATCGAGCGGGTTCGCTTCCTCGGGATCTTTTCCTCCAACCAGGACGAGTTCTTCAAGGTCAGGGTCTCGGACGTCAAGCGCCGCATTCTCATCAACGAGGTGCACGGCGGTGACGACGAGGCCAAGGTGTTGCTGCGGGCCATCCAGCAGAAGGTGATGGCCCTTGGCGAGGCGTTCGACAACACCTACAAGGAACTGCTGATCGCCCTCGCCCGCCACAACATCTTCCTGGTCAACGAGAACCAGCTCTCCGATGCCATTCAGCAGTGGTTGCGGGTCTTCTTCAAGGAGAAGGTGCTGCGCCACATCATCCCCATCCTGCTGAACAAGGAAGTGAACCCGGTCAAGTTCCTGAAAGACGAGCACACCTACCTCGCCGTCGAAATGAAGAAGAACGGCCAGGTGATCCAGTACGCCCTGGTGGAAGTGCCGACCGACGATCTGCCCCGCTTCTTCCAGCTGCCGCCGGAAGGCACCCGCCGCAAGAAGCAGATCATCATCCTCGACAACGTCATCCGCTTCTGTCTTGACGAGATCTTCAAGGGCTTCTTCGACTACGACGAAATCGCGGCCTACGCGGTCAAGCTGACCCGGGACGCGGAATACGATCTCTCCGACCAGCTGGACCTCAGCCTGGTGGACAAGATGAGTGATGGCTTGAAGCAGCGCCTCACCGCCATGCCGGTGCGCTTCGTCTACGAGCGGGAGATGCCCGCCGCCATGATAAGCTTCCTCAAACTCAAGCTGCAGATAAGCTCATACGACGCCATCATGCCCGGCGGTCGTTATCACAACTTCAAGGACTTCATCGGCTTCCCCAACGTGGGCCGGGATTATCTCGAAAACCCCAAGCTGCCGGCGCTGGATTGCCGCGACTTCGACGGCTTCGTCAACGCCTTCGACGCCATCGCCAAGCAGGATATTCTGCTGTATTACCCCTATCACAAGTTCCATCACTTCACGGAATTGGTGCGTCAGGCAGCGTTTGACCCGGCAGTAAGCGCCATACGCATCAATATTTACCGGGTCGCCAAGAAGTCGCGCATCATTCACTCCCTCATCGACGCCGCCAACAACGGCAAGAAGGTGACCGTGGTGGTGGAGCTGCGCGCCCGCTTCGACGAAGCGGCCAACATCGACTGGGCCAACATCCTCACCGATGCGGGGGTCAAGGTGGTGTTCGGGGTGCCGAGCCTCAAGATCCACTCCAAGCTCTGCCTCATCACCCGCCACGAACACGGCGAGGCGGTGCGCTACGCCCACATCGGCACCGGCAACTTCAACGAGAAGACCGCCAAGATCTACACCGACTTCTCCCTGCTGACCCGCCACCCGGACATCACCGCCGAGGTGGAGGGGGTGTTCGAGTACATCGAGTACCCCTACCGGCGCTACAAGTTCAACCACCTGCTGGTCTCCCCCATCAACAGCCGTCGTCAGCTCTATCGCCTCATCGACAACGAGCTGGCCAACGCCAAGGCGGGGCAGCCAAGCGGCATCACCCTCAAGATCAACAACCTGGTGGACAAGGATCTCATCAACCGCCTCTACGCGGCCGGTCAGGCCGGGGTGCCCATCCAGATGATCATCCGCGGCATGTGCGCCCTGCGCCCCGGCGTGCCGGGCCTGAGCGAGAACATCCAGGTCATCAGCATCATCGACCGCTTCCTCGAGCACCCCCGCGTCATGGTGTTCCACAACAAGGGCAACCCCCAGCTGTTCATCTCCAGCGCCGACTGGATGAGCCGCAATATCGACGGCCGCATCGAGGTGGGTACCCCCATCTACGACGAGCGCCTCAAGCAGCGGATCCTGGACATTCTCCAGTTGCAGCTCGGCGACACCTGCAAGGCCCGCGTCATCGACGCGGATCAGAGCAACCAGTACGTGAAGCGGGGCAACCGCCGCAAGGTGCGCTCCCAGGTGGCGATTTACGATTATCTCAAACGCATAGAGTCAAACCATGGACAATAGTCTGTACGCCGCTGTCGACCTGGGCTCCAACAGCTTTCACATGGTCATCGCCCGCCTCGCCGAGGGGCGGATGCAGATCGTCGATCGCATCAAGGAGCGGGTCCGCCTGGCGGAGGGCATGGACGAGCAGCGCCGCATGTCCGAGGAAGCCATGGCCCGCGGCCTCGACTGCCTTGGCCTCTTCGCCGAGCGCCTCACCAACATCAAGCCGGATCAGATCCGCATCGCCGGCACCTACACCCTGCGCCGCGCCAGCAACGCCCGTGACTTCGTGCGCGAGGCCGCCCTGGTGCTCAATCACCCGGTCGAGATCATCAGCGGCCAGGAAGAGGCCCGTCTCATCTATCAGGGGGTGGCGCACACCCAGCACATCGAAGGCCAGGTGCTGGTGGTGGACATCGGCGGTGGCAGCACCGAGCTCATCATCGGCGAAGGGTTCGAACACAAGGCCCTCACCAGCCGCAAGATGGGCTGCGTCAGCTTCACCCAGAGCTTCTTTGGCAACGGCAAGCTGAGCGAGAAGGCCTTCAACGCCGCCGTGCTGGAGGCCCAGCACCAGCTCGCCCCCATCATCAACCAGTACCGCAAGCTCGGCTGGCAGAGCTGCCTCGGCAGCTCGGGCTCCATTCGCACCGTGCGGGACGTCTTGCAGGGGGAAGAGTGGACCGACGGCAGAATCACGCTGGCGGGGCTCGAGCAGCTCAAGACCGAGATGCTCAAGCACAAGAAGGTCGAGCAGCTCAAACTCGCGGGTCTCACCGAAGAGCGCCAGGGGGTGTTCGCCGCCGCGGTCGCCATCCTGATCGGGCTCTTCACCTCCCTGCCCATCGAGCGGATGGAGTACTCCGACGGCGCCCTGCGTGAAGGGCTGCTGTACGAGTTCGAGGAGCGGCTGCAGCACCACGACATCCGCGAGCGCACCGCCCTTGCCCTCATCAGCCACTACCGCATCGACAAGCGCCAGGCGGCCCGGGTCGAACAGAGCGTGCTGGCCCTGTTCGATGCCCTGAGCGATCCCTGGCAGATGCCCATCGAGCCCTATCGCGCCATCCTCGGCTGGGCGGCGCGGCTGCACGAGATTGGCCTTGCCATCAACTACAGCGGCATCCACAAGCACTCCGCCTACATTTTGCAAAACACCGACCTGCCCGGCTTCAACCAGGACGATCAGGCCCTGCTGGCGGCCCTGGTGCGCTTCCAGCGCAAGGGGCTCAAGCTCGCCGAACTGCCCGCCCTGCCCAACCACGATGAGCAGACGGTGCTGCGCTGCATCCGCATCCTGCGCCTCGCGGTGGCGGCCCACCACCGACGCCAGGACAATCTGCTGCCGCCGTTGAGGGTGGTCGCCGCCGGGGATCAGCTGGTGGTCACCCTCCCGACCGAGTGGTGCGAGGATAACCGCCTGCTGATGCAGAATCTGGAGAAGGAACACCGTTACTGTCAGGAGCAGGGCTGGCCCCTGCTGTTTCAACTGAGCTAGCGCCCCTTCCTTGATGCAAAAGAGGCAGCCCGGTGGCTGCCTCTTTGCTTATGCAGGGTTTTCTTGTCTGCTCAGTGCAGCTCCGGCAGCAGCCACTTGGCAATTTCGAAGTAGATGATGAGGCCGGTGCCGTCCACCAGGGTGGAGATGAAGGGGGCTGAGACCACCGCCGGATCTATCCTGAAGCGGCGTAGTACCATGGGGATCACGGAGGCGACGGTGGCGCTCCAGAGCACGATGGCGATGATGGTCAGGGTCACCACCATGCCGATCTCGGGGCCCACTCCCAGGCTCCAGGCCCGCACCCAGGCCGCCAGGGCGATGGCCATGGAGATGAGCAGACCGGTGGATAGCTCCTTCTTGAGCACGGTGCCGAGGTTTCTCATGCTCACCTCCCCCACCGCCATGGCACGCACTATGGTGGTGGTGATCTGGGTGCCGCTGTTGCCGCCGGTACCGATGAGCAGCGGGATGAAGAAGGCCAGGGCGATGGCCGCTTCCAACTGCTCCTCGAAGGCCCGCAGCACGGTGCCGGTGTAGGCCTCGGCTACGAACAGGACGAGCAGCCAGCCCACCCGCTTGCGCCACAGTTGCCAGGGCGTCGCCTGCAGATAGGGGGTATCCAGCGGTGACGAACCCCCTTGCAGCTCCGCATCCTCGGTGGATTCGAGTTCCAGGATGTCGGCGGCGTCGTCCACGTGGAAGACCCCAACCAGCCGTCCCCTGTCCTCCACCGGCAGGGTCGAGATGTCGCGATCGATGAGCAGACGGGCCGCCAGCTCCTGATCCGCACGGGCATCGATGCGCACCGCCTCCCTGTCCATCAGCTCGCTCACCGGCCGCTGAGGGTCGGCGATGAGCAAGGACTTGAGGGTGACGCTGCCGAGCAGGCGCTGATCACCGCTGACCACGTAAAGCTGCTGGAACGGCAACCCCTTGTCCCAGGCATCGTGGATCCGCTGCTTGGCGATCGCCACCGTCTCCCCCTCATGGATGGCGACGAACTCGTGACGCATGTTGGCCCCGACCGATTCGCTCGGCCACTCCAGCAGGGTGGATAGCCCCGACTGCGCCGGTTCGGGGAGGCAGGCGAGCAGTTTGCGGCGCTCGCTCTCATCGAGCTTGCGCAGGATACCGAGCAGCTCGCGCCGCGGCATGGCCCCCTGCAGCACACCGAGTATGCTGGCGTGCAGGCGCAGCAGCAGCCTGGCGGCCCCATCCGGTGGCAGGGAGACGAGCAGCTCACTCCCTTGCGGAGCAGGCAGGGTGTCGAAGATGCAGTTGAGCTCTTCCGGACGCAGGGTCAGCAGTTGGTCGGCCCGCTGGACCGGATCCAGGGTACGGGCGAGCCAGCCCTGCAGGGCAGCCAGGTCGAGCAGTTGATGACGGTTGAGCAGGTGGTGTGTTTTCTTCATCACAGATGTCCTCATGTGATCCCGGGGCAAGCCCGGAAGCAGCCGATGAACCGCGGCCGCCGCTTGCAAGAAAACAGCAATTTGATTGACGAGTAACAGGCAGGAAATGACGCCGTCCGGCGTGTCTTCATCCCCACGTACCAGCTTTAGCACTGCATAACGTATCCGGCACGCCGGAAGCCACTTGGGTTGACACCTTAATCCGATGAAAACTGTCCTGATCTTGGGCGTCTCTGGACGTCGTGAGATCAGTGGCCTGTGTTTATGCAGGAGCCTCGCCTAACGAGATGCTGCGAATAGATGCAGGGCCCTGGGCCATGCGGGCGGCATCATCGGCGAGGCGCGACCGGGAGTCAAGGCGCCGTGGCTCCTTGCAACGGGTTGTTACAAATTGGCCGAGAGGGCCTTGAAATAAAGGGCCCTGAAATGACGACTCCCCCGGGCCAGGGCCACGGGGGAGTCACGGTCAACGAGCGGAGATCAGCGGATATAGTCGAACAGGGTCAGCTTGCTTATCTTGCTGAAGGCGAGCTGGGAGGCGCTCATGGCGGCGTCTTCCTTCGACAGCGCCGCGATCACCTCGTACATGTCCGCCTCGGAGACCTTGGCCCGCGCCTGCTGGTTCAGGGTGCTGAGACCATCGTTCGAGCTCATCACCTGTTCCAGGCTGTTGAGCCGGCTGCCCACGTCCCCCTGACTTCGATCGACCTTGGTTCTGGCGTTGTCCATGTGGGTGGTGGCGTCGGCCACCGCCAGCTGGAAGTCATCCGCCGAGATGTTGGGGTCGCGCAAGGCCGAGATGAAGTCGGACATGCCATTGAGTATGTTGTCGTTCTTGGGGGCATCGAGGGCAAAGGTCTGATCCGCGCTGCCCGCCGGCAAGTCCAGGGTCAGCTCCAACCCGTTGAAGGCAATCTTGTTGCCCGCGCTGTAGTCGCCACTTTGCACCACGGTACCGCCGCTGTCCTTGATCTCGTAGGTATCCGGCGGGCCCGCCAGGGTGCTCACGGTGAATTCGTTGCTGGGCAGTGCGGAGTCGTAGTTGTTGCGATAGAAACTCTCGAAGTTGCCCTGATCCCCCACCCCCACCTTGATGTTGCCGCTGGTGGCGCTGGCGGTGCGCCGGGTCGCCACCATCTCGAACAGATCGAAGCCCGAATCGTTGGCCGGGATCTGCACGGTCGGCGAGACCTGGATGCTGCGCTGGCCCGTGTCCCCCTGGAACACATAGTTGCCGCTCGCGTCCTTGACGAAGGGCTGGGTCTTGCTCTGATTGCCGCCGAAGATGAACTCCCCCTGGGAGTTCTTGCTGTTCATCAGATCGAACATCTGCTTTTGCAGCCCCTCCAGTTCGCTTGCGATGGCGCTGCGCTCCTCGCTGCCCATGGCAGAGCTGTTCGCCTTCTGGATCAGGGTCTTGGCGCTCAGCATGGCGGTGTTGATGGAGGATAGCACTGTGTCTTCGTGGCCCAGGCTGTTCTCCAGCAGGCTGCCGTTGACACTGTACTGCTTGAACAGGTCGATCTCCTTGGTCAGGGCCAGCTTCTGGCTCATGCCGGAGGGATCTTCCCCCGCCCGGGTGAACTTGTCCCCTGTCATCAGCTGGTTGTAAGCCGTGTTCTGGCGCTCGCTGACCTTGCTCATGGTGGCCAGGTTGCGGTCGTAGATCATGTTGGTGGTGATGCGCATGGATTACCTCACGGACGACAGCAGGGTATCGAAGATGGTCTTGGCGGTGTTGACGATCTGGGCCGAGGCGGCATAGGACTGCTGGAAGCGGATGAGGTTGGCCGCCTCTTCCTCCAGATTGACCCCGGAGACGCTCTCGTAGATGCCGGTGCTCTGGGTCAATTTGGCCTCGTTGGCCTGCAACAGCGTCTTGGCCTGGCTGGTCTTGTTGCCCACCCCGGTCACCAGGGCGCTGTAGGCATCGTTGAAGGTCATCTTGTCGTTGCTGGTGGCGGCATTGTTGTTCTTGCGCACCAGCTCCTTGTTTTGCAGCTCCGCCAGGGCCAGGCCATTGGCGTTGTCGGCGAAACCGTCCTTGTTGTAGCTCAGATGGAAGCTGTCCTTGGCCTCCACCTTGCCGGTGATGCTGACGTCATAACCCGGCGCCGTCTTGGGATCGGCATACACCTTGGGGCCTCCCAGCGGGCTCTCGAGGGCGGCCATCAGGTTCTGTCCCTTGCTCGAAGCCGGTGCCACCCCGATGAGGGTGGTGCCGTCCGCCGCATAGACCTCGTAGTTGCCGCTGTTGTCTATCTTGACCACCTGGGGCGCCGCGGGATCCAGGCTGTTGGTACCAAACCCCGAGCCCGTCCCCGTGTTGTAGACACCGGTCATTTTTATTTCACCGGAGCCGATATTCTGAGAATTTTTATCTGCCTTGATGGGGGATGCCAGTGCGATATCCTCCGGGCGCGTGATGGCGGCTTCGAGTCCTGCGGCGGCATACTTGGTCGGCTGCAACAGGATCTTGTCCCCTGCCGCCGGGGTACCGGAAAGATCGATCTCGATGCCGTGTCCCGCCACGCCCACCTTGGCGGGCGGCGTGGTGCCCGTCATGAGAGAGGTACGGTTGCCGCTGCCATCGATGGCGAATACCTCATAACCGGTGGCACTGCTGAACTTCACCTCGTAATCGAAGGTGGTCACCTCGGTCCCCTTGCCGGGCACGAAGCTGACGCTGGCGGCGCCGCTGCCGGTGTTGCTGCCATAGGGCAGGCCCTTGCTGGCCGCGAGGGTGAAGAGATCCCCGCCAATCTCGTTGTCCAGATCCATCCCCAACCGGTTCTGCTGGTTCATGGCATCCGCCATGGCGACGGCCAGCTGCCCCAACTCCCGCTTGGAGGGTTCCAGATCCCGGCGAGCGGCAAAGAGGCCGCCGATGCCGCCACCGATGTCCTGATCGTTGATGTCGGCCTTGTTGGTGCCGAGGGTGAGTTGCAGGGTCGAGTCCCGGGAGTCGGGGTTGCCCGCCACTACCTTGAATTGTGCTACTCCGCCATCCAGCACCAGGGAGTGGCCCGTGCTCATGTTCACCAGCATGCTGCCGTTGGGCTGGGTGACGGTGCGGATCTCCATCTTCTCGGAGAGCTGGCGCACCGCCTCATCCCGCTGATCGAACAGCATCAGACTCTCTTCCGGCGTCCCCTGGGTGCGGATGATGGCCTGGTTCAGATCGTTGATGCTCTGGAGCAGACTGTTGACCCTGTCGGTCTCATCGCCAATGGTGGCGTTGATGGTGTCCGACTGCTTGTCGAGCTGGGCGGAGAGGGTGTGATAGCGGTTCACCATGCCATTGAGTTCACTCAGGGTGGTCTTGCGACCCCCGATCTCGGCGGGCGACTCGTTGGCGGTGTGGAAGGCCTTGAAATAGGAAGTGATGGTGGTGCCCACGCTGTTGCTGCTGTCACCCAGCAGGCTGTCGAGCTGGAACAGCTGATCGTAGCGATTGCCGGAGGCATGGTAGGCGGAGGTGTCACGACGCACCTCCCCCTGGGCATAACTGTTGATGACCCGCTGGGTCACCATGTCGCCCGTCCCCAATCCGACGGAGTTGGTATACACCAGGGTGCGTTCACGTACATAGCCCTGGCTATTGACGTTGACGATGTTGTTACTGGTGGTCTGCAGCAGTCGCTGCTGGGCCATCACACCCGAGGTTCCAATTCCAAGCAGATCGCTTGCCATAGCTTACAGCTCCATCTCTGTGTTGCCGGTTGCGGAGTAGCCGGCGATGGCGTCACTGCGCAATACCTGTTTCAGTTTGCTGGCATACTGGGGGTCGGTGGCATAACCGGCCTGTTGCAGCGCCTCGAAGTAGCGATCCGGACTGTCCACCTTGGCCAATGCCCCCTTGTAACGGGTGCCCGAGGTGAGGAAATCCACGTAGTCGTTGAAGCTCTCCTCGAACGACTCGTAAGAGCGAAACGCCGCCTTCTGGCGTGAGGCCACCCCTTGTTCGTATTCCAGGGTACTCACCACCGCCTTGGGGCCATCCCAGCGGGGATCGGCCTTGATGCCAAACAGGTTGTGGGTTATCTGCCCCTCCCCGTCCTTGATCACCCGCTTGCCCCAGCCGCTCTCGAGGGCCGCCTGGGCCACCAGCACCGCCGGGCTCAGCCCCAGCTTGTCCGCCGCCTTCTTGGCGAGCGGCATCAGCCTGTCCACGAACTCTTCCGGGCTGTCGAACACCAGTGCCGTCTTGTCCAATGTTCTGCTGTGTCCGGCGGCGATGCCTTGTGCCGGTCCCATGGGGGGAATGGCACGGCGACGGTGGGAAGTGGCCGTCGATTGGCTCCCCCCCATCTCGTTATCAGCAAAATCTTTGCCAACTTTTGAGGCCGCAATCAGATCGTTCGGTGCCGAGGTGGGGGGCTGGTAGGGTTTGTAGACCCGCTCGGTGCGCTCCGGCAGCCTGAGTACCCGGCCATCGTTGTGGGTAAAGGTCTTCTGCTCCGGGGCCAGCTGTTTGGCCACCATCTCGGCGATGCCAAGGCCCCCCTTGCTCGACATGTCGGCGACCCGCTGTTCATCCAGCATCCCCTCGTAGAACTGGGTGTAGCTGCTGTTCATGGGATTGCCTTCGGTCAGCACGGCGTTGGCCTGGCGCATCCCCTTGAACAGGGTCTGGGTGAAGATGGACTCGAACTGGCGAGCCGCCGCCATCAGCGCCTCTCCCTTGCCCTCCTTGCTCTGGCTCATCCGGCGCAGCTTGTCCAGGTTCTGGACGTCCTGCACCATGCCAAGGTTGATCCCGCTCTGGGTGTCGAACTCTGCCATACCTACCTCGTTGCCGCCCGTGGCAAGCCTTTGCCGCCCGGCGTCGACCAGATGGCCTCCCGCCGAGTGACCAGGCTTCGCATCACCGCCTCGACACAAACACCCATTTACAGGATCACCAACTGACCCTGGATGGCGCCCGCCTGCTGCAGGGCCTCCAGGATGGCCATCAGATCGCCAGGGGCCACCCCTACCTGATTCACCGCCCGCACCAGATCGTCCAGGGTCGCGCCGGTGTCGAGCTTGAACATCCGACCCGGATCCTGCTGCACGTTGATGGTGGAGTTGTTGGTGATCGCCGTCTGACCACCGGCCAGCGGATTGGGTTGGGAGACCTGCTGATTCTCGGCGATGGTGACCGTCAGGCCACCGTGACTGATGGCCGCCGGCCGCAGTTTGACCTCGCTGCCGATGACGATGGTGCCGGTGCGCGAGTTCACGATGATCTTGGCGGATTCGCTCGCCGGATCCACTTCCAGGTTCTCGATGGTGGAGAGATAGGAGACCCGCTGACCCGGATCCCGGGGCGCAAACACCTTGATGGAGGTGGCATCCAGCGCCTGGGCCGTGTTGGGGCCCACCAGATCGTTGACCACGTCGGCCACCCGCCTGGCGGTGGTGAAGTCCGGTCGGTTCAGGTTGAAGGTGATGGTGTCACCCTGGCTGAAGGAGTTCGGCACCTCACGCTCCACGGTGGCGCCGTTGGCGATGCGTCCCACGGTCGGGGTATTGACCACCACCTTGGAGCCGTCCGCCCCCTCGGCCCCGAGGCCCCCCACCACCAGGCTGCCCTGAGCGACGGCATAGACGCGGCCGTCCAGCCCTTTCAGGAAGGTCTGCAGCAGGGTGCCGCCGCGCAGGCTCTTCGCCTCGCCGATGGCGGAGACGGTGACGTCTATGGTCTGGCCCGGCTTGGAGAAGGCCGGCAGATCCGCATGGATGGCCACCGGCGCCACGTCCTTGATCTTCGGCTTGATGTTATCCGGCACCTTGATGCCGAAGTTGTTGAGCATGGTTCTGAAGGTCTGCTCGGTGAAGGCGTTGTTCTTCTCCCCCGTGCCGGGCAAGCCCACCACCAGGCCGTAGCCGATCAGCTGGTTGCTGCGCACCCCTTCCACCGAGGTGAGATCCTTGATGCGCGAGGCGTGTGCCAGCCCAAGTGGCAGGCAGCAGCACAGCAAGGCGAGCAGACGAAGTCGATTCATGAGAGCTCCTAAACCCCTGATTGCTAGATGGGCCACCAGGGGCCGTTGAAGAAGCTGGTGAGCCAGCCCTGTTCCTGGGTGTTGGCCAGATCGCCGGTGCCACCGTAGTGGATACGCGCGTTGGCGACCCGCTGGGACGACACGCTGTTCTCGGAGGTGACGTCCTCCGGGCGCACCAGGCCGGTGATGCGGATATATTCGTTGCCGTTGTTGAGCATGATCCACTTCTCGCCGCGCACCAGAAGGTTGCCGTTCGGCAACACCTTGACCACGCTGACCGAGATGTTGCCCTGCAGGCTGTTGCTCTGATCCGCCTTGGCCTGCCCCTTGAAGGCGCTGCTCTGATCCACGGAGGCCGACAGGTTGTAGGGGCTGGCGGTCACCGGCACTCCCCCGAGGCTGACCGGTGACAGGTCGAAGCTGTTGTCCTTGCCACTCTGGGTGTTGGCCTTCTTGGAAGCCGAGGTGGACTCCGCCAGTTCGATGGTGATGATGTCACCTATCTTGTGGGCCTTGATGTCCGAGTAGATGCCGTTGACCTGCTCGGGCTGGAAAATGGCACCGGTGGGACGCACCGACACCGGCTCCGATTCGCCGTAGACGGGGGCAAACTCCGGATCATCGGGTCTGGCGGTGTTGGGGGTACTGGTGCAGCCGGCCAGCGTCAGCAGGCCCAGCATCCATATGGCTTTCATCATGGGTCTCCTACATCAGGTGCGCTGGGTCAGGAAGGACACGAGGACCTCCACCGCCAAGCGTTGCCAAGACAGTCTTTTTGTCACGTTGCCTTCCCTTAGGTCCGCTGGGTCAGGAAGGACATCATGGAGTCCACCGCCGAGATGACCTTGGAGTTCATCTCATAGACCCGCTGGGCCTGGATGAGGTTGACCAGCTCCTCGGTCACGTTGACGTTGGAGGTCTCCAGCATGCCCTGCTTGATGACCCCGAGGCCGTCCGCACCGGCGGTCCCCTGGATGGGAGCGCCACTGGACTGGGTCTCGACGAAGAGGTTCTCCCCCATGGGCTGCAGGCCGGTGGGGTTGACGAAGTCCGTGGTGTTGATCTGACCGACCACCTGGGACTGGCCATCGCCCTTGAGCTGCACCGACACCTGGCCATCTTCGCCCACGGTCACGCTCTGGGCGTTCTCGGGGATCTGGATCTCCGGCTGCAGCGGATAACCGTTGCCCGGGGTGACGATGGTGCCCTCGTCATTGAGGGTGAACTGGCCGTTGCGGGTATAGGCGGCACTGCCATCCGGCAGCTGGATTTCGAAATAACCGCGCCCGCTAATCATCAGATCCAGGGAGTTGTCCGTGGTCTGCACGTTGCCCTGGCTGTGGTTCTTCTGGGTGGCGACCACCTTGGCCCCCGCCCCCAGCATCAGGCCGGAAGGCAGCTCGGTGTCGGCCGAAGAGCGGCCACCCGGCTGGTTGATGTTCTGATAGAGCAGATCCTCGAAGATGGCGCGAGCCTTCTTGTAGCCCACGGTGCTGGCGTTCGCCAGGTTGTTCGAGGTGACCGAGATGTTGGTCTGCTGGGCATCGAGGCCGGTCTTGCTGATCCAGAGTGCAGGATTCATTTAATGCTCCTTGATTAGCTGATACGCAGCAGCTGGGTTTGGGCCTCGTCATTCTCCTCGGCGGTCTTCATGATCTTGACCTGAGTTTCGAACTGACGTTGCAAGCGAATGAGATTGGTCATCTCGTCGACCACGTTGACGTTGCTCCCCTCGAGGGAGCCCGCCAGCAGGCCGACATTGGCGGAGGCCGGTTCAGTCTGGCCATCCTTGCGACGGAACAGGCCATCCTGCCCCTTGGCCACCGCATCGGCCGGCGGATTGACCAGCTTGATGCGCTGGAAATCTTCCGGCAGGTTGGGGGCGGCCCCTTCCGGGCGACCGCTGATGGTGCCGTCCCGGTTGATCTCAATCTTCTCCATGGGCAGCGGCAGCACGATGGGCTGGCCCGCGTCATCCACCACGTTCAGGCCGGTGGAGGTCTGCAGGTTGCCGGCTTCGTTCAACTGCAGGTTGCCCATGCGGGTATAGGCCTCGCCGCCGTTGGGATCCTGCACCGCAATCCAGCCCGGACCGTCGACGGCGACGTCAAGATCCCGACCCGTGGTCTGCAGCAGACCATGCTGCAGGTTCTGACCCGGACTCTCCGTCATGGCGAACACCCGCGTGGGCAACCCTTCACCAAACGCCTGCATGCTGCGCGCCTGCTCGAAGTCAGACTTGAAGCCGATGGTGTTGGCGTTGGCCAGGTTGTTGCCACGCACAGCCAAGCTGTTCATGTTCTCCTTGGCCCCGGACATGGCGATATAAAGCAGGTGATCCATGGGATCCTCCGTCAAACTGATGACTCTCGGGGGACAACTGCAAGTTGGATGCCAATAGCAGCGCGATTGGCACTAAGAGGGGGTAAAAGACGGGGAAGAGAAAACACAAGGGGCGCCGAAGCGCCCCTTTACAACCGCGTACTCGATTAGCGGATCTGCAGGATGCTCTGCTGCAGGGAGCTGTTCACTTCCAGGGAACGGGAGTTGGCCTGGAAGTTGCGCTGGGCGGTGATGAGATCCACCAGCTCGGTAGTCAAATCCACGTTGGACTGCTCCAGGGCCGAGGACTTGATGGAACCGAAGGTACCCGAATTCGGCGTACCCGGCAGAGCATCCCCGGAGAGCAGGGACTGGCGCCAGGAGGTGTCACCCACCTGGGTCAGGCCCTGGGAGTTGGCAAACTTCGCCATGGCCACCATGGCCACCTTGACGGTAGTCGCGTTGCTGTAGGTGGCGGAGACGATGCCATCAGCCCCGATCTCGACCTTGGTCAGGCGACCGACGGTGGAGCCATCCTGGGTCAGCTTGCTCACCTCGAAGGGAGAGGAGTACTGGGTCACGGTGCCCAGCTTGAACTCGATCTCCTGAGTGCCATCGGCACCATTGGTGATGATACCGGCCCCCGCCGCCCCCAGTTGTTCGGTCTTGATGACCGCCGGTGTGGTCGGCGTCACCATCTTGCCGGAGGCATCGAAGGTCACGCGGGCGCTCAGGGGCGCCTGGCTGACACCGGTCGCCATGGTGGTGGCGGTGCCGCCGGCGATGTCGATGGGCTTGTCATCTTGATAGAGGTACATGCGCCAGGCGGTCGGTACCGCCGCCTGGGTCGGATCGGCCGGGTCGGCTTCTTTCACGAAGTACTGGGTGATGGTATGTGCTTCACCCAGAGAGTCGTAGGCCACCACGGACGTGGAGGAAGAGTAGGTGCTCGAATCCTTGGGATCGAACTTGGAGGCGTTCACATCCATCAGAGTCTTGGTGCTGGAAGGCAGGTTGAAGCCCGCCTCGACCGTCGTGGTCTGTACCGGCTCACCGGCCTTGTCCGGGATCTGGATAGGCTTGGTGGCGTTGATGCTCACCGCCTTGGGGGTGCCATCGGCGTTGATCTCGTACCCCTGCAGATAACCGCCGGAGTTGCTGACCATGTAGCTGCTTTCGTTCAGCTTGAAGGCACCGGAGCGGGTATAGGTGCGATCCAGGTTGGTCAGGCCATCGGAGGTCACGAAGAAGCCGTTGCCCTGGATGGCGAGATCCAGCGCGTTGTTGGTAAATTGCAGCGCCCCCTGGTGGAACTGCTGGGCCACGGCACCGGTCGCCACCCCATTGCCGACCTGGGTCTTGGCGTTGACGAAGATGGAGTTGGCATAGACGTCGGCAAACTCGGCGCGGGACTCCTTGAAGCCGGTGGTGTTGACGTTGGCAATGTTGTTCGCGGTGACGTTCAGGTCTTTTTGAGCCGCATTGATGCCGCTGAGGGCATTGTTGAATGACATGTCTTTATCTCCTTAGATCACTGCGTTAGAGGTCGAGTCAGGGGTCGTGGTCGACTTGCCGCTCGTCCCGCCAATTTCCAATACATCGGTCAGATAGATGCCACCCAGCCCCTTGAGTTTGAGGGTGCTGGGGTTTGAACTGGTGCCCAGGGTCACGCTCTCCACCTTGGCATAGGTGAGAGCCGGCATGCTCTCGGACTTGCCGTCCACGGTGCCGTGCGCCTCTATGCTGTACTTGCCGCTCTTGACCTCATTGCCGTCCTTGTCCTTGCCATCCCACTCGAAGGCCACGTTGCCCTTCTTGTCTCCCTCAAGGGAGAACTCCTTGATGACCTGGCCACTCTCGTCTTTTACCGTTACCTTGATGTTGCTGGCACCGTCACCGGTGGCGATGACACCGGTCATGTTCTCGCCCTGCTCCAGGTAACCAGTGTTTGATGGGATCAGCACGCTCTGGCCCACCAGGGCCGATGCCTGCAGTGCCTGGCTGGAGGTCATCAGGCTGTTGAGGCTCTCCATCTGGGTGGAGAGGCTGCTGATCCCCTGGGAGGTCGACATGGACGTCATCTGGGACAACATCTGGGCGTTGTCCACCGGCTTGAACGGATCCTGATAGGAGAGCTGCATGGTCAACAGCTTGAGGAAGGACTCCTGATCCAGCTCCTTCTTCTGAACGCTGGTGGTGGTGCTGGTCTGGTTCGCCGTCGTTCGATTGACGCCGAGCAGGCTGTCATAGGTATCTGCCATCTATCGCTCCCCCTGTCAGGACTTGCCGAGGCCAAGGGTCTGCTGCAGCATCTTCTTGGCTGCATCGGCGACCTGGACGTTGGTCTGGTAGCTGCGCGAGGCGTTGATCATGTCCGCCATCTCCTCCACCATGTTGACGTTGGGCTTGAAGATGAAGCCATCCTTGTCCGCCATGGGGTGATTGGGGTTGTACTCCTTGAGCAGAGGGGCATCGCTCTCGACGATCCCCTTCACATCCACCCCCACCGAGGCCTGCTTGTCGGACATGGCCTGATCCAGCTGGGCGGCAAACACTGGCCGCCTGGCATGGTAAGTTTTTTCCACGCTGGAGCTGACGCTGTCGGCGTTGGCCATGTTGCTCGCCACCGTGTTGAGGCGAACGGACTGCGCGCTCATGGCAGAGCCTGCAATGTCAAAGACCTTGAACAAACTCATTACTGTTCTCCTTTCAGTGCCTTGAGCAGGCCGCTTATCTTGCCGTTCATGAATTCGAGGGAGGCCTGGTACTCCAGGCTGTTGCGCAGGAACTCACTACGTTCCTCCTGCACATCCACGGTGTTGCCGTCTCCGGTATCCGGTTGCAGGGGGTTGCGATACTGGGTCGTGCCCGGGGCGTCCATCTGCAAGGCGAAGTGTTTCTCGCAGGTGGTGGCCAGGCCGAACCCTTGCTGGCTCTGGGCCTGCTGCAAGGCCTGGGAGAAATCGATGTCTCTTGCCTTGAAACCCGGGGTATCCGCGTTGGCGATGTTGCTGGACAGCACCTCGGCACGCTTGGCGCGAACGCTCAGCGTGTACTGGTGAACCCCGAATGCCTTGTCGAATGAAATTGCCATAGCGCACCTCCTGCTTCACGAATGTTTAGCAAGAGGTGTGCCAAAGAGGGATTAGAAGGGAGTTATTTGACTTTGTAGACGATGCCGGGGTTGCAGCGGATCATCTCGAACTTGTCGGTGAGACCGGCCAGGGACTCCGAGGCCCCCAGCATCAGATAGCCGCCGGGATTGAGGCTGCTGGCAAACTGGTTGAGGATCTTGGACTTCACCTCGGGGGCGAAGTAGATGAGCACGTTGCGACAGAAGATGATGTCGAACTTGCCGAGCAGGCTGTAACTCTCCAGCAGATTCAGGGGGCGGAAGCTGGTCAATTTTCTGACACGCTCCGACACCCGCATCTTGTTGTCTCCGCACGGCTCGAAGAACAGCCGCTTGCGCTCGGGTGAGAGTCCGCGCGCCAGCGCCAGGCTGTCATAGACCCCCTCCTTGCACTGGTTGAGCATGGTGCTGGAGATGTCGGTACCGACGATCTGCACCCCGCCCGGCAGGGTACCCGGCCGTTTCACCTGCTGCTCCAGCGCCGTCATGGCGATGGAATAGGGCTCCTGCCCGGAGGAGGAGGCGGCCGACCAGATCTTGATGGGGCGGCCGCTCTTGCCCAGCTCCGGGAAGATCTTGTCGCTGAGCAGCTGGAACGGATAGGTATCGCGAAACCACAGGGTCTCGTTGGTGGTCATGGCGTCCACCACGGCCATCTTCAGCTCCCGCTCCCGGATCCCCATGGAGCGGGTCACCAGTTCAGACAGACTCTCGATACCAAACTGAGTCATCAAGGGCGACAGACGACTCTTGACCAGATACTGTTTGTTGTCACCCAGCACGATCCCGCTCTGTTGCGCCAGAAAATTGCTGAATTGTTTGTATAAGTCGTCCGAAAGTGTCTTCATGCAGTTTTTTCTTCTTTATTAGAGTGCGCCTTGTACGGCCTTGGCCAATTCATCCGGCTGGAACTTGGCGATGAAGTTGTTTGCACCAACCTTCTGGACCATGGCCTGATTAAACACCCCACTGAGGGAAGTGTGCAGAATAACATGCAAATCCTTGAGTGCGGGATTGTTGCGGATCTCGGCGGTGAAGGTGTAACCGTCCATCTCCGGCATCTCGATGTCCGAGATGACCAGGGCAATCTGATCCAGGATGGGCCCCTGCTTGGCCATCTCCAACAGCATGTTGAGGGCCTCGCGCCCATCCTTGGCCAGCACGCACTGCACGCCGATGGCTTCCAGCGCCCGCTGCACCTGCTTGCGCGCCACCGAAGAGTCGTCCGCCACCAGCACCGGGCGGCCATGGGGATTGCGCTCCACGCTGGCGTCCACCAGCTCGGCACTCACCTCGGTGGAGACCGGCGATATCTCGTTCAAAATCCGCTCCACGTCCAGGATCTCCACCAGCTCGCCGTCCACCTCGGTGACCGCCGTCATGTAGTTGATGCGCCCGGCGCCTTTGGGGGGCGGCAGAATGGATTCCCAGTTCATGTTGATGATGCGCTCCACCGAGTGCACCAGGAACCCCTGAATGGATCGGTTGTACTCGGAGATGATGATGAAGCACTTGGAGAGATCCTGGATCGGACGTTTACCCATCGCCATGCTGAGATCGATGACCGAGATGGTCTGGCCACGAATGTGCGCCACCCCGCGGATGCAGGAATTCAGCTTGGGCATGACGGTCAGGGGCGGACACTGCAGCACCTCACGCACCTTGAAGACGTTGATGCCAAATCTTTGACGTCCGTTGAGACGAAACAACAACAGTTCCAACCGGTTTTGTCCCACTAGCTGGGTACGTTGATTGACCGAATCGAGAATACCCGCCATAAACACTCCCTAAAAACGCTGGCATTAATCATGCATATGTCTTCGCATACAGGCTGGCGTGCGTCAGACTCTTGTTGTCTGGGCGGCCAAATTCTGCAGCAAGCATAGTTAACTACGGTGGTATACGTGAACAGCTTATCGACCGGCAAGCAAAAATGATTAGTAGACTTTTCCTCATCTTACTGCCTTTTGTCGGCCTCTCTCAGGCCCGGGCATCCGAGGTCACCCAATACCTGCAGGAGCAGGCACAGGAGTTCGTGCTCGGCCAGCTGGATATCCCCCTGGATGCCCAGGCCGAGGTGACTGCCGCCTCCATCGACGAGCGCCTCCCCTTGAGCCGCTGTGAAGAGGCCCTGACCCTCTCCTTCCCCAGCAAGATAGAGATCCGCCGCAACACCACCGTCTATCTCAAGTGCGAGGGGGACAAGCCCTGGGATCTCTACCTGCCGGTACGGGTCAGCATCCAGAAACCCTATGTCACCGTGGCGGCCCCCGTGGCCAAGGGCGACATCCTGAGCGAGGGCATGCTGACCCTGGCCTATCAGGATCAGACCCTGATCCGTGGCGACTACCTGAGCGACACCGCTCCCCTCATCGGGGTGCGCAGCAAGCGGGAGCTCAAACCCGGCCAGCCCATCCGCCTCACCCAGGTTTGCGTGGTGTGCAAGGGGGACCAGGTCACCCTTAGCGCCGAAAACAGCAGCATGCAGATCAAAACCATGGCCCGAGCCTTGCAAGATGGCAGCTTCGGAGACATGATCAGGCTCGTCAACATCCGCTCGGGCAGGCAGGTGCAAGGCAAGGTCGATGCCGTCGGTTCCGTGGTGGTCACATTCTGATTATTTTGTTAATGCCCGATTTTTTTTCTAAAGTTCTGACCGCCGTCACCGATAACCAGATAAGCGAACAGCAAAGCAGACGAAGGTAACCCTATGGCTATCAACAATATCAACAACTTGGCAAACAGCCGGCTGCAAAACAATGCAACCAGCGTCGCCAGCAAGTCTACGACTTCGGCCGAAGGCAGCCGCGCGACCCCCGTCAAGGCTGACTCTGTCTCCTTGACCAGCGAGGCACAGCAATTGCAACAGATGAGCAAAACCCTCAACACCGTCTCGACCGGTAACGAGAGCCGCGTCGAGAGCCTCAAGAAGGCCATCGCCAGCGGTGAATACAAGGTCGACAGCGAAGCCGTCGCCAAGAAGATGTTCAGCTTCGAAGCGGATCTGGATAAACGCCTCGGATGATGGACTTAGCCGAGCTGTTGCGCGCCCAGGACGACCATCTCTCCCAGATGCAAGGCGTGCTGGCGGAGGAATTTGATCTGCTCAAGCAGCACAGGGCGCTGGCCCTGCCAGCCTTGGCCGAGCGCAAGCAGCAACTGCTGGCTGCCATCGAAACCCTGGATCAGACCCTGGCCAAGCAGCCGGATCTGCGTCAGCAACTGAGCGCCTTCCCCGCGCAGTTGCAGGCCCTGCAAAGCAAACTGGATGCCTGTCAGGAGCAAAACGATCTCAATGGTCGTCTGCTCGAACTCAGCATCATCTCCAATCGCCGTCTGGCCAGCTTCCTCAGCAAGCTCAGAGACAGCAACTCCCTGACCTATGACGCCAAGGGCAACACCCGTTCGGGGACCCGCTCCCTCGGCATCAAGGCCTGATCGCCGCTCTCTTCTCGCTTTTCGTTACAACGCCAGTCGCATCAGCTCGGCCCCATCGGCGCAACCGTGAATGCTCAGGACACCATCCTGATAGCGGCCATAACTTGCCGCCCACTCCCCTCGCGGAAAACAGATAGACCCAGGATTCACCAGCACCCGATCCCCTTCCCGCTTCAGCACGGGCAGATGGGTGTGGCCGCTGATGAACAGGCTGCCCGCAGGCAGGGGCACCGCCTGCGGCTGATAGAGGTGACCGTGGCTCGCGAACCAGCGTCGCCCGTCCACCAGCAGCTGGTTGTAGGGGGCCGTGATGGGGAAATCGAGCAGCATCTGATCCACTTCCGAGTCGCAATTGCCCCGAACCGCCATGATCTGCGGCGCCAGTCGGTTGAGCCGCTCGGCCACCGCCGCCGGGGCATAGCCCTCGGGGACCGGATTGCGCGGGCCGTGATTGAGCAAGTCCCCGAGCAGCAGATAGTGATCCGGCTGCCAGGGGGCGAGCCGCGCCAGCGTTGTCTCCAGCGCAAGCAGGCTGCCGTGAATGTCGGAGATGATGGCGATCTTCATGGTGCGCTCCCTTCCTTTGCGACCGGCGGCTGGCTGAAGTAGAGATCCTTGGTGGCGATGGAACCCTTGAGATTGCTGCTCGGCAGGCCGCGCAGGGAGGGGTCCACCAGCCGCATCTGGTTGTAGTGATAGACGGGGATGACGGGCATCTCGTCCATCAGCATTCGCTCGGCCTGATGGTAGTAGCCGTTGCGGGCCTTGCCATCCAGGCTGTCCGCCGCCTGTTGCAACAGGGCATCGAAGGCGGGATTGCAGTAGCCGCTCTCGTTCTGGGGATCCTGGCAGCGGAAACTGCTGAGCATTGATGATGGTTCAACATAATCACCAAACAAAAATGAACGGGCCAGCATAAAATCACCGCTGTCCTTCGCCACCTGGTAGGCATTCCACTCCATGTTGTTGAGCACCACCTCCACCCCCAGCGGCTTCCACATGGCGGCCACCGCCAGCGCCAGCCGCTTGTGATTCTCCGAGGTGTTGTAGGTCAGGGTCAGCGTGAGGGGATGATCCCGGTTGTAACCCGCCTCGCTCAGCAAGGCCGCGGCCTTGGCCAGCCGCGTCGGCTGATCCAGGGTGGCGAGCTCGGAGCCGAGCGCCTCATAACCCGGCATGGCGGGCAGCAGGGACCAGGCCGGCGGCTCACCCTGGCCGCTCACCTTGTCGGTCAGCAAGCGGCGATCGATGGCCATGGCGAGGGCCTGGCGCACCCGTACATCCTGCAGCTCCGGGCGGCGCAGGTTGAAGGTATAGAGATAGGTGCCTAGCAGGGGCAGGCCCCAAATTCGCTCGGGGGTCGTCTCCTTGGTCTTCTGGTAGTACTCCAGCGCCACCTTGTTGGTGAGCTGGATCTCGCCCGCTTCGTAGCGCAGCCGCTCCGCATGCTGGGAGGCGAGCGGCAGGTAGGTGACCCGCTGGATGCGGGTATGGGCGTCGTCCCAGTACTGGGCGTTGCGCTCGGCCTCTATCCGCTCGTTCGGCACCCAGTTCACCAACTTGTAGGCGCCGTTGCTCACCAGCTTGCCGGGCTGGGTCCACTGCTTGCCAAACTGCGCGATCGCCTGCTTGTTCACCGGCACGAAGGGGCGCTGGCTGATGAGCTGCAGGAAATAGGGCACGGACCGCTCCAGGGTCACCTTGAGGATCTGGTCGCTCTCGGCCTCCACCCCCAGAGCATTCAGATCCAGGGCGCCGGCATAGATGGACTGGGCATTGTTGATACCGGTGGCCAGCAGCAGGCCGGCAGACGGGGAGCCCTGCGCCGGATCCAGCAGCCGCTGCCAGGCATAGACGAAATCCCGGGCCGTCAGCGGCTCACCGTTCGACCACTTGAGCTGGGGACGCAGGAAGAAGCGCCACACCAGGCCATCCTCGCTGGTCTCCCAGCGCAGGGCCTGGGCCGGCACTATCCTGCCCTGACCATCTTCACTCACCAGTCCTTCGAACAAGTCCACCAGCACCACTTCACCGGGAAAACCGGAGCGGATCTGGGCCGGATCCAGGGATTCGGGCTCGGCGCCGTTCCCCTTGACCAGGGTCTGTCGGTCCGCCAGCGCCGGGCTCTGGACAACGGTGGTCGCCTGTAAGGGAGGAGCTAGCATCAGACCCAGTAGAAAAGGGGGAAGCCAGCGGCGGGCACAATGGGGGGCAAGGGGGGAACGCATCACATCAACCTCATTCAATTCTGTTCACAACAAAAATAGGGGGAAGGCCGGCGGCGCGCCTTGGTCAAGAATGCATGATGCCGCGCTTGTTATCCCCGAAGACGGGCCGTATTGTATCGGGCTTGCCCGGCAGATGGAGTCTTTCGGGCTATTTTTTTCAGAAGTTTTTTGCGATGTCCGCCAGTGAAGGCTCAGTCACGACCTGGCACGCCTTTTCGATCATCTATGCAGGGATATGTTATGGGGTATGAGTGGCTGGCTCTGGCTGCCGCCGGCTTGTGGGCGGTCGCCGCCCTGATTTCCGTCAAACCGGCCCGTCATCTGGGGGCCTTTGCCTACAGTCGCTGGCGGATGTTCCTGGTCACGCTGATGCTGGGCAGCGCCAGCCTGGCCACCGGTGGCTGGCAGACCCTGACCCAGAGCGCCCTCCCCCTGCTGGCCCTGTCCGGCCTCATCGGCATCTTCGTCGGCGACACCGCCCTGTTCGCCTGCATGAACCGGCTGGGCCCCCGGCGCAGCGGCCTGCTGTTCTCCTGCCATGCGCTCTTCTCCGCCCTGCTCGGCCTCTGGTTGTTCGGTGAGCAGCTCGGTGGCTGGCGCTTGGTGGGGGCCTTGCTGGTGCTGGCCGGGGTCATGCTGGCGATCCTGTTCGGACGACGTGGCGGGGCCCAGGACAACGAGTGGGAGCATGTGCGCGGGCACCTCGCCATCGGCATCGCCCTCGGGCTCACGGCCGCCCTCTGTCAGAGCCTCGGCGCCATCATCGCCAAGCCGGTGATGATGGGCGGCGAGGTGGATGCGGTGAGCGCCTCCGGCATCCGCATGGGCAGCGCCCTGCTGGCGCACTGCACCCTGCGGCTGTTGCGGGTGCCGCTCGCCATGCCGCACCACCCCATCAACCGGCAGGTGCTCGGCATGATAGGGATCAACGGCTTCCTCGCCATGACCCTCGGCATGACCCTTATCCTGGTGGCCTTGCGCCAGGGGGACGTGGGCATGGTGGCCATTCTCTCCTCCACCACCCCGGTCATCCTGCTGCCCCTCCTGTGGTGGCACTCGGGCACGCGCCCCGCCCTGCCCGCCTGGGCGGGCGCCCTGCTGGCGACCCTGGGCACGGCCCTTGTCCTCGGCATGGGCGGGAGCTGACCGCCTCTTTGCCGCTCCATCGTTGTTCAACGAATCGGGGGGGGGGGGGGGGGCCCCCCCCCCCCCCCCCCCCCCCCGACTCAGGCTCCCGTCATCCCGGTCTTTTCTGACCTCACACCGTCTCCTGAAAGGGGCAATGTCATGGCGCTGAGGCCAACTCTTGCCCCTCAGGCAACTAGAACTGGGCTATCTCCTCGGCGGTCAGTTCGCGGTACTCCCCTTCGGCCAGGTCGGCATCCAGCGTCAGGCCACCGATCCGCTCCCGATGCAGCCCCACCACCTTGTTGCCGATGGAGGCAAACATCCGCTTCACCTGATGATACTTGCCCTCGTGAATGGTCAGGCGCGCCTCGCACTCGCCGAGCAGCTCGAGCTGGGCCGGCTTGGTCTTGTCGTTCTCGTTGCGAAGATACACCCCATCGGCAAACAGGGAGATGGCATCCTCGCTCACCGGATCCGCCAGCCAGACGTGGTAGGTCTTGGCGCATTCGTGCCGTGGCGAGGTGATGCGGTGGGACCATTGGCCATCATCGGTGACCAGCACCAGCCCCGTGGTATCGAGATCCAGCCGCCCCACCACGTGCAGCTTGCCCATGGAGGGCTCGTCCATCAGGAAGAAGACGGTGGGATGATCCGGGTCTTCATTGGAGCAGACATAGCCCTCCGGCTTGTGCAGCATGAAGTAGCGGTTCTGTTGATTGAGGGTCAGCATGACGCCGTCGAACTCGATTTGGCTCTGCTCGTTGATATGAAAGGCCGGCTGCTTGACCTGAATGCCATCGACCATCACCTCCCCCTGGCGGATCAGCTTGCCCGCCTGGGAGCGGGTCAAATCGGAGCAATCGCAAATAAATTTATCGAGCCGCATGCACAACCTCGGAGTCCATGATGAAAGGGGCGTCATTATATCGGCCATGTCAGGCAACGCCAGCACTATGGCCGAGGATACACGGTGTGACACAAGGCCACTCGGCGATCATGACGCCATCGATGGCCGGTGTTAGACTGCCCGCAGAGGGCCCACGTTACGCATAATAAGAATCGCAGGAAGTCGTATGAAGTCGCACACGCCTCATCCCGTCATCCCCGTCAGCCAGTTGCAACCCGGCATGTATGTCATCGCCATCACCAGCCAGACCGGTACCATGGAAATAGCCCAGATGGGACTGGTCACCGATCGCAAGCAGATAGCCTCCCTCGTTCAGCGCGGCGTCACCACGGTACGGGTGGATCTCGCCCGCAGCAAGCTGGCAGGCATCGACACCCTGCTCGCCCCCGAGCCCATTCCTGCCGCCGCCCCCCAGCCTCCGGGCAACCCAGCCAACGGTGAGGGGCGCACGCTCAAGATCCGCCGCCTTTATCAGGAGGCCCGCGAGCTGCAAGGCAAGTTTATTCGCCAGCTCAAGGCGGGAGAGCCCATCGACATCACCCCGCTGGCCGCCGTCGCCGAAGAGATGGTGGACACCATGTTCAGCCACGGGGATGCCATGCTCTGCCTCGCCCGGATCCGGGCCAAGGATGCCTATCTGATGGAGCACTCCATGAACGTGGCCATCCTGCTCGCCAACTTCGGCCGCCATCTCGAGCTGGATCGCAGCGTGCTCAAAGAGCTGACCCTGGGGGGCCTGCTCCATGACGTGGGCAAGATCATGACCCCGGACGCGCTGCTCAACAAACCGGGCAAGCTGACCGAGGAGGAGTTTGTCATCATGCGCCAGCACGTGGTGCACAGCCACGACATCCTGATCGCCACCGCCGGCATCACCCCCACCATGCTGGAGGTGGCTGCCAATCACCACGAGCGGCTCGACGGCAGCGGCTACCCACGCCACCTGAAGGGCAGCCAGCTCTCCCTCTACACCCGCATGAGCGGCATCGTCGATGTCTATGATGCGGTGACCGCCGACAGGGTCTACAAGCAGGGCATGTCCCCCACCCAGGCGTTCCGGATCCTGCTCAAGGGAGCGGATCACCACTTCGATCGGGAGCTGGTCAATCGATTCATCAAGTGCATGGGGGTCTATCCGGTCGGCACCCTGGTGCGCCTCTCCAACCAGCGGCTCGCCATCGTCATGCAGCGCAATGCCCAGGAGCCGCTCAAACCCGTGGTCAAGGTGATCTATCACGCCACCCAGCGCCACTACCTCGAGGTGCAGTGGCTGGATCTGGCCAGAAGCGGGAGCCAAGAGAGCATTGAGTGCACGGTGGATCCCAAGGAGTTTGACATCCACCTCGCCCGCTTCATCTAGCACTCCGGCGCCGCGTTGGCCTGTTCGCGGCAATGGCGGATAAGAAACTCCTCATCCAGGGGGGGAGAGATCGAAACGCAGGCTCACCTCCTCGATGGCCCGCAGATCATGCTGATGGTGTTCACCCAGCCAGCGTATCGCGCGGCGCAAGTCTTCACCATGGGGCTGCAGGGAGTGATCGCTCATGGGGTATCTCCAGCCAAGGGGCCCGGGATGCCGGGCCCTCCTCACAGAGTCTAGTTCCGCCCCAAGTCTTGGCCGAGTGACGCCGCCCAGAGCCTCGCCCTCATCCATTGGCAAGAGATTGCCATCCCTTTCATCTCACGGGTTGACGCGGATCACCCCTTAGCGGTTATGCTCGAGCTTCTGCCCGTGCGCCGGTTCACCCGGCGCCTTCTCTTCTCAGTCATGCCAAACAAGGATGTATATGCAAGCCAAGGACAAGTGTCTGGCCGCCCTGGTCATTCTCTGCTGGGGCCTCAACTTCGTGGTGATCAAGTGGGGGTTGGAGGGAATACCGCCCCTGCTGCTGGGTGCCCTGCGCTTCATCGGCGTGGTCTTCCCCGCCATCTTGCTGGTACCCAGACCCGCCATGCCTTGGCGCTGGTTGCTCGCCTACGGCGGTGCCATCAGCCTGGGGCAGTTCGCCTTCCTGTTCAGCGCCATGAAGTTCGGCATGCCCGCGGGCATGGCTTCCCTGGTGCTGCAATCCCAGGTGCTGTTCACCCTGCTGTTCGCCATGCTCTGGCTGGGGGAGCGTTGGCAGGCCCACCATTGGGTGGCCTTGCCCCTGGCCGGGGGGGGTCTCTACCTCATCGCCGCCAACGGCGAAGGCAATCTCACCCTGCTCGGCTTCGCGCTCACCCTGTGCGCCGCCGCCTGCTGGGGCCTTGGCAATGTCATCAATCGCCAGATAGGCCTGCGCTACCAGACCACGCTGCCGAGCCTCATCGCCTGGGGCGGCCTAGTGCCCATCCTGCCCTTCCTCGCCCTCTCCTGGCTGTTCGAAGGACCGGAGCGCATCGCGGACAGTCTGCTGCGCTTCAGCTGGCAGGGGCTCTTGTGCGTCATCTATCTGTCGTTTGTCGCCACCTGGCTCGGTTACGGCCTCTGGGGGCGGCTGCTGATGCGCTACCCGGTCGCCCAGGTGGCCCCCCTCTCCCTGCTGGTGCCCTGTGTCGGCATGGTGACCGCCGCCCTCTTGCTGGATGAACACCCCAACACGCTGCAGTGGCTGGGGTCTGCCCTGGTGCTGCTCGGCTTCGTGGTACACCTGCTGGGAGGGCGCCTGCGGCTGTTCAAGACGCAATCCGAACGCTGAGCGATAACCCATTGACCCGCACGGGAAAACTTTCCATATTGAAGCAGGCCCCGAGGGGCCTGTTATCGTTTGCTGCCGGCAGGACGCCCATCATCAGGAGAGCAAGGACATGCTGCACCCTTCGTCACCGACCATTTCACTCCCCTCACGCATTCGACTGATCACTGCCTTTGCTGCGCCGCTATTTTTTAGCACATTCGTCTGGAGTGCAGCCCTGCCGGCAGATCTCGTGTGGGAGAGCAACGACACAGACCCGGTCTACGCCGATCCCGCCGCCCAGCGCGGGGGCACCTTTCACGACTTCATGCTGAGCTTCCCCCTCACCCTGCGCAAATACGGGCCGGACTCCAACGGCGGCTTCGCGGCCTACATCCGGGAGGGCACCCTGCCCCTGCTCGCCACCCACCCCATCACTGGCAAGCCCATGCCCATGCTGGCGAACCAGTGGGCGTTCGGGGCCGATCACAAGACCCTCTATTTTCGCATCAACCCCAAGGCCCGCTGGTCGGACGGCGAGCCGGTCACCACGGACGACTGGCTGTTTACCCTGAAGATGATGCGCAGCAAGGAGATCAACGATCCCTGGTACAACAACTACTACTCGACCCAGATAGTGGATGTGACCAGGTACGACGACCACACCTTCTCCATCACCAGCGGCACCGAGAAGAGCCGGGAAGATCTGCTGGACTCCCTCCCCTTCTCCCCCGAGCCGAGCCACGCCATCAAGCTCACCGCCAACTGGGTCAAGGAGTACAACTGGAAGCTGCTGCCGGTCACCGGCGCCTACCGGATCGGCGAGGTCAAGAAGGGCAAATCCGTGACGTTCGAGAGGGTCAAGGATTGGTGGGGCAACGACGAGCGCTACTTCCAGCACCGCTTCAACCCGGACAGGATCGAGGTCAAGGTGCTGCGGGATCAGAACATCGCCTGGCAGCACTTCCTGCGCGGGGATCTGGACAGTTTCGGGCTCGTCATGCCGAACTGGTGGCACGACAAGAGCAAGACGGCGGAGTTCGAGAAGGGCTATATCGACAAACTCTGGTTCTACACCCAGACGCCCCAGTCCCCCATGGGCCTCTACCTCAACACCGCCGACCCCTTGCTGCGCAATCCCGACGTGCGGATCGGCATCCAGCATGCGCTGGCCATCGACAAGATGATAGCGACCCTGCTGCGGGGGGATTATCAGCGCCTCAATACCTATGGCTCCGGCCAGGGGGCCTTCACCAACACCGAGATCAAGGCGCGCCCCTTCGATCCCAAACTCGCCCGCGAGTACTTCGCCAAGGCCGGTTTCAGCAAGGCCGGGCCGGACGGCGTGCTGCAAAACGACAAGGGGCAGCCCCTCTCCCTCACCATCACCTACACCACGGCGGAACATGCCCAGCGGCTGACTCTGCTGCGGGAGGAGGCGAAGAAGGCAGGGCTCAATCTGGAGCTGAACCTGATGGATGCCTCCGCCGGCTTCAAGTCCATGCTGGAGAAGAAACACCAGAGCGCCTGGATGGCCTGGGCCGGTAGCCGCTACCCCGCCTACTGGGAGTTCTTCCACAAGGTGAACGCCAACAAGCCCCAGACCAACAACATCATGAACATCGACGACGATGCCATCTCCGTCCTGGTGGAGCAGTACGACAAGGCGTTCGACTTCACGAGAAAGGCCGAGTTGTCACGCCAGATCCAGCAGCGACTGTTCGACCTCGCCAGCTTCGTCCCCGCCTATCAGGTACCCTACACCCGGGCCGGCGCCTGGCGCTGGGTGAAGCTGCCCAAGATACCGGCCACGCCCCAGAGCGATCTGCTCTACTGGCCGCTGGATGGCGCCAGCTCGGGTTACAGCTACGGCGGCCTGTTCTGGATAGACGACAAGATCAAGCAAGAGACTCGGGCAGCCATCAAGAGTGGTCAGCGCTTCCCCCCCGTGACGGTGATGGATACCCGCTATCAGCAGCCGTGAGCGCATCTGATGACGGTGGCGCCGAGATAGCCCAACCCTCCTCGCCATAAACAAAGACCCCGCACTCAGGCGGGGTCTTGTCTTGGCAGAGGCGAAGCGCTTAGCCGCGCTTGGCCTGCTTCTCGGCGATGGCGTCAGCCACGTCGGCCGGCTCCAGTACGATGCCTTCCTGCTCCGGGGTCGGGAACACGGCGACGCACAGCTCATCTTCCGCCATGCCGTCGATCCAGCGCTCCAGCCACACCTTGAGGGTGATGGACTGCGGCTTGCACTCGGCCCACTCCCCCTCGGCCCAGGCCTTGGCGTATTCAGGATGCGGCCAGACCGGGATGCAGTCTTCATCATCGGTGGTCAACATCATGACGCCGTGCTCGTCGGTCAGGACAAACAGCTCTTCGTGCTCGACCAGCTTGCTGATGAAGTGATCGAAGCGGTAATCGGCGTTCAGTTGCAGCGCGGCATTGCGCTCGGTGTCGCTAAGTTCATAGCTCATCGGTCAAGTCTCTCATTCAATAAAGGGCGACATGTTCACATCTTGCCGTCGGCTTGTCCAGCCGGGCATGCAGCGTCGCCACAAAGCCTCACCCCAGGGCCGGGGTGACGAGGGTGATCTCGGGGAGCTCACTCAGACGCTGGCGCAGCCAGTAGGCGGACTCCACCTCCACGAAGCAGAGCTGATCCCGCCCGGCCCTGGCCCCTTGCATGAGTTGCTCGAGGCGAGCCTGCTGCTGCTGCTCCCAGGCGGCGGCCAACTTGGCACCATGGGCCTCGTCCACCACTTCGCGGCGCAGCTCGAACAGGTTATCGGTGATCGGGCTGTTTATCTTGGCCGGATGGCTCCAGTACATCAGCAGGTTGTCCAGCATCTCCTCGTCATAACTCGCCAGCGCATCGAGCTCTGGGGTCTCCCCGCCATTGCCGCTTGCAAAATCGCACCAACCCGAGGCGAGGGAGGCCAGCTGCTGGGCACCTTTGCCTTGCTGCGCCAGAGCCGTCACTTCTGCTCCTTTGATGGCGGGCAGCCAGAGATCCCCCTGATGGCGCTCGACCAGCGGCAGCAGCAACGCAGGAGAATAGTGAGGAAAACGGGGGCCGAGCCTGTGCAGCAGAGAAACCAGAGTGACTGTGATCATGAGAGGCGCCTTGGGCAAAAGGCCGGATCATCCGGGCCAGAAAACAGAAGAGGGATGAGTCTACCATGTTTCATGGGCACGTTGACGGACACAGACCCAGATCCACAGTCGGCTCCAGGCCAAAAAAGCAGCGCTCGCACCGCCGCCGCCCTCATAAAGCCCAATACTTTGAGCCAGCGCCCACTAAAGTGAAACCGGGAATGCTAGTTTGCATACATCTTTAGCGTTAAGGAGTGCATCCATGAGTGGGATCGAACAGGTTTCCGAGGATTTTGTGAATGAGCTGAAAATACTGGCCTGCTTTGATCCGGCCAACATGAGCCAGGGGATCAAGCTGCGCAGCGATCTCTCCCCGGCGCTGAGCCTGGCGGCGGAGCGCCTGCACAGTCAGGGCCTGATCAGTGCCGTTGACGGCGGTTACCTGACCCCCTTCGGCATGACCATGCTCGAGCATCTCCAGCATCTGCTGGTAGCACTCAAGCCGAATTGAGCTCCTGCGGGGCCCAGAGCGAGAAGTTGAGCAACTCCCAACTTCCCTGGTGCTTCAACAGACAGGCAAACAGCAAAGGACCTTCGGGTCCTTTTACTTTGCCGTCCACCAGCCACTCCCCCACCCGTTTGGCCACGGGCTGCACCTTGACCTCCTCGGGCTGGGCCGTTTTCCCCAGGCGTACCTGCACAAACTGCTGACACACGGAAGCAGCCTCATTCGCCACAGGGTTGGGCGCGGGTGTCGCAACAAGCAGGGTGGCACTCAGCAGTAGGGATGGGATCATGGTGATTGGCACGGCTCAGACATGGATTCAAGAATATGCCATAAACAAAAAGCCGCGCTACCAGAGGCAGCGCGGCTTTCTTAAATTCTGTAAGAATTACAGAGCAGTTACGTTCTCAGCCTGCGGGCCTTTCTGACCTTGGGTCACAGAGAACTGTACGCGCTGACCTTCAGCCAGGGTACGGAAGCCGTTACCGCTGATGGCGCTGAAGTGAACGAAAACGTCCGGGCCGTTTTCTTGCTGGATGAAGCCAAAACCTTTGGTTTCGTTGAAAAACTTAACGGTACCGGTGATCATGTTAGACATATCTTTAACCTGTATTCAAAATAATTACTTATGCTTTTCAGCGGGTAAAGCTCAAAAACGGGATTTACTTATGAACAACAGGAAAAGATGCAAAACATCGTATTCATTGACATAACAATCGCCTTTTCAAGCTGTCTGAGATTATACGTCCCTTTGTCGATTACGCAAACAAATTTGTACCCTGCCAACGGCAGGGTACAAAGGCTTACACATCAACAGATTCCAGTGCCTGAACCAGGGCTTTGAGGAAGCGTGCAGCCTCGCCGCCGGTGCAGGCGCGATGGTCAAAAGTCATCGACAAGGGCAACGCCCGTACCGGTCTCGCCTCCCCGTGGATGAACACCACCTTCTCGAACAACTTGCCCGCCCCGATGATGGCCACCTGGGGGGGCGTCACTATGGGGCTGGCATAACGGCCCGCGATGGCGCCGAAGTTGGTGAGGGTGATGGTCGCCCCCTGCAACATCTCCCGCGGCACGGCGCGGGCCTTCACGTCGGCGATCATCCGATCCAGCCCCTGGCGGATATCCGCCCGCTCCCGCTCGGCCACGTTTTCCATCACGGGCACGTAGAGCCCGTGTCTGGAGTCCACCGCGATGGCCACGTTGACCTCGTTGAACAGCCGTCTCGACAGAGTATCCCCGTCAAACCAGGCGTTCATGGAGGGCTCAGCCCTACACGCCACGCCGATGGCCTTGATGAGGCGCACAGTCACATCTTCATCGGCGCGCCAGTGGCGCAGATCGACTTCATCGGTGAGGCTCACCGGCACCACTGTCTTGTGGGAGAGTTCCATCGCCTTGGCCATGGCCCGGCGCGATCCCTTGAGAAACTCGTTGCCACTGCCCTGCATCGCCTCAAACGCCAATTGCACGTCCTGCTCGGTCACCATGCCGGCACTGCCGCTTCCCTGTATTTTGTCGATATCGAGACCGAGCTTTTGCGCCAGCAACCGCACTGCGGGCATGGCCTGCACCAGGCTGCCGCCGGGGGCCATGGCGCCGACCACGAAGTGATCCTCGATGTGCTGCTGATGGGCGCTAACCTTGCCCACGACGGTACCGTCATCCTCACCCCCTTCAAACTCCACCAGAGGGGCGCCGATATGGAGGATGTCCCCCTCCTGGCCACAGAGCCGGGCGATGACCCCGGCCACCGGCGAGGGCACGTCCACCAGCGCCTTAGCCGTCTCCACCGACAGCAGCACCTGATCCACCTGCACCGTATCGCCGGCGCTCACCTTCCATTCCACTATCTCGGCCTCGGCCAATCCTTCGCCCAGATCCGGTAATTTGAAAAATTTCATGACCCGTTCTCCATCCGCTGGGAAATCACCGCACGTTGAAAAATTCCATGCCTGTCGTTTGCGTTGGGGTGCACACCCCATGTCATGAACAAGGTCATAGCCAGTTTTTCTCCATCAGCTGATGAGCCGCATCCGCGATGTCCTGCTCGGTGATGAGGTAATACTCCTCGTTGCGATAGTAGGGCACGGCGGCGTCCACCCCGGTGAGGCGTTTGGGCGGTGCCTTGAGGGAGGTCAGCGCCTCCTCGGTGACCCGCGCCACTATCTCGGCACCGACCCCGAAGCTGCCGCAGGCCTCGTGCACCACCAGCAGCCGACCCGTCTTGCGCACCGAGCTGAGGATGCTCTCCATGTCCAGCGGCTTGATGGTGGCCAAGTCCAGCACCTCGCACTGGATGTCCCGCTCCGCCAGTTGGGCGGCGGCCCGCATCACCTCCTGAATGCAGGCACCCCAGGCGACTATGGTGAGATCCCGCCCCGGTCTCAGGGTAAAGCAGACATCCAGTGGCAGACCCACACCATCATCCACCACGTCGGACTTCATGGAGCGGTAGATGCGATCCGGTTCGAAGAACATCACGGGATCCGGGTCGCGGATGGCGGAGAGCAGCAAACCATATGCCCGCTTGGGGCTCGACGGGATCACCACCCGCAGGCCGGGAATATGGGCGAACAGCGCCTCCACGCTCTCGCTGTGGTGCTCCGGCGAATGGATGCCGGCGCCATAGGGGGAGCGGTAAACGAGGGGACAGGAGAGCCGGCCGCGGGTGCGATTGCGCATGCGCGCCGCCTGGCAGATGATCTGCTCCATGCCGGGGAAGATGAAACCCTGGAACTGGAACTCCGCCACGGGCTTGAGCCCCTGGGTGGCCATGCCGACCGCCACCCCGGCGATCAACCCTTCGGCGAGCGGGGTATCTATCACCCGCTTGAAACCGAACTTGTCCCTTAGGCCCACGGTGGCACGAAACACCCCGCCGTTGACCCCCACATCCTCACCGAGCACAACCACATCCGGGTCGAGCTCCATTTCGTGATGCAGCGCCAGATTGATGGCTTCGAGCAACGTTATTTCACTCATGCAGCCTCCCCAAGCCCAGAGCCATCTCGTGATGCAATGTCAGGCGGACTGCTTCGAGCAGCGTCATTTCACTCATGATGTGTCTCCCCGCCCTGCAACTGCATCCCCTTGGCGATGATGCGCTGACGCTGGGTGCGATAGTCCTTCGGCAGCTCGGCGAACTGGTAATCGAGCAGGGTTTCCGGCGCCTGGGGCGCCGTCCCCTCGTAAACGGCGACGGCGCGCTCGACCTCACGGGCGGCCTCTGCCAGCAGCGCTTGCTCCTGCTGCTCATCCCACCAGCCCTGCTCGGCCATGAACTGGCGCAGCCGCTTGACCGGCTCCTTGGCCCAGGCGGCTTCCACCTCGGCGGATTCCCGATAGCGGGTGGCGTCATCGGCTGTGGTGTGATCCCCGAGCCGGTAGCTGACCGCCTCGATCAGGGTCGGCCCCTTGCCGCTGCGGGCCCGCTCCATGGCGGCGCGGGTCGCCTCATAGACGGCCACCACGTCGTTGCCGTCGACCTGCAGGCTGCGCACCCCGGCCCCTATACCCTTCTGGGCCAGGGTGGGGGCGCTGGTCTGCAACTTGCGCGGCACCGAGATGGCCCACTGGTTGTTGTTGATGATCATCACCATGGGCAGGTGCCAGACGCCGGCGCAGTTGAGCCCCTCGAGGAAATCCCCCTTGGAGGTGCCCCCATCGCCGATGGTGACCACGGCGACCCTGGGCTGATTGCGCAGTTTGAAGGCCGCGGCGATGCCGGCGGCGTGGGTGATCTGGGTCGCGATGGGCACGCAGATAGGCAAATCTTCCGATAATTCGCCGTCTGGCTTGTAGAAAACGCTACCCCGCTCATCCCCACCCCAATATTGCAGGTTTTGCTCCATGGGCACGCCTCTCACATAGAGGGTCGGCATGTCCCGGTAATAGGGTACGTAGACATCCTCTGGCTGCATGGCGAGCCCGACCCCGATCCCCACCGCTTCCGCCCCCAGGTGGGAGGGGAAGGTGCCGAGTTTGCCGGTTCGTTGCAGCGCAATCGCTTTCTTGTCATAGCTGCGCACCATCACCATGTTGCGGTAGAAGGTGTGCAGTGTCGCCTTGTCCAGCCAGGTCGGCAGTGTCGCGACCGGGCGCCCCTCCTCATCGAGGTAACGAAGGAAGGGGATGTCGACATGGGTCATAACTGGCTCCTTGCCGTTGTCAGCGTCACCACCATGAGGTGACCCTCAAAATGTAAACAACATGTTAACTTTGTGGCAATGGGATTTCGTCAGGTTAGACCAGTAGAAACTTCTTTAATTTCAGAAAGAAGAGGAGATTTTCGGCGAGCAGAAAGGAAGAAGGGAGCCCGTTCGGGCTCCCTGTCAGGGTGAGTTCGGGATCACGTCCATCGGCTATGTTGCCCCCGCGGCCGCCTGGGGCGCCACTTCAGTGGGAAGAATCGGGCTCAGATCACTCCCACAACCGGGTCGGCACCACCAGCAGCATGGTGCGCTGGCCGATGGCCACGTTGGCGTTGGGAAAGACCACTGCCTCCCGCGGTTTCTCTACCCTGTACTGCTGATCCCCGTCCTCCGCCAGCACAAATCCCTGGGGAAACTCGGTGAAATTGTCCACGTCGCTGGCAAACAGGAAGCGGAACTGCTCGGAACGCTTGTTGATCACCCGATCGATGGCGAACAGGGTGAAGTCATCGGCGCGCCAGGGTTCGAGCGCCATCTCGTCCCAGGTTACCAGTTCCTGCAGCGCCTGACGGGCTTCGATGAAGCGGGTCATGTCGTTCTCGCCAAAGGGGCGCACCTTGCCGAGCTCCACCGTGAAGGCGTGGGCGCCGTGGCGATGGGAGCTGTAATAACTGAAGGTGGTGGTCGGCCCGCCGGAGAGCAGTATGGTGCGCACCCCGCAGGCACCGAGGAATTGCACCTGCTCCTTGCAGTGGGGCCGCTCGTGGGGGAAGGGATAGACCGCAAACTTCTCGTGGCGCGAGCCGCGAATGGCGGTGTGCAGATCGTAGTGATAGCGCGGCCGGGCCGGGTCTTCGAAGAAGCGGCTCACATACTGCTCGAGGCGCATGGCGCGGATCCGCTCCCGGTTGCAGAGCCCCTCCCCCTTGCTGTGGGCGCCGGAGAAGAGGCGGTTCATGTTCTCCTCCACCTCCCGCAGTCCCAGATTCATGGCGGCCGGGTTGCCAAACAGGAACAGCACCCGGTGACGGGTTTGCAATTCACCGCTCAACAAGCGCGTCAGCAGCTGGTTGCAGATCTCGATGGGGGCGGTCTCGTTGCCGTGGATGCCGCAGGAGAGGACGATGTCCTTGCGTCCACCCGGCTCATCACCCGCGCCGCTGGCGGGCTCCAGGCAGAGCACTCCCGTGTCCCACACGCTCACCTTGTCGCCGTTTGGCAGCGTATAGGCGAAGGGCTCGAGCTGCCACTCGTGGCGGCGGGTCAGGGCCAAAAAGTCATGCTGGGGAATCATCCATCTCACCCTCTTGTCGGTTCACACTTGTCGATGTCAGACAAGGCGGATTATACGCAAGAGCCGGAGCCTTAGAACCAATTTTTAAACAAATTCAAACAGTAAGGATACAAATGCAACAGTGGCTAACGGGGGAGATCGATGAAGAACAGAGGGAGAAAAACGGGACACTGCGGGAGGACGGGGATAACAGGGATCAGCTCATGCCGCTCTCAGAGGCGGGATGGCGGATGACAATCAGCAGAAAAACGAGGCATCCATGCCCGGTCATTCAGCCACGCCAGAACGGCTTGGTGGTCTCTTGATAACGGTCGGCTTCGTTCAGGCCGATGTCTTTGAGCAGGTAGGCGGGCAGCTCGGAGAGCTGACGACGGCTGCGGCTGCGCTCAAGCCAGGTCAGGACGGTCGTTTTGACGCGAGCCACCAGATTGGTCTGGCTGGAATGCTGGTAACCGGCTTCGGTATAAGTCATGTTGGCCATGGGATGGCTCCTCTGAATAAAGTGCGACACTGGGTTCAAATTTGTTGCGCAGAGCTTAGTCAGGGAGCAGAGGCGTCTCAATTGACGAATTTTGATACAAGAGATTAGGAAAACTAATGATCAACATCACAGGAACGCCCAGTGTAACCTCTTGATTTCAAAAGAAAATGATATTTTAATACGCCAATGGGTGCCCCCGTAGCATTTTCTCCTGCCTCTTCCGCTTCTAACTATGCAGTTTCTCGCAGTAGCTATGCATGGCATCTCACCGGCAAGCATGCCGATAACCGTGGGTTCACAGCCAATTGTTAATCATGTGATCTTTCATTGATCCTTATTTAACAGTCAGATACAAACAATCAACGCTCAAATGGCACTGACCCTCCCGCCCCTGCTGGCAGATTGCAAGGGGGACTTGGCGCCCCGCCTTCATGCTGATATGGTTATTTATACAGTAGTTTTACCCAGCCCCGCCGCCCGTTACTCAGCCGGCAGGCGCTCACCACAGGATATGTCGATGGACGCCTTTACCCCGACCGCCGCCTTGCGCCAGCAGATGGAGACCCTGGAAGCCGCCCTGGCGCACCTCGCCAATCGCCTCGGCCAGTTACCCCTGCAGGAGGCCCATGTCTATCCCCTCCCCGCCGTGCCCCTGGGGGAGGAGCACGATCCCATCGACACCATAGAGGTGGGCTATCTAACGGGTGAGGAGGCACTGGCCGTCACCCAGGCCGCCTATCAGGATCACTGTGCCCGCCCCGGTTGCTCCACCAAGGCGACCCTGCGCCTGCCGGGCTGGCTGCGCTTTCCCGCCGCCTGCGCCGGGGAGCTCGTCCCCCTGATTGAGGCGATCAACGGCCACAAGCTCGCCTTCAAGGCACTGGTGCAACAGGCAGGGGGACGGGATGAGAAGTTCGAGCTGGTGCATCAGGCGCTGCCTGGGGTCATCACCCTGCAGGTCTATCGCAAGCTGACCCTGCTCCAGGGAGAGCTGCATTCCCTCGGCTTCACCTGGGCGGACAAACAGAGCATCAGCCGCCTGACCCGGGAGCAGGTACTGGAGATGCTGGAGCGCAGCCGCCGCTATGTGCCGGCCCTGTCGGACAACGAGGAGTGGAGCAAGATGGTGGATCAGGAGGTGTATGACATTCGCCGCCTGCCGGCCGACGTGGAGCTGCGGATCCGGCGACCGGTCAAGACCCACCCCATGATCAACCTGCTGTGGCAGGACAGGGCGCCGCGCAAGCAGCAGCTCAAGGCGAGCCTGCCGCTCCTGCTCTGCTCGGACACGCCCCCCAGCGTCACTCACCTCGGCCACTATCCTCCCAAGCTGCGTCAGGCCCGGCGGGATCGCAAGATAGGCGGCGAGGCCATCATAGAGCGGCTGCACCTCTACCGCTATCAGGGGTAGGCAGGAACCCAAACGACGAGGGGCGCATCACCGGATGCTCCCCGCGGCACGTTCGCCCGCCCGGGCAATCAGCTCATCAGCAGGGCACGCAGGCTCTCCACATCCAGTCCCTTCACCTCGGACTGACCACTCAAGAGGCCATCCGCCAGCGCCCGTTTCTCATCGTGCAGGGCCACAATCTTCTCCTCCACCGTCTGCTCGCACACCAGGCGATAGACGGTCACCGGCTGGGTCTGCCCCATGCGGTGGGCCCGATCGCTCGCCTGATCTTCCACCGCCGGATTCCACCAGGGATCCAGGTGCAGCACGGTATCGGCCTGGGTCAGGTTAAGCCCCGTGCCCCCCGCCTTGAGGCTGATGAGGAACAGGGGCACCGGTTCGTGACGAAAACGCAGGATGGACTCCTGACGGGATTTGGCGGAGCAGCCACCATCCAGATAGCAGTAGTCCCACTGGCGCTGCTCGATGCGTGCCCGCAACAGGCTCAGCAGATCCACGAACTGGCTGAACACCAGCACCCGATGGCCCCCGTCGATGGCCTCCTCCAGGAGCCCCATGGCTTCGTCCAGCTTGCTGCTGGTCTGTGACCACTCCGGCATCACCAGCTGGGGGGAGCAGCAGAGTCGGCGCAGCCGGGTCAGGCCGCTCAGCACGTGCATCAGGGCGCGGCCATCGGCGCTTTGCACCTGCTGCACCACCTCCCGTCTCGTCGCCTCGTAGAGCTGACGCTCCTCCGGGGAGAGGCTGATGTGATGGATGATCTCCGTCTTGTCCGGCAACTCGGTCAGCACCTGCTGCTTGAGGCGGCGCAGGATGAAGGGGCTGATCACCGCCCGCAGCAACGACATATGGCGGGGATCTTTGACCGCCTTGCCAAAGCGACGCTTGAACTCGCTGAGGCTGCCGAGCAGCCCCGGGTTGATGAAGGCAAACAGGCTCCACAGCTCGCCGAGGTGATTCTCGATGGGGGTGCCGGAGAGCGCCAGGCGAAAATCGCCGTCGAGCTGGAACAGCAGCTTGGCACGCTGGGTGCCGGCATTTTTGATCTGCTGCGCCTCATCCAGCACCATGCTCGACCAGTGACGGGACTTGAGAGCCTGGGCGAGGCTGCCGAGCATGCCGTAGTTGACCAGCACGATCTGACCCGGCCTGGCCTCCTGGATCAGTGCCTCCCGCTCGGCCGGGTTCTCGAACACCACCACCTCCAGTTCGGGGGCGAACCGCGCCACCTCCTCCTGCCAGTTGGTGACCACTGACTTGGGCACCACCACCAGGGCCGGTCCCAGATGCTGGCGCATGCGCAGCAGGATCAGCGCCTGCAGGGTCTTGCCAAGGCCCATGTCGTCCGCCAGACAAGCGCCGAAGCCGTGGTGGGCCAGGGTCGCCATCCAGCGCACCCCCTCCTTCTGGTAATCCCGCAGCGCCGTCAGCAGCTCGGGCGGACACGCCACCTCCTGCTGCCACTCCTGCTGGAGGGACTGCCAGGCCTCGTCCCCCGCCGTGGTCACCGCGGACAACAGGCGGGCCAGAGGATAGGCCAGCTTGTTGTTGATGCGCTGTTCGGTGTCGAGCATGGCCCCCAGCATGGTGAGGCGATCCACCAGCTTGTCGGTCAGCATCAGGCTGGTCTTGTCATCGAGCTGGACGGTGCGCTGGCCCGGGGTGAGCTGACGCAGGATGAGACGCAAGTCGAGGATCTGGTGTTCGTCCAGCGCCAGGGCCCCTTCCACCTGGAACCAGTCCTGGCGCCGCTCGATGCGAAGGCTCAAGGCCGCCTCGTCCAGACTCTTGAGGCGCGCGCTGTCCTGATGCCAGTGAATGACCACGCCGGCGTCCACCAGCTCCGGCAGGGCGTTGACCAGGGTCAGCGCCTGCTCACCCTCCAGCTTCCACTCGTTGCCCGGCAACCCGATGGGCAGTTGGCTGCGAAGCCGCTGGGCCGCCTCCTTCTCCGCCCCCAGATCCCGCTGCCAGTAGTGATACGCCTTCATCCCCTGCCGGACGATGGCCTCCCCCTTGCCAAGGGGCAGAGGGGGCAAGTCCCCCTCCCGGGTCACCAGCTGGACCACCAGCTGGCCATCTTGCCAATCCAGCTGCACCGAGGCCACGCCCGGCCAGGGGGCGATCTCGGCATTGCCCTGCAGGCCCGCCACCTGGCTGTGCCAGGGGAGATCCGGGATGGCGTCCAGGGTGCGTTGCAACTCGGCCAACCCCGCCTCGGGCAGGGGGGGAATGGTGGTCAAGGCAGGCAATCTGTCTACCAATGCCTGCGGCGTCAGAATAAGCTGCCATAAATCCTGCGCCAGCGGCACGATATGCGCCCCCCGAGCCGCAGCCCGGGGGTTTAGCAACGCCCGCATGCCCGGCATCCGGGACTCTGGAGTCGAAGGCTGGGCCGTCTGCGCCAAAGCTTCCGGATCGCTCTGCCCGTCATCCGGCACGATCTGCAGCAAGGGGGCGCTGATGGCCAGTTGCAGCTTCTGGCCCTTGGCGTTGAACAGGCGGGGATGGTCGGCAAGGGGCGCCCAGGCCTCTCGCGGCAGCTTGCTCATTGAGCGCGGCAGGGTACGCACCAGCGCCCAGTCGGCCTCGTCCAGCAGGGCCGCATACTGGGTGGAGAGCAGGGCGGGATCCACCCGTCGACCGGCGGTCCACTCCCCCTTGGTGCTCTGCTTCTGGATCTTGCATTCCAGTTCGGGCCCCTCGGCGTGAAGCAGCCAAACCAGCCGCTCCTGCGCCTTGCGCACGCCGCTGGAGCGCCCCAATCCCTGCAGCCAGTTCAGCCAGCTGGCGGAGGCGGGTGCCTTGTCATCTTCCGGCTCATCGTCGCCCTCACCATTGCTGCTGACCGGTAACTGATTGAGAGGAGGACGCTGTGCCCCCTGCCCCAGTAAGCTGCGCAGCAGATCCTGGCAAAACGCCATCAACCGGTGATGGGGCTCGGCCTCCAGCAGGTGGGAGAGATCCCACTTGTGCAAAATGGCCACCTGGGGGCTCTGCTCCCCATGGCGCGCGAGGGCGCAGAGATCGAGCCAGAGATAGCCCCAGTGCAGCTCCTCAAGGGGCAGTTGCAGGGTATCGAACAGACCGACCGCCTGACCGTGGCGATCACCGGCCCACTGCCCCAGCAGATCCCCGAGCAGCGGGAAGCCACTGCGTGCCCCCCCCTGACCCAGGCTGCGCTGCCACTGCTTGCGCTGCTCGCTGGCCAGCACGGGATCGGCCTGCTGCAACCAGCCCAGCCAGAGCAGGGTGCTGAACATGGGGGGCCAGGCGGGGGGCTCCCCCTCGTCCTGCCGTTCGGCCTTCCACTGCGCCAGGGCCCCGAGCAGGCGCTCCCCCAGGGGATGCTCATCGGTGCGCTCCGCCAACTGCTGCAGTGCCGGCCAGTGAGTGGTCACCCCGCCCCTGACCTCCCCCTCTGGCGAGCCGCAGAGCCACTGCCACTCGGCAGCCAGCATCTGTACCCGCCCGGACAGGGGGGCGGCGCAGGCCGCGGCAATCTCTGCCAGCGGCCAGCCTGACGCGGGCTCGGCATCCAGCAGGGTCTGCAGGGCGAAGTGTTCCAGCAGGAGTTGCTGCCAGGCGGGGCTCGCTCCGGGCAGCAAGCGATGGGCATCGGGCAAGTCCAGCAGACTCAACAACTCGGCACTCTGGTAATAGGCGGGTATCTGGCCCGCCTCCCCCAGACAGAGTTCGCGCACCAGGGCTTGCGCCATCTCCTGCCCGGTGACGGAGGGCACCCGTGACCACTCCGGCATGGGACAATGGCCACCACGCACTCCCAGGATCAGGGCCAGCGTCCCCTCCGCCGTCAGGCTCCACTGCTGCTCTCCCCGCAGACGCACCAAGCCCTGCTCCTGCAGCTGTGCCAACCGCTCGGCCAGCAGTCCGGGGGACTGGGGGCCAGGCCTTGCATCTTGCAAGGCGTCGAGCAGATAGCGGGGGCTGGCGGCGCGCTGCAGTTGCAGCTCGCTGAGCAGGGCATAGCAATCCGAAGAGAGGGTGAAGGCTGACATCAGGACTCGTGGGCTGGTGCAAAGGCGGAATTTTACCGAGAAAGGGGCGGCGGCTCGACCCTTAAGCGCGAATTAGTACAAAAAAAGCGGCCAGCTTCATAAAAAACGGTGGGGAGAATAGGACAGGGATCAACAAAAAGAGGGGAAAAATTAGCATGAAGGGAGTCAGATGGCGGACGTTGGCGACGATGAATTAATCTCGCCAACGGGCAACCCGGTGCAAGCAAAAAGGCGCCGAAGCGCCTTCTTGTGAACCATCGCGGGCTTCATCCCTCCAGCTGTGCCAGCCTGGACTCCAGGGCCGCCAGACGCTCCTTGAGGCTCTCGACCTCCTCCTCGAGCTGACTCAGGCGATCTCCAGCGGGAGAGGCGTAAGTGCTGGCGGGAGCCGCCTGTGCCAGTGCCTGCAGATCGATCTCGCCGCTGAACAGGTGGGCGTAACGGGACTCCCGCTTGCCCGGCTCCCGGGGCAGCTTGACCACATAGGGACCCCGTTCGGCGAGGCCAGCCAGCACGGCATCGACTTCGGTCACATCGTCGAAACTGCACAGACGGTTGGTGCGCGAGCGCAGTTCGCCCGGCGTCTGCGGGCCCCGCAGCAACAGCTCGCAGAGGATGCCGAGCTCTTGCGCCGTGAACTTGAGCTCACCAAACTCGGTGTTGCAGAAGCGGTGCTGATAACGCGGCACCCGCGCGTTGAAGCCGGCAGTATTGACCACCAGACGGCGGCGGATCAGCTCGTCGATCACGGCGCGGATATCCAGCTCGGCGAGATCCAGCACGGGCTCACGATTGCTCTTCTGGTTGCAGGCGTTGACCAGTGCATTGAGGGAGAGGGGATACTGATCCGGCGTGCAGATCTCTTTCTCTATCAGACAGCCGATCACCCGGGCCTCCAGCGGGCCTAGTACTAACTCCATTTCAACCTCCCTTGCCACACGTTAAGAGACTCATCTTAACCAAGGCGCGCACCTCGTCCAGCCCTGAACCACAATTTTGCGACCGGGGAAAACAGTTGGTGAAACATCGTGCAGGAATGGACCACAAACGGGGTCATTCAACCCCTGTCCAGAGGCAGTTCAGGGAGAACCTCACCCTGTTCTGGCCAAGCGGTCACCGAGTCAGCCCCCAGTCGACGCATCGCCATTCAGAGCGACTTGTCGACCCGGGTGTCTGCACCCGAGGTCAGGATCCGCACCCTGTCCCCCTTGGCAAAGCTGAGCTTGGGATCGCTCGCCTGCACTACGCTGAGCACCTTGCCGCCGTCGGTCTTGATCTGCAGCTCCACCGATTGCGCCGCCTGTGGTGAATTCTGCGCACTCTGGCGACGACGAGACACCTCAGCGCCAGCAATCGCCCCCGTGGCTGTCATGATGGTCTGACCCGAGCCGCCGCCGAACTGGTTGCCAACGGCCGCACCGAGCGCCGCCGCGCCTATGGTGCGAAGGGGTCTGGCCCCCTGATGGGCAGGCGGGGTGGTCTGAGTGATGAGATGGCTCTCCTGCACCGTGCCGTATTCGACCTGGGCGCTGGTACCGGCCATGGCGGATGAGCTGAGAATGAGCAGACTGGCGGCGATGAATTCCACTTTCTTCACGATGTAGGCTCCGATGAGGGGCCCGGCGGGGATGCCGGGCCGGTGGCAGGAGGGCCCTGCGATCGAGTCATCAGGCTACCGGAGCCAAGCTGACTGCAGGCTTGCCCGCACCACAGATAGTGACGAGAGCCTGAACGTCGTCAGGAGGAGGGCTTGCGCTCCAGGGTCGCCGCCACCGAGGCGGCCCCCTTGCCGGTGAGCAAGGGCTCACCCGGATAGAGCAGCAGAGCCCGGGTCCGCAGCTGGTTGGCGTCTTCCGTTCGCCCCAGCGCATTGAGGGCGATCACCATGTTGGCGTAGATATTGGCCCGCGGGGTATGGCGCACGAAGGCATGTCCCCACTCGAGGTAGGCCTCCAGCTCCGCCTTGTTGTGTGTCTGCAGGCCCACCATCAGCCGCACCGCGTTGACGTCGAACTCCACTCGGGTCAACCAGGCCATGGGATTGACCACATCTAGCAGCAGGGTCGGCTCCTTGTAACCGCCGCGCTCATACTTGGTCACCACCCAGGCGGTGTGAATGGCAGTCAGCATGAAGGGCACCACCACCAGGGGAATGGCCATGGCCATGAAGCGCAGCAGCAGCCAGGGACGATAGACATATTCCCGCCAGCTGGCCGCCCCCCCCTCCTCCACTTCCGCATCCACCACATAGATGAGCAGCAACAGGGCCCACCAGAGGGCGATGGCATGATAGAAGGGGTATTCGGTCTGGCTGTGCAGCAAGATGGGGGTCACCAGAGCCAACAGCGCGGCGCCTTTGACCCAGCCCGCCCGACTCAGCCGCCACAACAGAGCGCCCCCCATCAGCAGCATGCCAAGCATGGGGGCAATCCCCCCCTCCACTGCCCAGTAGAGAAATTCGTTGTGGGGATGGTCGAGGTTGTACTCAATCTGCACCATGGCTGGGTTGAGGGCCTTGTCGGCCATGTAATGCTCGAGGAACACCGGCTCGAAGCTGCCGTAACCCCAACCCGTCCAGGGGGACTCTGCAATCAGCTTGGCGACATAGGGCCAGTAGATGGAGCGCATGCCGCCGGATTGGTAGATATCCAGCCCCCGCTTGGCCCCTACCATGGCGTATTGGGAGAGAAGCCCCAGGGCGATGCCCAGTCCGACCAGGACGAGGATACGTCCCAGCTGTCGTTGACGTTGCAGTTGCGGCACCAGCAGCCACAAGGCCAGCAAGCCCCCCAGTTGGCCGACCCGGGATTGCAGCACGACCAGCAGCACTGACGCCGCGAGGATCACCCCGTAACGCAGCCCCCTGAGCCAGGGGTGAGTACTCCCCCTCATCTCGAGCCAGACTGCCAGCGACAGACCGGTCGCCATGAAGCTCGCCATCACATTGGGTTGCTGGAAGATGCCATAGGGTCGGTTGGCACGCGTGTCGTATCCCAACCAGTTGCCCGGAGTCAGCAGATAGAACTGCACCAGGCCGAGAACACCTTCAATGGCTACCGCCACCAACAACAGATAGAGCAGTTTATCCCGCGCAGGCTTCTCCCATTTCCACTGGTAGAGACAACTCAGAAACAGCAGGCCCGCAAACAGCCCCAGCAAACGGGGAATGGCGTAGTCTTTCAGCTCAAAACCCGGATAGGCCATGGGCAGCAGCAGCAGCGTGCCCCCCAGCCAGAATCCAATCTGCAGCGAAGAGACGACCAACTGCTGGCGCAACGTCGCCTGCCAGAGGCCGAGCCCAATCACCAGGCTCGCAAAGATCCAGCCCCAGGCATTGAACGGCAGATAGAGCCCGGAGCCCCCCGGATTGTGCATAAAGAAATGCATACCGAGCAGCCAGTAGAGTCCGCTCACTACTCCAAAAGACTTTGCAGTCGTCATCATCTTCCCAGGTTCCTCAATCCCATACTCTTCGCCACTCGCGTACCCCCCAGAAAACAAAAAAGGGGGCTAATGCCCCCTCTCGCTCATGGATGAATACTATACCTGTTGTGACCCAACATGTTCCGGCCTGCGGAACGCATGACGAACCAGCACTATGCCCACCCCCAGCATGCCACCCAGCAGGGTTGCCAACACTACAATAAGTGGTCGCTTGGGTTTGTCACGGGAGAGCGGCTCACTAGGCGATGCAAGATAAGCGAAAGACTGAAATGGTAGGGTTTCGACCTTAAGAGCTTGGAGGCTGCTCAATTGCAAACGCAGATCACCCAAAGCTGGATTCATAAACTCAGGATTTTTAATTTCTTTCAACACTTTGAGTTGTTCAGCTAAAGCCCGGGCGCCAAGATCGATGGTAAAACTCCCCTTATTCTGCAAATTCTGTACTGGAGTCTCAATTCCAGCAGCTTGGCTTATACGAAGACTATAGTCAGTTCTAAGAATATCATCTTGTAGCTGTTTAAGAGTGTCCTCTCGAGCACTTTTATATTGTGACTCTAAGGTTTTTATTCGATTTTTCCATATTGTGGAAAGCTCTTTACTTTTAGTCACAATTTCTTTTTTCTGAATATAATCAATGTACTCCTCTAACCGCGACTTTGCATCTTTTGCAGTTCCAGCAGAAAAATATAGCGTTATATTATCACTTGATTTATCTAACACCCGAGCGTTTATTCCATCAGCCATGTCATTAAGCAGCAGACGTTTAGCATTGTTATTTTCTGCGCCAATACGAAGAGCTTCGATATCAAGATAACCATTTTCAATCAAAAAGGATTTTTTGTTGTCGAAACCATTGAAGCTATTAATAAAATCATCATATATATTTTTTTTACCAAAACCACTGAATGCGCCCTCTGAAACTTGAGCATTAATTAATTGATTAACATTAAACTCTAATGATTCAACCTCTTTTAGAGTTGGTGGTTTTATCTCTGCTTGGCTAACCCATATTTGAGGAGACAATAATGCATAAGATAACCCAAGGCAGAAAAAAACCACGGTGCAACATAATATGGTAACTCTTTGACGCCAAAAAACCAAGACCATCTTGCGTAGCTCGACCGTGTCATTGGATATAGGCTGCCAGCCTTGTGGTACCGTATTGCCTAGATTGCTAGATGATATTTCGTTCATTATGCTCTCTAAAAATAAAGTGATTAAAGGTGTATGGCTTTATCTTTTATGGATGACTACAACGGTACTAATTAAGCATGTTTTATGTTAATAAATACGACCGTACTATATGCGATTAGTGTACGATATAAACAACTATCTTGCCCCAAATCCAGTCAAAATAGTTCTGATTGTTTTAAATACAATCAATACATCTAACCAGAGTGAGAAATGCTTTATATAATAGAAGTCATGTTCAATTTTAACACGTGTATCATCTGCATCGGCAGCATAACCATGTACAACTTGAGCCCAGCCACTGATACCAGGTCTGACAATCAAACGGTACATATAGAAAGGAATTTCTTTCTCAAATTTGTCAACAAATGCCCTTTGCTCTGGTCTTGGACCAATGAGGCTCATGTCACCTTTAAGTACATTGAAAAACTGTGGTAACTCGTCAATTCGCAATTTACGAATAACTCTCCCAACTCGGGTTACACGCATATCTCCAGCTTTTGCAAATTGAGCACCATTTTCTTCAGACTCTTGACACATACTACGAAACTTATATATTTTGAAATCTTGATTTCCTTTTCCCACTCTATTCTGCAGGAATATCACAGGACCAGGGCTTTCTATTTTTATCAAAATAGCTGTTATTAGCATAAATGGAGATAGCAATGGAATAGCAAGTAGTGCAGTTAAAATATCCACCCATCTCTTGATAAGAGTATATAGCGGTGATGGTAAGAGAGAGCCAAGTTGATTTTCATGTAAGTGATCTATCTTTACCCGACCGGTGAGAGCTTCACTAATCTGTTTTATATGATAAACCGGAACATGAGACAGTGCACAATGTGCCAGAAAGCGCTCCCAATCACCGGCAAGATTGCTGTCTCTTAGATCTGCGACTACCGCATCATACCTAACAGAGCCTAGATCTGGGGTCTCTAAAACCCGCCACTTTGCGGCACTGTTTTTCAATAATCCGCGGTAATCACCGAATGGTAAAAGTGCATACTTTGGTATTCTATATCTACGGCCAATGAAATAAACAACCCAACAGCATAATAATGCTACCATATATGATTCAAAAAGAGCCTGTCGACTATATTCGAGACGAATAAAGAATAGCATTACAACTAAAATACCATAGGCAGCAGTAACTGTTGGAATTACATAGGCAACAGGACTTGCACCAGGATATCGGAGTATTCTATGTAAAATAATACCGGTAAGGAGAAAAGCAAGAAATGCGCCAGTAAGCGTATTAACCCTCACCGAATCTAGATGCTCCCAAAACCCCCACCCCCAGCGTTCCAAGCCAGGAATTAGCACTGAAAAAAAAGCACCCAGAAGAAATAATACGGGGGAACTGAAAAAAAATCTCTCATACCAACGGGAGTGGCGTCTCTGATACTGTGTAATCTTCACATTAGTCCCCAAATACTTCAAGTTGATTTATTTTCTGAGAAAACTACGATATATTTTCTTTCTAATTTGCCCGGGTAACAACCTAACTGGGAACCTAGTAACAACATTTCTCATAAATTCAAAAAAAGAAATAAATCCTATTTGATAAAACTTTCTCTGAACATGAAATTCTGACAGTGCGTATTTTAAACCACCTCGGCGAACTTCCATCCCATTTCCTGTTCTAGCAAAAACAAGAGCTCTAGGAATATTTGAAACTAAGCAACCGTCTATAATCATTCTAACCCATAAAGCATAATCTTCATATAAATAATCATTTTGATAGCCCCCAGCAGAAATAACTGCAGACTTTCTAAAAACAACTGACATATGATTCATCGGATTTCTATATTTAGCATAACGTACTATGTCATTATGAGCGCATGGTACATGCCTTATCGAATGAACGTCATATATCGTAGAATCAAATTCACTAACATATGCACCTAACAACTTTACTTCTTTATTATTTCTAAGAAAGGACTCTTGAACCTCGAATCTATCCTGATAAGCTATGTCATCTGTATCCATTCTAAATACAATGTCATATTTACATACATCAAGACCTTTATTAAGGGCCCCTCCAAGTCCGATATTTTTATCTAAGGATAGGATAATTATTGGTAGCTTTTTTCTCCAACGGTCAAGCACTATATGTAACTCTGCAGTGACAGGACCATCAAGAACAATAACTATCTCATCAGCCTGCTTTGTTTGATTAAACAAACTTGATAGACATTCATCTAAAAAACTAGGATTTTCTTTAATATATAAAGACATTAGAACACTAAAAGCCATAGTAAACCTTATTGTCAGCAGTTAAATCTTTTATCTTTAAAGCGTAGACTCAGTAGGTCAGAAAATTTAACTTTTAACTGAAAAAATCTTTTATGCCTTTCAAAAAGAATTTTCGCCTTTTTTTGTTTTCTGAATAAAAAAATGAAAAAATAATAAACCGAATTGGAAATAGACACAATTGAGATATTTTCCAGCGTAGTGGAACATAGTTCAAGGTCATCATTTTAAGCATGTTTCTTGTTTGAAAATAATGCCTAACGGGAGATGGTACTCCCAACCTAAAAACTTTTAGATCTAATACTCCCTCTCCAAGATGATGAGAAAAGACAACTGAAGAGTCTATTATAATATCATACCCCATATTACGAGCGCGCCAGCCCCATTCATAGTCAACATAGTCGATAAATAAGCTCTCATCAAACATACCAATATCATTAAATGTTCTAACTGCCGTAATAGAACTTGAACTCATTAGATTTTCACTTGAAAGGTATCTCTCCAATTTTGGAATTGACTTTTTTACATCCAACCCCCCAGTCTGATTGGGGACTGCGCATAAGGCCGCAACCTTGTAGCCATTACGTTCCAAGAAATCGTAGCTGGATAACAGATCATTAATCTGTACAAGTGAAATGGAGCTATCATCATCAATAAATATTACATACTCATAATCATGCTCTTTTGCAAATCTTATCGCCGTATTTTGAGCTGCAGCTATACCAATATTTCCACCATTATGGTGGTAGAATACTCCATTAGAAAACCCACCATCAATAGAATATGGTTCTTTACTATTATCGGATATGAAAACATCTATCTCACTTGATATGTCAGTAATGTTTTCAATCACCGAACCCCAATTAGGTTCATAAGTCACAACTATTGAAAGTACTTTTCCACTATGAACAGTCATACATTGCTCTGATTTATATTTTTCATGTAAGGGCTCATTATAAATCTCACTGACCTTTCCAATTTAATTGCTAACAGTGGGAAAATCATAAATAAAACAAATCCAAATAGAAATCGGCCATACAATAGGTCTGTAATATTATTTGCCAATGGCAACGTTTGAGTCATAACAAAAATTGCCGGATAAAATACCCCACGATTCAATCTAAGTAACCATGAGCTAATGACACAAAGAAAAATAACATTGATGCTTATGGCCATAACAGAAACGATCATCGAATAATCACCAAATATAGCTTTGGCTTCGCCTATCATAAATGATGTTGCATTCACCCAAGACTCATTAGCATTCGGAAATACATGTCCTATAATGTCACTCAGGGGATCAATTTGTTCAATTCCCAATATGCTGGAAAATGGTAACCCCCAATATAAATACAATTCATTTTGCTTTGAAAAATTATAGACCCAAAACATACCATCAACTTGAGCAACAAAAAGACGATTTAATATCGCATCCAAAAAATATGAAGAATCACCACCAAAATCGAAAGAAATATAAAATAAAAAACTAATAATCATCAAGCTTAAAACACCGCCAAGTATTATACTTCTCATTTTCCCATTACGGCTCCAATATAACCAAAAAGAACCGATAACCATCATAACAAGGGGGCCCTTTTGAAGATCATATAGAATACACAGCGATGTCACGATGAATGCAATGACGACAACTTTCTTTGTACAATCTTTATTAAAATATGAAATAAGGCAGCTGTAATAGAAATATAAGGGAAAATATTTTATGAAAAAATTTATAACTGGGAATGAAAAACCATCTTCCCCTCGCAATATACTGGCTTTTTGGGCTTCAGCATCAAGCGAACTTCCAACAAATGCAGTAATAAGTGGTATGTTTTTTGTAAAAACAAATTTCGCTACCAAAATAAATAAAACTAATAGCAGACAGATATATATATATAACTTTTGGCTATTTGCAGCTGGAACAAACTCATTACGACAGCCGACAAATAAGAAAGCAATGCCAATTGAAACGAATAACGTGAAAAGCACAATGAAGTAATCAATAAACACTGCTTTTTTAATATCTGAAGATACTAAGCTGCATGTTATAGAGCCTAAACAATCCGAACTATAGCTAATAATGAAAATCCCAGGCAAGGTTAGAATTAAAACTTGGAAGGCAATAACAAATCCTAGTGGATGTGCTGAATAACCAAATATTGGCCATGCTTTGTAGTGAACAAAGATAGCAACAATCAATGCCATGAAGAAAACTAGATATTCCATTATTGGCACTCTCGCATAAGGTAGTAATTGTTAATCTATTTTTTCATTAGTTTTTTCATAAACAAGATCAGTAAGCTTTTAATTGTAACAAGTGGGTAGTTAAATATAAAAAATGCAAAATCACTCCAGTCTGACATAATCAATGATAAGATTTCACATGGAAATTTATCCAAGTCGTTTTTCTCTAAAAAGTGTTCATCTCCACGCCACTTAACATCTGACTCCAGCAGGTTATCTGAATATTTCATATCATAAATAGCACTCAAAAACCTATCTTTCACATTATAAAATGAATGGACTGATTCTAATTTACCCATAATCATTTCAAGATTACGAATATTGATACCATTATCTAGATTAATAAATTTATTCTCCTCTAGAGAAGTGTACCCCTGAAGAGGAGACTCAATACCCGTACAATAAGCACCATTCAAGCACTGTTCAACAAATGCCGTACCACCTGGCATCGGATGGCTATCAATATATACATCACTAGAACTGGTCAACGATAAATATTCATCATATGGTAAAGAATTTATTATTTTTAAACGTTTAAAGTGCTTAAGCTTCACTGCCCACCACCAATAATCAGTATACAAATTAACACCGATTATATAGATGACAGCATGTGGATGCCCCACCATCAGTTCTGATATTGTAGAGAAAATAGAAATCCCTTTTATCGGTTTGAACTTTGCACCTGATGCGGCAGAAACTATTTTCTTTATCTCACTTTCGGACCGTGGATACCTTATATTCATACTATTGAATTTAGCACTTTTATCCAGCGGGATACCTAAAAATGAGCTTGGGCAGGTAATGCCTCTAAGCTTATCTATTTTCCGCCCAAAATTGCTGATTTCAAACCATACATCCGCAACAGTTACACCCACATTAAAAACATGGTCTGCATGATTTATAAAGAAACACTCAAGATCAGGATTTTTCTCCTTAGCTAATCCACATGATAATACAGATATAATATCATCAGGATGAATATTTAAGATCAGCTTATTATACTTTGCATATATATCTGATATATGAACTATTTTTTTCAAGATTGATAATGAACTAGGTACTGTAATTACACTGGAAAAGAAAGATGACATTCTATCTTTTTCTCGATCACCAGATCGCCGAGTGACCAATAAATCCACACCTTCATCCAACATTTCGGAGAGGCGCTCCATCAACCTGGTATGTCCGCCAGCAAGATATGGCTCACTAATAACAAACAATATATTTTTATTTTTATTTTTATTTTTATTTTTATTTAATCCTGACGAACTAATGGAATCGATTATCTTAATTTTAAGATGTCTTTCTATATCAGGAAAACTATAAATTCCTACATTATTAGACCATAGTAACTTGGCTAACGCTTCTGCCAAGGAAATTGCATATTCAAGATCATCAGTAGAAGTAATCTTATTCTTCAACTCTAAAATAAATTTACTGCATGAAGAATTCATTCAACTACCTTATTTTGCTATTTTATTAAAATTTATAACAAAAAATAAAAAATACAATGCATAATTTAAGGCATATGCAATATTAACACCGTTTACACCGGCGCTAACAATAAATAACCAAGATAGGAGCACAAATGACAGTGAAAATATTATTTCTGAACTAACAAACCATTTCACAGCACCACGAGATAACATAGGATATGCAACAAGCCAGCTTGCAATCTTTATTACATCACCAACGAGTTGAATAGAAAAAAGATCACGTGCAGGTGAGAACGTTGATGTGAACAAAAGAGATATTGCTATATCTCTAAAGAGATAAACCATCCCGGCACTGATAGCAACCAGTGGCATAATAATTCTAGCTGTACCGATAATTTCAGCCTTGATAGCTGCCACGTTATTTAGTGACGACAATCTAGGTAAATAGTAAGTACCAAGAGCCATAGTAATTACAGCTAAATATGCTTCCGATATCTTCCACACAGCCTGCCAATAACCAGCAACCTCCCAACCAACATTAGCCACCAGAATATTTCTAATTAAAATCAACGCAACAGGGGCAGTCAGAGCGGAAGTCACTGCCATCAGCACATAACCACCTATCGCCTTACGGTGTACATGCTCAGTTTTACCCCACCAGTAACGTGCTTTAAACCAGGGTTGCCGCAGGGATATAATTAACATAACCAAGCCTGAAATGCTGCTATTTATAACAGCAGAGATTAATGCGCCATGTAGATTGGACGTCAGTATCAATCCAATCATGATTACAGTCGCCACACATACTGAAATCATGCCCGCTATGACATAACGCCGATACTGCTGCTGACCATTAATAACTGAAGCTATTAATGTATTCGCGGCAGAAAAGGGAAGTGCACAACAAGATATAACAACTAACCAAATATAATCAGGATTCCCGAAAAGCCATATAGAAAGGGGCTTGGCCAGTAAAAAACCTAATGGAATAACTACACTTAACAATATAGAAATCCATTGAATCGCAGCCTTCCACCAAGGTGCACATGCCTCATAGCCATTAGCTTGATGTTCTGCGGTAAACCGCACAACACCATTTCCTGCTGGAGCCGTAACCAGACCATTTAACATGCCCACCATGCTTTGAACTTGTCCAAGCATAGCCATGCCAGTGGGGCCGGTATACACGGCCACCACCTTGGCAATAATAAACCCAGCAACCATTCTCAGCAGGGTTAATAATGCTGTAAATGCTGTTACTGTTAACAAGCGTCTCATTCAGTAAATCCATTCACCGCAGCAATGACTCGAGTCACAGCCTCTTCAGACATTGTTGGATCCATCGGCAGAGATAAAACTTGCCGATGTAACCGCTCTGTCACCGGTAACGTCATATGGTTAAATGTGTTATATGCTTTTTGCTTGTGAGGTGGAATGGGATAATGAATAAGGGTTTGGATATCACAGGACTGTAAATGTGATTGAAGTGCCTCACGAGTAGCACTTTGGATAACAAAAAGATGCCATACATGACTTTCTGGCTTATCAACAATAGGTAATTTAACTGCTGAATGAGTAATTTCAGTACAGTAACGTGCAGCGATTTCTTGGCGACGTTTGGTATCGCTCTCCAGATAACCAAGCTTTACCCTTAGCATGGCGGCCTGAATTTCATCCAAACGGCTATTTACCCCTTGATATAGATTTTCATATTTTTTATGGGAACCATAGTTACGCAATGCACATACAACCTCAGCTAAAGAGTCATCATTGGTGGCAATCGCACCAGCATCCCCCAAGGCGCCCAAGTTTTTACCCGGGTAGAAGCTGAATGCAGCTGCATCACCCCAGTTACCAGCCTTACGCCCATCAATCATGGCTCCATGAGCTTGGGCGCAATCTTCGAGCACCAGCAGATTATGCTCTTTCGCAATATTCATAATCTCATGCATTGGAGAAATCTGGCCATAAAGATGGACTGGCAAAATGGCTTTAGTTTTTTTCGTAATAGCCGCACGGACAACTTCTGGACATAAATTGTAAGTATTTGAATTAGGTTCAACTAATACTGGAGTCAAGTCATTCTGAGTGATAGCAAGAACAGATGCAATATAGGTATTTGCCTGAACAATAACTTCATCACCGGCCTTTAACTTGCCCTGTTCTTTCCAAGCATCTAGAACTAGAATAAGTGCATCCAAGCCATTAGCGACACCCAGAACATGTTTTACGCCACAGTAGTCTGAGAACTCGGTTTCAAACTGAGAGAGCTCATTACCCATAATATACCAACCAGAATCGATGACGCGAGCACATGCATCTTTCAATTCTTGCTTATAACGGGAGTTCACATTTTTAAGATCGAGGAAGTTAATCATTTTTCTCACTCTGGAATATAAATTTCTGCAACGCCAGTAATTACTTTTGATTTCCCTACCTTGCAATAGGTATCAAAAAACACTCTGCGCTTATCTACATCAATGGATGTGACTTCTACTGTCGCGGTAATAGTATCGCCAATATATACGGGCTTTCTAAATCTCAAGCTTTGTGCAACGTACACACACCCCTGACCGGGTAATTTAGTTCCAAATAATGCAGAAAAAAAGCTAGAACTTAACATTCCATGCGCAATTCGCTTACCAAATCTAGATTCTTTTGCGTATTCATCATCCATATGCACGGGGTTTTTATCCCCAGATATTCCTGAAAAATCTTTTACATCGGCATCGGTAATCGTTTGAGAGTATGACTCACTCATACCTATTTTGATTTCTTCTAATTTATACATCTTATGAGAACTCCTTCACCCACTGTTGAACTACATCCTCAGGATAACCACGAGTAAAATGAGATCTCCATGGATAAGCCGGTTTTCTGGAGCCATCCTTTAATTTTAATTTAGATGTAGCACCAACTGCTTTTGCCGGAGCTCCTGCATAAATAGTATCAACTTCAGTTACCCCAGAAAGAGATGAGTGGGCACCGATCAAACACCCTTCTGCGATATAAGCACCTGGCAAGATAACTGACATTGTTGCAATAACGGCATAATCACTCACCGTTACACCTTGCATTACATTGCTTGGCGGATGAGGATCATTAGTGAGTACAACATATGGAAATATCCATACAAAATTACCGATTTTGCTATGTTGACCTATATGCACATTACTGTGTGTTCTAACATAGTCACCGATATGACAATGACCTTGAATATCTGAAAGAGTACCTATTTGCAGGTTTTCTCCAGCAATGGTTTTCTCGCGAACAGTTACTCGATGACCAGTCACCAATGATGATCCAAAAACAGATCCTTCATAAAATATACTATGAGAACGGATATGCGATCTCTTGCCTATATGTAGTCGCTCACCATCAGAGAGGCTATTGCTAACTCCGATCTCACAAAATGCCTCAATGATAGTGTCATCTTCTATCAAAACGTTATCATAAATAATTGTGTATGCGCCGATAGTAACATTGTTACCAATCACGGCCTTATCAGAAATAATAGATGTTGGGTGAATCATTTCTTTGATGCCTCTATAAACACCTGATAATCTCGTACATAATCATTTTCATCATATAGCTGGTCTGCTAAGACCATCAGTACACAGTCATCAGAAAAATCATACATTTCGCGCCACATAAATGACTCAATAAGAAGCCCCTGAGCTGGATTATCCAGTAAAATCTCAACTCGCTCGTAACCATCATCAAGCAAAAAGCGACAAGATCCACGGACTGCAATTGCAACCTGTTTCAACGTCCGATGGGCGTGAAAGCCACGTCTCACCCCTTGGTTTGTCTTAAACATGTAATAAACACGCTTGATCTCAAAGGGTATATTTTTTCCCTCTTCCAGTGCTACTAATGAACCACGTTCATCACCATGTGTTTGCAGCGGGATTAATTTCACTTGCATAGATTCATTGCCTCAACATAGCTTGATAGTGGCAGTGCTACTTGATCTTTCTGCGATAATTTTATATTTGATACTGGCCATAAAATATTTAAATCAGTGTCATTCCAACTAATAGCACCCTCGCTTTCAGGATGGTAATAATCTGTTGTTTTATACAAAAACTCTGCTGTTTCACTTAAGGTTACAAAGCCATGAGCAAACCCTGCCGGTATCCATAGCTGCCTTTTATTTTCGGCTGATAGGTGCACACCAACCCACTGCCCAAAACTTGAGGAGCCAAGACGGATATCTACCGCAACATCAAATACTGCACCGGAAATACAACGAACTAGTTTACCTTGAGCATATGGAGCAGCCTGATAATGCAGCCCACGCAAAACGCCTTGACTCGACTTGGAGTGATTATCTTGTACAAATGTGACTGGATACCCTACAGTCTTCTCAAACTGTAGATGGTTGAAACTTTCAAAGAAAAAGCCACGCTCATCACCAAACACCTTAGGTTCAAAGAGCAACACCTCTGGAATTTCAGTTTGAATACCCTTCATCGACACTATTTCCCTTTGATCATCTTGAGCAAGTATTGACCATATGCATTTTTGGAAAGTGGCGCAGCCAAATTCCTGATCTGTTCCTCGTCAATGAATCCTTTCCGATAGGCAATTTCTTCCGGGCAAGAAACCTTTAATCCCTGCCTAGTTTCAATGGTTTGAATAAAATTGCTCGCTTCAATCAGGCTCTCGTGGGTACCGGTATCCAACCAAGCATAGCCACGGCCCATCATGGCAACCGACAGATTGCCTTGCTCAAGGTAAATACGGTTGGCATCGGTAATTTCCAGCTCACCACGGGGAGAGGGCTTAAGACTCTTGGCTATCTCGACCACGCTATTGTCATAGAAGTAGAGCCCCGTCACTGCATAATTACTCTTGGGCTCTACTGGCTTCTCTTCCAGAGAAATCGCCGTTCCTGAATGGTCAAATTCCACTACCCCATAACGCTCAGGGTCATGTACATGGTAGGCAAACACTGTCGCACCACTAGCCTTAGTTGCCGCAGATTCCAACTGTTTCTGCAGGTCATGACCGTAAAAGATGTTGTCACCCAGCACCAGTGCACAGTCATCACTACCTATAAACTCTTCGCCCAGAATAAAGGCCTGTGCCAGCCCATCCGGGGTCGGCTGTACCTTGTATTGCAGGTTCAGCCCCCATTGGCTGCCATCACCCAGCAGTTGTTCAAAACGAGGGGTGTCTTGCGGCGTGCTGATGATAAGGATGTCGCGAATACCTGCAAGCATCAGGGTGCTCAGCGGGTAATAGATCATCGGCTTGTCATAGATAGGCAGCAACTGCTTGCTGACAGCCATGGTCACAGGATAGAGACGGGTGCCTGACCCACCGGCCAGAATAATGCCTTTACGTTTAGTCATCGTGCTTAATTCTTATATTTGAATAATAATGTAATCCATCAAAAAGAGGGAACTTAACACCGCTCCTTTTGCGTTTATCCCTGTCGGCGAGAGGCACAACATCACCACACCGTTTATCATTCTCTTATTTGCCTAGGATCTCGGTCAGCATCCGCGCCACACCCACTGTCCAATCCGGCAGTACCAGCCCGAAGGTGCGCTGGAACTTACTCGTATCGAGCCGTGAGTTATGAGGGCGCCTGGCGGGTGTCGGAAACTCGCTGGTCGGCACAGCATTGACTTGAGTCACGGCCAAATCGACACCGGCGTTTTTCGCTGTGGCAAAAACTAACTTCGCATAGTCAAACCAGGTGGTGGTTCCGGAGGCGATCAAATGATATAGGCCCGCAACCTCGGGTTTGTGCTGTGCAACCCGGAGCGCGTGAGCGGTACAATCGGCCAGCAACTCGGCTCCGGTCGGCGCACCAAACTGATCGTTGATGACCGACATCTCGCTGCGCTCCTTGCCAACACGCAGCATGGTCTTGGCAAAGTTAGCACCACGGGCGGCATACACCCAGCTGGTCCGGAAGATAAGATGGCGAGTACAAAGGGCTGCTGCATGTTCCCCTGCAAGCTTGGTCTCTCCATAAACGTTGAGCGGCGCCGTCTGATCCGTTTCGACCCAAGGTCGCTCGCCGCTGCCATTGAACACATAGTCAGTGGAGTAATGCACCAACCAGGCACCCAGCGCCTCGGCTTCTTTGGCTATCGCCTCAACACTGGTGGCATTAAGCAGTTCGGCAAAGACCCGCTCGCTCTCAGCCTTGTCGACCGCTGTGTGGGCTGCGGCATTGACAATTACATCCGGCTTGAGCAGGCGGACCGTCTCGGCCACCCCGGCCGGGTTGCTGAAGTCGCCGCAATAATCCACAGAGTCATAATCAACCGCAGTAACACGGCCCAGCGGGGCCAATGCGCGCTGTAACTCCCAGCCTACCTGACCATTCTTACCAAACAGCAGGATATGCATCAGCCACGCTCCTCGTAGTTCTGCGCAATCCAAGATTGATAGGCCCCGCTCTTGACGTTGTTGACCCACTGCTGGTTATCCAGATACCACTGTACCGTCTTGCGAATGCCGGATTCGAAGGTCTCTTGCGGTTGCCAATGAAGCTCGGCACTCATCTTGCTGGCATCAATTGCATAACGGCGGTCATGGCCGGGGCGATCGGTGACATAGGTAATTTGATCACGATAGGAGCCCACTTTCGGCACCATCTCATCGAGCAGATCGCAGATGGTATGCACCACATCCAGGTTCTGCTTCTCGTTGTGGCCGCCGATGTTGTAGGTCTCACCGACAACCCCAGTGGTGACGACGGTGTACAGTGCACGAGCATGATCTTCTACGTAGAGCCAGTCACGGATCTGGTCACCTTTGCCATAAATCGGCAGTGACTTGCCATCGAGGGCATTCAGGATCACCAATGGGATCAGCTTCTCGGGGAAGTGATAAGGGCCGTAGTTGTTGGAGCAGTTGGTGACGACGGTCGGCAGACCGTAAGTCCGACGCCAGGCGCGCACCAGATGATCACTCGATGCCTTGGAAGCAGAATAGGGACTGCTGGGAGCATAGGGGGTGGTTTCGGTAAAGAGCGGTAGCTCCTCACCTGTATCCACCTCGTCCGGATGAGGCAGATCGCCATACACCTCATCGGTAGAAATATGGTGGAACCGGAAGGCGCTTTTGCGCATCTCATCCAGGCTATTCCAGTAGGCCCGGGCAGCTTCCAGCAACATATAGGTACCGACGATATTGGTCTCGATAAAATCAGCAGGCCCGGTGATAGAGCGATCGACATGGCTCTCAGCCGCCAGGTGCATCACGGCATCGGGCTGATGGGTTGTAAAGACCCGATCCAGCTCGGTGCGGTTGCAGATATCAACCTGTTCGAAGGCATAGCGCTTGCTGCTCGATACTTCGGCCAGGGATTCCAGGTTACCCGCATAGGTCAGCTTGTCGAGGTTGATAACAGAATCTTGGGTATGCCCAATGATGTGACGTACCACTGCTGAGCCGATAAAACCGGCTCCACCGGTAACGAGAATTTTCATATTGATAGGTACTCTCACGAGGTAACTGAGTGGTATGGGAGATGCAGGATACAAGCTACGTGAGGCCTGGGCCTCTTAAAAGCCATAAAGGCCATAAAGGCCATACAACATGCTTATCGAAGGCGCGAGAAAAGCGTTAGCTACCGCAGTGGGTTACAGCTCCCAACATGCTGTTTTTAACCTGATTGTGTGTGCTGTTGGCCATCATATCCTCCAGCTTCTTGTATTGGTTGATGTGTCACAATGGCATCAAATAACGTTGCACATCTGTGTCTTCCGAGAGCATACATTGTTCACATCTTGGGCAACCAAGGCCCTATCCCCGATTTCGGGTCAGATTCTATCTCGTTTAGCCCGAAGATTAACAGTCAAAACATAGGAAACCATCCATCCTATAAGGGATTCAAAGAATCCCTACTACTCCGCCCCCTGAAATATACATTCTCATTGTATGGCAACCCTCGATACCCTTCACCTGACCAAGAAGACAGAATAGCTATTTTTTCAAACAATTACAGATGGTTAATGGTCTGACCATAGCAGCTTGAATGCTGTCCCAGCCGATGCCGACAGATAGCTGAGTACTCCCCGACACAGGTACGCAGACCAAATCCGTGCGAACAGAATAGTCGCAAAGCTGCACTTAGAACGATGAACTACGGCTCTAGATGCAGGAGGTACCCATCAAGCCAGACTCATAAGACTTGATGCCACGGCTCAGAGAGTGAGGCGGAAATAAAGGGGTATGCGATTCAGTCTCGATACAGGGGGGGAGTGTAGGATCCGGATTGACTCTCTTCTCCTTACCCTCTCTAATTGACAGCCTGGACCCTCATCATCATGCATCTTATGAAAATCCTTTTGGTCGAAGACGACAAGCTGCTCAACCACCACCTCACCACGCTGTTGACCGAGGCCCAGAATCAGGTTTACAGCACGGACCAGGCCCAGATTGCGCTGCATTACGCTCGCGACTACCCCATCGACGTGGCCATCATCGATCTCGGCCTGCCGGACATGGACGGGCTGCATCTCATCACCCAGTTGAGAGAGCAGCAGATCCCCTTCCCCATCATAGTGCTAACTGCGCGCGGAAGCTGGCAGGACAAGGTCGAAGGGCTGGAGGCCGGAGCCGACGATTACCTGGTCAAACCGTTCCAGAAAGACGAGCTGCTGGCCCGTTTGAACGCGCTGGTGCGCCGTAGCGCCGGCTTCATTTCTCCCCGGGTGAAAGCCGGTGACTACGAGCTGGATCTCTCCCGCAAGGAGCTGACCATCGCCGGTGAAGTCACCGTTCTCACCAGCTTCGAGTATCTGATCCTGGAGTATCTGATGCGCAACGCCCGCCAGGTGGTCTCCAAACAGCAGTTGCTGGACCAGCTCTACGGTGATGGTGAAGGGGATCCGAACACCATAGAGGTGATGGTGAGCCGTCTGCGCAAGAAACTGGATCCAGAAGGGACCACAGCCCCCATCTCCACCATCCGCCGCCAGGGTTACATCTTCAACCTGTCATGCAGTTAATCGGAACATCGCCATGGCGCTTGGGGGAGACTTGATGAAGCTTATCCGCCGCTCCCTGCATATCAAGCTGATGATGAGCGCCATGCTGGTCATCGCCATCATCATGGCGTTTTCCGTCTATATCCTCTATCTCGGCCATGCCGAAGAGCAGGCCCAGAAGGCCAGTACCCGCATGCAGGAGAACCTCTCCAAGCTGTTCTCCTCCAAGCAGCCGGATCCCCATGCCATCACGGATCTCGCCAGCATCACCCCCGATGCCATCGACCCCAACCTCGATACCCTCATCTGTCGTTCGGATGGCGAGCTGAGCTGGTCCAGCCTGCACATGCCGGAAGTGATCACCATCAAGGGCACCATCTGCCAGGACCTGATGAAGTACTTGGGAGGGCTGGATCAGGATTACTTCTTCAAGCTGCACACCATCAAGAACGGTGACAGCTATTTCATCTACAGTCTGCGCTTCCTGCGCAATCACGGTGATGGCCCCACCACCTACTACGTGGTCATGGTCGACTCCGCCAAACGCTATCAGGATCAGACCCGGGAGTACCTCTACCAATGCATCCGCCAGGCGCTGCTGGCCTATTGCCTGCTGGGTGCCCTGCTGCTGCTCACCAGTTTCTGGAGCCTCTCCTCCCTTCGTACCATGGCGCGGCAGATCAACGAGATCCGGGCCGGCAAGCGGGAGGCCCTCTCCAGCGATTATGAGCGGGAACTGCTGCCGCTGACCGAGTCGGTCAACCAGTTGCTGGAAAATGAGCGCCAGCAGACCCAACGCTATCAGCATGCGCTGAACGATCTGGCCCACAGTCTGAAAACCCGGCTCGCCCTCATCCAGATCACGGCTCAGGAGTTCAAGCTGGGCCACCCGGTACACGACAACATCAATGAACAGATCACCACCATGGATCAGATCATCCAGTATCAGCTGCGCCGTGCCGTCACCGGCCGCAAACGCCTCGCTAGCAAGGGCACCGAACCCGTCCCCCTCATCGAGAAGCTGCTGGCAAGCCTGGCCAAGGTCTATCGCCACAAAAAGCTGCAGACCCAGTTCCAGTTCGACGACGACGTCTTCTTCCATGGCGAGCAGGGGGATCTGATGGAGATGATGGGCAATCTGCTCGACAACGCCTGCAAGTTCGCCATCAGTGAGGTACAAGTGCAGGTACGTCGGCAAGGCAGTGGCCTGCTTATTCTGGTGGAAGACGATGGTCCAGGCATCACGCCCGGCAAGTCGGAGCAGATCTTCCAGCGCGGTGTCCGGGCTGACAGCTCCCCCGGCCAAGGCATAGGTCTCGCGGTCGTGACCGAAATAGTGCACAGCTACGGTGGCGACATTCGGGTGGATGAATCTCCCCTTGGCGGCGCCCGTTTCCAGATGACCATTCCCTGAGGCTGAAGAGCGAGTGGGCAACCCTCATCAGGTTGCTGCCTGAAGCTGCCATTTTTTGACGAATCAAACACTAACAAGCTGGCAAGGGGTTGCCGGCTATGAGATAAACTAAAGCCAAATACGACTGCATGGATGCGTTGCTATGGCTACTTCGAACCCTAGATCCATTCTCCGGCCCCAACACCAGATGTTGGCATTGGAGCCGCGCATACTGTTTGACGGTGCCGCGGCCGTGGCAGCCGAGCATCAGAGTCAGGAGCACCAGGACAACCCAAGCGATGCCCCCGCTCACGGTGAACCTTCACAAACAGCCCAACCCCGCCACCTGCTGGTCATCGATACCCGGATCGAGCAAGCGCAGCAACTGACCGAACACCTGGACGGCAACACCAGCCTGCTGCTGATTGACAAGCAAACCGATGCCCTGGCCGCCATTGGGCAGAAACTGGCGCAGCTCGGCCAGGTCGACAGCATCCAGATCCTCTCCCACGGCTCCGCGGGTCAATTCACCCTGGGCAATCGCACCCTCACCGCCGACAATCTGGCAAGCGTCAGTGCGCAATTGCAGGGCTGGCAATCCCATCTGAGCCAGAATGCCGACATTCAACTCTACGGTTGCCGAGTCGGTGCCGGGGAGTCCGGACAGGCGCTGGTCAATGCCCTGGCACAATGGACTGGGGCCGATGTCGGGGCATCCAGCGATGACACCGGCGCCATCAGCAAAGGGGGAGACTGGCAACTGGAGGTGAGCAAGGGACTCATCGATCAGCCACTCGCCCTGGGTGCTGCAGCGCTGCACAGCTACGATAGCCTGCTGGCCAACGCCGAGCCCAGCAGCAGCCTGCCTCAAAGCAGTGCCGATGTGCTGCTCGGTGACGAGGTCCAGTTCACCGTCAACGTTCGCAATGCCGCCAGCCAGAGCGGTTATGCTCCCTATCTGGATATCTATCTGCCCAGTACAGGCAAGGACGGGAACGATGGGATCACCTTTACCCAGGCAAGCTATCTGGGCCAGGTCCTCCAGACCCATACCGTCGTCTTCGACGCCTCCGGCAATGCGACCCACCCCCTCGCCGTCGACAGCAACGGCAATCCTCTCATCATCCGGGCGGCCGATGTGGGACTGCGCGCCGGGGATACCCTGGTGGTGGTGGTGGTGCCCTTTGCCAGTGTGACCCAGGGGCAGCCGGACATTCCCATACAGATCAGCGCCAGGTTGAGCGAGCTGGCGGATACCAGCTACTCCTCGGCCACGCCACAGCTCACCATAGGAGTGCGCAGCGGCTTCCAGTATGGCAACGACGCCCTGAACAACCCGCTAGATGATCCCACCCTGACCGAGAGCAGTCTGCACAGCTTTGTGGTCAGGCCCACCATCATCGAGTTCGAACAGAGTCTCGACATGAAGGAAGGGGAGACCACCACGGGCCCCAACTTCAACCATACCCTGACTCTGACCGCCACCCCGGCCGCAGGCCAGACACTCAGCAACGTCGTCATCAGCCAGGCTCTGCCGGCCAATATGCAGGTCACCGCCATCACGCCGGGGACCAACGGTACCCTGACCTCCATCACCCTTTCCGATGGCCGGGTCATCACCAATCCGACCCTGATGGCCAATGCCATCAACAGCGATCTCATCTTCATCAGTGCCTTCACGGTGCAATACAGTACCCTGAGCGCCGCCACCGACACCCTCGTCAGGTTTTACGTGCCCGACGCCGATGCCAACGGCCAGCAGGTGATTGACCCCAACAGCGGCGATGCCGTCCAGATCACCATCGCCGCCCCCACGGCCACCGGTGAGTGGACCCCCATCGACAGCCGGGATGTGACGCCACCGGACACGACCATCGACTTCAGCGGCCAAGGTGACACCATTGCCTTCACGGCTCGCTCCATTTCGCTGCAAAAAGAGGTCGTCCTCAGCGTCGACAGTGGCAAGACGGGTCTCAGCCCGGGAGATACCCTGGCTTACACCGTCAAGATGGCACTGTCAGACTACTTTGCCTTTGGCAAAAACATCCTGGGGGAAGGGCAGTTCGTGGTCACTGACACGCTGAGCGACGGCCAGACCTTCACCGGCACTCCGACCCTGACCCTGATGCGCAACGGCACCAGTGAGACCATCGCCCTGGTTTACACCGCGACACAAAATGCCGATGGCACCACCACCATCACTTTCGATATCGGCCAGTCCCTGCAAAATGCCTTCCCGCTGCTGAGCTGGCTCGGCGGCGATCTGGCTTTCGATGACAATCAGCAAGGCGCCACCCTCGCCCTGCTGAGTTACAGCGCCCTCATCAGCCAGAGTTATACCCCGCCCGCCGGCAACCCCCAGAGCGAGATCAATGAAGGGGACAGCATAGGCAACAGCGCCACCGTCACGGCCAGCATCCTTGAGAACAGCACCAACCTGACTGGCGGCACGGAGTCCGACAGCTCCCAGACCACTACCCGCATCCCCACCAGCCAGGTCGATATCCAGCTGGCCACCGTCAATGGCAGCAACAGCCCGGGCGGCCCCGTCGAGCTCAGACCCGGGGATGAGGTCACCTTCCGGCTCAGTTACGACCTGGTGACCGGGGACTATGAACAGTTCAAGCTGACCGCCTATCTGCCCCTCCCCCTGTTTGATATCAGCACCATCAACTGGACCGAGGGCACCGGGGTCGGCATGTGGCACTTCGGTACCGGCGACACCAACCTCGGCAACATCGTCAGCGTCACCGTGGGGCCCGGCAACGCCCTCATTTTCGACTTCGGCAGCTATGCCACCAGCGCGCTGGGGGGCAGCCGCATCGAGGTGGAGTTCACCCTCAGAGTCGGCGATCAACCCTTCGCTGATCAACGCACCCTGGATGTGCTGGCACAATCCAGCCAGGTCACCACCCTGAACAAGACCCAGCTCAGCAGCTCGGATGTCACCATCATCACCTCCATCGCCGAGCCGGATCTCGCCATCAACCACGGCGTGGTCTCGTCCAGCAATGGTACCGTCAGCGGCACCACAGGCAGTTGGACCGCGCCAGGCAGCGGCGGTCGTCCCTTCACCGCCCCCATCACCGATATCAATGCGGTGAATGGCGATGTCGTCGATATAGACGGTGCAGATAAACTCCGTCTGGCCACGGCCATCGAGAACCGGGGGGGCGGCGGCGCTTATGACGTCGTCACCAGCATCAACCTTCCCGCCGGTCTCACCTTCAGCAACGGATCCCTGGCTTTAGCCAATCTGCAGGTCTATCGCGGCGATGGCACCCAGCTGACCCTGGGGGTCGACTATCAGGTCAACGGCAACACCATCAGCTTCCTGGACGCGGGCAATGTCGCCAGCCTGCTGCCCGGACGGAGCGGCACGACAGCCGACACAAACGGTAGCAATCTGATAGTCATCACCTATGACGTGGATGTAGCGACAGATATTCGGGCCAGCAGCACCCTGGAGACCAGCGCCGTGCTGAGCAACTATGCCAGCGTCAACAACGGGCTGGACTTCACCCCGGTGGATTTGACCGACACGGCAAGCGAGCAGGTTGCCGCCCCCAGTCTCGTCATCGACTTCATCAACGGGGATGCGGATGCCTCGTCCAGCGCCGGCCATACCTCCGGCAATGTGTTGGTGATCGGTGAGAGCATGGGTTACGACATCCGGGTCACCCTGCCGGAGGGGAGCACCCAGCAGTTGCAGATCACCGACCTTATCCCGCCAGGGTTCAGGCTCGACACCAGCTACAACGGCGGCAAGGGCTATGAGCTCATCACCACCGGCTTTGGTGGCACCATCAGCGATCCAACCCTGAGCGGTAGCGGGCTGGGAACGAATGATGCCGACGCCCTCTTCAGCTTCAACGTGAGTAGTGCCACCGCGGACAACAACCAGGGCAACAACAGCTTCACCATCAGATTGCGTCTGGTTGCCGACAACGTCATGAGCAATCAGCCAGGTACCCATCTCAGCAACGGCGCCAGCTTGCACTACCAGGACCCCGATGGGGATGTCGCGGCGGGCGCCCCCATCGTGCGAGAAGTCACGACGGCACCGGCCTCCGATGTCATCATTCAGGAGCCCAGACTCACTGTTATCCAGAGCTTGCAGACCACGCCCCCACCCTATGGCTTCGAGGAGGGAGACAACCTCAGCTTCAACATCGTCGTCAGCAACACCGGCGCCCTGGACGCCTTCGACATCCGTCTGAGCAATGCCCTGCCCACCCAACTGGGCAACTACAGTCTGGGGTCGGTCATCTATGATGGTGTCGACGTCAGCAGTCAGTTCGAACTGGTGGGCGACCCACAGGCCGGCTACCACTTGCAGACCAAGGCCGATGCCAATATCGACATGGCGGTGGGCAAGCAGCTCATCATCACTGTCTCCGCTACCGTCAATGCCAGCGCCACCAGTTTTGCCCAGCTGACCAACCAGGCCGAGGTGCAGTGGACCAGCCTGAACGGCACTCAGGGTACCAGTGCCGACCCCGCTGGCGAGCGTACCGGTGTCGATGGCCAGCTCATCGACAACGTGCTCAACGACTTCCAGGTCATCAGCAAGGGGGTCATCCCTATCGCCAGCGGCATTCTGATCTCCCGGGTCGGCGGTGTGGCAGAAACCGGTGGGGGGGCCACCGATGCCAGCATCGAGCAGGTCACGGTGGGCGAGATAGTGCGCTACAAGGTGGTCGCCCTGATCCCCGAAGGGGAGAATGACAACTATGAGCTCAGGGTGAGCCTGCCGAAGGGGCTCAGTTTTATCGATCCGGAACAGGTCCGGCTAGCCTTGATCTCCAATGGCGCCCTCACCAGCAGCCTGGGTGGGTCGCTCATCACCGGGGCTGACGTCCTTGGCGATCAGACCAGTATAGCCGCGCAGTCCATCTCCCCGACCCTGGCCAACGGCCTGCAAGGCCTGCTTGCCAACAGCCAGATCCAAGTTGTCACCGACGCCGATGGTAACCAGACCATCATTTTCCGCTTGGGCAACATTGATAACTTCGATGGCGATAGCAACCTTGAAGGCATCGCCATCGAGTTCAACGTCCGGGTCGACAACGTCCAGAGCAACCAGGCGGGTACCCAACTAGGGGTCATCGCCAAGGATTATGTCGGGACGGATCCCGCCAATCTGGTCCAGCGTGGCACCAGCGCCACCGTCATTCAGAGCGTCATCGAACCCGGCATGGGGGGCCTTGACAAGACCATCACGGGCTTCACTCCCAGCATCAATGGTACAGCCGGTAGTGCCAACGTCCAGATAGACTTCCAGCAGACCGGGGGCATCATCGCCTTCGAACCCCGCCTGACCGATGGCTTCCCGGGTGGCAGCAACTACGCCCTGACCAGCCTGACCATCACCCTGAACGGTACTACCTACATCTATGACCGTAGCGCCAGCGGCAACAACTTCGGCCTGCCTCCCGGCACGACAGTGACCCTGACCGAGGGCAACAGCTTCGCGGTCAACTTCTCCCAGCTGGATGTGGGCGCCAAAGTGAGCCTTGTCTACAGCGTGGACCTGCCCAATGGCGCCAACATCACCGGTACGGATGCGACCCTCACCTGGTCCAGCCTGCCGGAAAGCTTCACCGGCTGGGGCGGCTCCAGTGTCGGCGCAGATGGCAGCGACAGTGGCGAGCGTACCGGTCAGGACGGGCCGGGCAACACGCTCAACAACTATGTGCTCACCAGCCGGGCCGGTCTTGGCATCATCAGCGGTACCCTGTGGAACGACACCGCCAGCGCCAACACCAGTACCACTCCGGATGGCCCGGGCCTGACAGGGAAAACCGTCACCCTGGTCTGGGGCGGTGCCGATGGAGATCTGGCCACCACCGGGGATAACCGGAGTTTTACCGCCACAACAGACAGCAGCGGCCACTTCTCCTTTGGTATCCTTCCCGCCGGTGTCTATCGTCTCGACGGGCCCGCCGGCGCCACCATCACGGATGCCAGCGCAGGCACCCTGCAGGTGCGCATCGACAGCGATGGCAACACCCTTGGCCAGGTCAGCGTCACCCTCACCGAAAGCGGTATCGACGGCAGTCAATATGTCGATGGTGCCAACATTGGCTATGTGGAGCTCAACGACGCCCCCGAACTCGGCAATACCACACCGGCCCAGAGCGTGGATGAGGACACCGACCTCACCATCACAGGGCTGTCGGTGGCCGATATCGACGCGGGCACCGGCGCCCTGACCCTGACCCTCACCGTCAGTCATGGCGTCTTGTCTCTTGGCAGCGCCGCGGGCCTGACCGTTGTAACCAACAACAGTGGTGCCCAGCTGATATTGACCGGCAACCTGAGTGCCCTCAACGCGGCCCTGCTGACCCTGAACTATCGCGGCAATCAGGATTTCAACGGCAGCGACGTCTTGTCCGTGCTGGTCAATGACAATGGCCAGTTCGGTGACAAGCTGAATGGGGATGGCATCCCCGGCAATGCCGAAGATGCCCTGACCGACACGACCAGCATCGCGATTACCATACGGCCAATCAATGACGCCCCCATCGGCCAAGACGATAATGTCACTGCCACCGAGGCCGGTGGCACGAGAAACAACCAGCCAGGAAACAATCCACAGGGCAATCTGCTGACCAATGACCTGGATGTCGACATTGCCACCAATGGCGATCGTCTGCATCTGGGGCTGGTCACCAGTTTGGACACGGCCCCCAACAACACCGTCACCCCGAACTCGGCCGATATCCCCGCCACCCTGAATGGCAAATATGGCACTCTCTATCTGCTGTCCGGCGGGGGATATCGCTACGAGGTCAACAACAGCCATCCGGACGTCGAAGCCCTGCGTCTTGACAGCGACACCCTGACCGAACGGTTCAGTTACACGCTGATAGACAGCCTGGGTGCCAGCAGTCTGGCTTACCTCGACGTCACCATCCAGGGAGCCAACGATGCTCCTGTGGCAACTCCGGATACGGGCAGCGCCACCGAGCAGGGGGTCGGCCAGCCCGGCACGGATGCAACCGGCAATGTGCTCGGCAACGATACGGACATCGACAACGCCGACAGCAAGCGCGTCGACAAGGTCGCACTGGGCCCCGTCACCGATCTTGGGCAGATCATCGATGTGCCGGCGGGCAGCACCAGCGCCAACGGCGGCCAGGTGCCCGGTCTGTACGGCACCCTGATCCTCGGGGCCGATGGCAGCTATCGCTATGTCGTCGACAACACCAACGCCACCGTCCAGGCCCTGCTCACGGGGGAGAGCCTCACCGAGACCTTCAGTTACCGGGTCATGGATCTTGGCAACCTCAACGACATCACTACCCTGCTCATCACCATCAACGGTAGCAATGATGCCCCCATCGCCGTTGCCGACACCGGCACCGCCATCGAGGCGGGCGGCATCAACAACGCCACCCAGGGCAGCAACGCCACCGGCAACGTGCTCACCAATGACACCGACCCCGACTCGGCGAACCTGAATGAGACCAAGACCGTCAGTGCCGTCAGCACTGGTGGTGGCACCGCCGGGATCCTGGGCTCAGCACTGAAGGGCACCTACGGTTGGCTCACCCTCAATGCCGATGGCAGTTACTCCTATGTGGTGGATAACAGCCTGCCAGCGGTGCAGGCCCTGCGTCTGACCAGCAACACGCTCACCGACAGCTTCCGCTACACGATGCGCGATGCTGCCGGGGCCACCAGCCAGGCCAACATCAGCATCACCATCCAGGGGGCCAACGATGCTCCGACCGCTGTCGCCGATACCGCCACGGCCATCGAAGCCGGTGGCCTCAACAATGGCACCGCGGGCACCAATCCCACCGGCAATGTGCTCGCCAATGACACCGACCCCGATACCAACGGCGAGCAGCTCACCGTCTCCAGCGTCAACTTTGAAGCGACCACGGGCACGGTCGGCAGCGCCATCAACGGGCGCTATGGCACCCTCACCCTCAATGCCGATGGCAGTTACAGCTATGTGGTGAACAACGCCCATCCCGATGTCCAAGCACTGCTGCCGGGGGGAACCCTCACCGAGCAATTTGGCTATCAGATCCGGGATCTCGGCGGTTTGCTCAGCGCCTCGACCCTGACCATCACCATTGAGGGGCGCAACGATACCCCGATCGCCATCGCCGATATCGCCACCGCCATCGAGGCCGGAGGCCTCAACAATGGCACCGCGGGCACCAATCCCAGCGGCAACGTACTCACCAATGACACCGACCCCGACTCGGCGAACCTGAATGAGACCAAGGCCGTCAGCGCCGTCAGCACCAGTGGCGGTACCGCCGGAACCCTGGGCTCCGCGCTGAGAGGCACCTACGGCTGGCTCACCCTCAACGCCAATGGCACTTATACCTACGTGGTGGATAACGCCAGTCCCGATGTCCAAAGGCTGCTCCCCGGGGACACCCTCACAGAACAATTTGGCTACCAGATCCGGGATCTCGGCGGCTTGCTCAGTGCCTCTACCCTGACCATCACCATTCAAGGACGCAACGACACCCCGGTCGCCGTTGCCGACACTGGAACCGCCATCGAGGCGGGCGGCATCAACAACGCCACCCTGGGCAGCAACGCCACCGGCAACGTACTTGCCAACGACACCGACCCGGATTCGGCAAACCTGAATGAAACCAAGACCGTCAACGCCGTCAGTACAATTGGTGGCACAGCCGGTACCCTGGGCTCGCAACTGAGGGGGACCTACGGCTGGCTCACCCTCAATGCCGATGGCAGCTACACCTACGTGGTGGATAACAGCCTGCCTGCGGTGCAGGCCCTGCGTACCAGTGGCGATGTGCTAAGCGATACCTTCAATTACGGCATGCGGGATGCCAACAATGCCAGCAGCCAGAGTACGCTCACCATCCGCATCGAAGGAGCCAACGACACACCCGTGGCCCAGAACAATACTGGCCTCGCAGCCGCCGACAATGGCGCAGGCAACGTCAGAAACCCCAGCGGCAATCTGTTGACCAATGACACGGATGTCGACAGTGGCGACCTCCTCACCCTGACGGGGGGCCGCACCGGGGAGGAGGCCTCCGGCGGCACTCTCGACCCCGTGAGTCTGGGAGTGCCATTGGTGCTGGTGGGCCAATATGGCACCCTGACCCTGCATCTGAACGGCGACTATCAATACGCGCTGGACATCACCAACGCCGCCGTACTGGGCCTGGGGCCCTTGCAGACCCTCAATGACCATTTCACCTATCGGGCGCAGGACTTGGCCGGCGCCGCCGATCTGGCTCAACTCACCATCATCATTCGCGGGCGCAATGATGCGCCGGTCGCCAACCCGGACCAGGCGCAGGTCATCGAAGCCGGTGGGCTGAACAATGCCCAGCCCGGCCTCGACCCCAGCGGCAACGTACTCGGTAACGACACGGATCTCGAAAACGATCCCCTGACCGTGACGCAGGTACAGAACGCCGATGGTCAGAGTGCCAGCCTGGGCACGATATTGCGCGGTCGCTATGGCGATCTGGTGATGAACAGCGATGGCAGTTGGCACTACAGCCTGGACAACAATCTGGCCGAGGTGCAAGCCCTGCGCAGGCCGGATCAGACCCTGACCGAAGTCTTCAGCTATCAGATTGTCGATATCTGGGGGGACGGCAGTGTCAGCACCCTGACCTTGACCATCAGGGGCAGCAACGACACCCCCATCGCCCAGGACGATCAGACCACGGCCATCGAGGCTGGCGGCATTCACAACACCACGGCAGGGCGGGATCCCACTGGCAATGTACTGGACAACGACAACGATGTAGACAGCGCGGCCAATGGTGAAACCCGTACCGTTCTCACCGTCAGCAATGCCCAGGGGGTCAGCGCCACGGCAGGGCAGACGTTGCAGGGCCGCTATGGCCAGCTCATCCTCAATGCCGATGGCAGCTACCGCTATCTGCTGGACAATGACAACCCTGAGGTCGAGGCGCTGCGTACCGCCGGTCAGACACTGACCGACACATTTATTTATCTGATGCAAGATACGCTGGGAGCACAATCCCAAGCAAAATTGACAGTGCTGATTGAGGGAACCAACGACACCCCCATCGCCCAGGACGATCAGACCACGGCCATCGAGGCTGGCGGCATTCGCAACACCACGGCAGGACTGGATCCCACTGGCAATGTGCTGGACAACGACAGCGATGTAGACAGCGCGGTGAACGGTGAGACACGTACCGTCCTCACCGTCAGCAATGCCCTGGGAGTCAGCGTCGCGGCAGGGCAGAGGTTGCAGGGACGCTATGGCCAGCTCATCCTCAATGCCGATGGCAGCTACCGTTATCTGCTGGACAATGACAACCCCGAGGTCGAGGCGCTGCGCACCGCCGGCCAGACACTGACCGAGATCTTCAGCTATCAAATGCGTGACACCACCGGGGCTCAGTCCCAGGCCCGGCTGACGGTACTCATTCAAGGGGCCAACGACAACCCGGTCGCTCAGGATGACAGTGCGGTCGCCAACGATCAGCAGCCCGCCCCCCATACCCAGGGCAAGGTGCTGCCAAACGACGGGGATGTGGATGCCAATGATCCCTTGCGTGTCGTGGCCGTGCGCAGCGGTGCCGAGAATGGCAGCGGCGACGGGGGCGTGCTCGGCCAGCCCCTGGCAGGCCGTTACGGCTGGCTCACACTCAATGCCGACGGCAGCTACAGCTACACCATCGACCTGACCAACCGGGAAGTGCTTGCCGCTGCCGGGCTCGGACAGGTACTGGAGGATGTCTTCACCTACACCCTGGGGGATGGCAGCGATGCCACCGACCAGGCCCAGCTGGTGATCCACCTGGATATCTCGGCCCCCTATGTTCCGCCCCCCGAAGAGGGACCCGCTGGCCACCATGAGGACGGGGCATCCGGAAATACCAGCACCGTTGACGCTTACCCCGACCCGATCCCCGTGGTGTTCGTGACCCCTGTCGTACAGAACATCAGCCTGCGGCTCGGGGCCAGCGCCGAGCAGTCCGATGGCAGCCAGCTGTTCTTCGGGCTGGCGCCGGAGATCCAGAGCCAGAGCATCGGTCAGGGTCTGGGTCAGCTCGACGGCACCTTCGTCAGCCAGAGCGTACAGGAGAGCTGGCTTGCCCAGGAGCTGGATCTGGCGACCTTCCTCGGTCGCCACGGGCGGATAGATCTCAATGCCGACGGCCTGCTCAGCGATGAGTCCGTGTTCGCCATGACTCCCCAGCAGATGAGACCCCATCTCGCTGACGGGCGCACCGGCAAGGCCAGCAGTTTTACCAGGCAGTTGCAGGATGCTGCGGGACGCACCATCGCACGCAATGCTGTCACAACAACAAGATCAGGCACTTGATTCCAAGGACGAACCCTATGCCACGACTCGCTTCCAGACCCTTGCTCCTCAGTACCCCACTGCTGCTGTGCGCCTGCAGCACTCTGCCACCTGAGACCTATACCGAGCAGGACAAGACCGACAGGATCCAGTTCGATCGCCAGATGATGTATGGCCAGCAGGAGCCGGTGAACCACCCCATCACCTTCTACGAGGCTGCGGCCCGCGCCCTCAAGTACAATCTGGACTATCGCCTGAAGCTGATGGAGAGCGCCCTGGCCGCCGATCTGCGGGATCTCTCGAGCCACGAAATGCTGCCCCAGCTGGTGGCCTCCGCCGGACTGGCAGGACGCAGCAACGACTCCGGCGGCACCTCGGTCGGGATAGAGGATGGCGAGGTGAGCCTGCGCCCCTCAACGTCCCAGGAACGTTATCGTGATCTGAGCGGGCTGGGCCTGAGCTGGAGTCTGCTGGACTTCGGGGTGGCCTATTACCGCAATCAGCAAAAAGCCGACCAGGTGCTGATGGCCGAGGAGCGCAGACGCAAGGTTGCCCAGAACGTGCTGCAGGATGTGCGCAGCGCCTACTGGCGCGCCCTGGGGGCGCAGCGGCTGCTGCCAGAGGTCAACAAGCTGATGACCAGAACCCAGATGGCCCTGGATTCGGCCCGCCAGGCCGAGACGCAGGGGCTGATGCCTCGCCAGCAGGCCCTCGCCTACCAACGGGCCCTGATAGACGCTGTCTCCCTGCTCAATCAACGGCGACAGGATCTCGAGTTCGCCCGTGCCGAGCTGGCCGCCCTCATGTCGCTCCCCTCCGGCAGCAAGATGGAACTGGCCGATACCCCCGAGCCCAAGCTGCCCATCCTGGCGCAGACCATCGACAACATGGAGTTGATGGCGCTCGAAAATCGCCCCGAGATCATGGAGGAGTGGTATCGCAAGCGTGCCAACCAGCAGGACATCAAGATAGCCAAGGCGGAACTCTGGCCAAACGTCAGCCTGAACTGGGGTTACAACTACGACTCCAACCAGTATCTCTACAACAACCACTGGTCCGAGACCGGGCTGCAAGTCTCGATCAACCTGCTCAAGTTCTTGCGCATCCCCGCCATCCAGAATACCGAGGTCTCCCAGAAGGTCACCGACGATGCCCGCCGGGTCGCCCTCTCCATGGCGGTGCTGACCCAGGTCAGGGTCGGGGCGCTGCGTTATAACCTAGCAGCCCAGGAGGTCGCCTTCGCCGACGAGAGTCTGCGGGTCGACAAGAGTCTGCTGAACTACGCCCAGGCGGCTCGTACCAGCGATCAGGGCTCAGAGCTCGAGGTGATCCGCTCGGAGGGGCGCTACCTGCTCTCCCGCTACCAGCGTGAAGCGGCTTACTCACAGGCGCAGGCGGCCTGGGGGCGGCTCTACAACTCCATCGGCCTGGACGTGCAACCCGAGGCCATTGCCCAGCACGACATCACCACCCTGGCCAACGCCATCGAGCAGACCATCAAGAAACAGGAGAACCAGGCCTTGCTGACCTCCAATAGCGGGGTACCCTATGCCCTCGTCGACTAACCTCTGCCTCCCGTGCCTGCTGCTGTTGCCGCTCAGTCTCCAGGCCGCGCCCGCGCCGCAGAGCGATCAGCAGCACTGGCAGGATGACCCCAATGCCATCCGTATCCTGCTGGCAGCCAATCTGGAGACCACCCTCTCCAGCCAGATGAGCGGTACCTTGGGGGAACTCCAAGCCCGTCTGGGCCAGCGAGTCCCCAAGGGCACGCTGCTGGCCCGTTTCGATTGCCGTGAAGGGGAGGCTCAGGCCAGCGTCGCCCGGGCTGAATTGCAGATGGCGCGCCAGGATCTCGCCGCCAAACGTAATTTGCGCAAACTCGATGCGGTGGGGGATCTCGAGGTCGCCATCGCCGCCACCGGAGTGCAGAAGGCCGAGGGCGCCGATGCCTTGGCTCGGGCCCGCAGCAGCTACTGCGATGTCAGGGCCCCCTTTGCCGGGCGCATCGCCCAGGTGCAGGCCAAACCCTACCAGACCATGAATGCCGGCACCCCGCTGTTCGATCTGGTGAGCGACGGTCCCCTCAAGGTACGGCTCAACGTCCCCTCGCGCCTGCTGTCCGGGCTCAAGGAGGGGCAACCCATCGAGATCAACGTGCTCGAAACCGGCAAGCCCTATCAGGCCAAGATCAGCCAGATCAATGCCAGGGTCGATGCCGTGGCCCAGACCGTCGAACTGGAAGCCCGCTTGGATGCCCCCTACCCCGAGCTGGTGGCCGGCATGAGTGGCGTAGCTCGACTCATGGAGTCCCATGACTGAACGCCTCCCTCCGCCTCAGCTACTGCTTGCACTCCATGCCCTGCGCGACCGGGCCATGGCCGCCCGAAGTCTCAACACCCTCGCCTTCTCCATGGCCAACGACCTGTATCAGCTGCTGCCATTCCATCAGGCGCTGGTGTTCAAAAGCCACGGTCAGGCACAGGAGCTGCTCTGTGTCTCGGGCCTGGCCAAACCCAGCGAAGATTCTCCCTACCTCATCTGGCTCGACGGCATGAGCCGCTGGCTCGATGCACAGGTCAGCGGCAACCAGCCCGTCTGGCTGGCACGAGATGCCCTGGCCCTGCCCGATCACCTGGCCGATGGCTGGGCCGAATGGTGGCCGGAGGGGGTATTCTGCGTTCCCATCCAGCATGAGGAGGGAGAGCGCCTCGGTCTGTTCTGCCTGCTGCGCGAAGCCGAACCTCCCGCCCCCCTGCTCCCCCTGCTGCCAGGCCTCTGGCAGACCTGGGCCTATTGCTGGCACAGCCTGACCCATCAACCCAGGCTATTCAGCTGGCGGCCAAGCCGACGCCAGCTCCTCCTGCTGGCCGCTGCGGCAGGCATCATGCTGCTCATCCCCATTCGCCAGAGTGCCCTGGCGCCGGCAGAAGTGGTCTCACGCACCAATCAGGTGATCAGCAGCCCCTTGGCGGGGGTCATCCAGCATCTGGCAGTGCGCCCCAACCAGATGGTAAAGGCCGGGGATCCACTGTTTCGGCTCGACGAGACCACCTTGCGCAATCGGGCAGAAGTACTGACACAGGAGGTGGCCGTCGCGGATGCCGAACTGCTCGCCGCCAGCCAGCGGGCCTTCGACAATCCCCAGAGCCGACGTGAACTGACCCTGCTCACCGGCCGCGCCCAGCAGAAACGGGCCGAACTCGCGGGGGTCGAGCTGCAGCTATCCCGCAGCGAGGTCACCTCCCCGAGCGATGGCATCGCCGTGTTCAGCGACGTCAACGACTGGATAGGCAAACCGGTGGTGACCGGAGAACGCATCATGCAACTGGCGGATCCCGGTCGTCCCGCCATGCGTATCCAGTTGCCGGTCGCCGACGCCATCGCCCTCGAACCCGGCGCCGAGGTCACCCTGTTCCTCAGCGCCTATCCCTTGCAACCCCTGCGTGGCAAGATCCTGGAGACCAGCTATCAGGCCCAACCCGGGGCCGAAGGGGTCATCGCCTACCGGCTGCTTGCCAGCATCGAGGACGCCCCGCCCCATGCGCGTCTCGGCCTGCACGGTACCGCCAAGCTGTACGGCGATCGCGTCCTGCTCGGCTATTACCTGCTGCGCCGGCCGCTGGCGGCCCTGCGCGCCTGGAGCGGACTCTGATGCTGGATCCGGCCGATCTCCCCCTGCCGAGTCTGCGCGACGATCTGCGCCTCTGCCCGGCCGACAGCACCGCCACCGGGGAGCCCGCCTGGCTCATCCAGGATACCGTCATCAACCGCTTCTATCGCATCGGCTGGTTCGAGTTCGAGTGTCTGGTTCGCTGGGCCGGACAAACGCCCCGCAGCCTGCAACAGCAGCTGCAAAACGAGACTGCCCTGCACCCGGAAGCCGAGCAGATCCTCGCCCTCTGCCAGTTTCTCGAGCGCCATCAGCTGCTGCGCCCAAGCCCCCAGGCCGTGGAGCGGTTGCGCCAGGGCAGTGAAGGCCGGGCATGGCTGACAGGCAACTGGTGGTTGCATCACTACCTCTTCTTTCGCATGCCGCTGCTGCGTCCCCAGGCCCTGCTACAGCGCCTGGCCACACACCTTGGCTGGCTGTTTTCTCCCATCACCGCCTGGCTGGTCATCCTCGCCAGCCTGCTCGGCGTCATGCTGGCACTGCAGCAATGGGATGCCTTTACCCACGCCCTGGTGGAATCTTTCTCCCTGGATGGACTGCTGAGCTTCGCCATCGCCCTGATCCTGGCCAAGACGTTGCACGAGCTTGGCCATGCGCTGGTCGCTACCCGGCTGGGGGTGCGGGTGGCCCACATGGGCATCGCCTTCGTGGTGCTCTGGCCCATGCTCTACACGGATACCAGCGAGAGCTGGAAGCTGACCCGCCCCAGACAGCGGCTCGCCATCGCCAGCGCCGGGATCCTGACCGAGCTATCCCTCGCAGGTCTTGCCACCCTCGGCTGGGCACTGTGCGATGATGGCCCCTTGCGCAACGGCTTGCTCTACCTCGCCACCACCAGCTGGATCCTCTCGCTTGCGCTCAACGCCAGCCCTTTCATGCGTTTCGACGGCTACTTCATCCTCTCGGATCTGCTCAATTTTCCGAACCTGCACGAACGTGCCTCGGCGCTGGCCAGGGTGGCACTGCGCCGTCGCCTGCTCGGACTGCAGGAGCCCTGGCCTGAGCCATTCTCGCCACGGCAGCGGCGGGCGCTCATCGCCTTTGCCATCGCCACCTGGTGCTACCGCTTGGTGCTCTTCCTCGGCATTGCCATCGCCGTCTATTTCCTGTTCTTCAAGCTGCTCGGGATCTTCCTCTTCATGGTCGAAATCACCTGGTTTATCGTGCTGCCAGTCTGGCGTGAGCTCAGACACTGGTGGCAGGCTCGCACTAGCGTGACCCACCCCCGTCGCCTCGGGCTGGGGCTGGTCCTCATCAGCCTGTTTGTCTTGCTGGCCCTACCCTGGCACAGCCAGATCAAAGGCGTCGGGGTTGCCCGGGCCGAGCGTCAGCTGCAGGTGTTTACCCCCTTCCCTGCCCGCCTGGAGAGCCTGCACGCCCCAGGGCCGGTGAAGGTTGGCGATGCCCTGCTGCAACTGGTGGACCCCGATCTCGACTGGAAGGTGCAGGGCAATACCCAGAGCATCCAGACCTATGGCGCCCGCCTTGGGGGCATGCTGGACGATCCTTTCGGTTTGAGCGAGCAGATAGCGACCCAGGAGCGGCTCCGGGTGCAATACCGGGAGGCCAACGCCACCCGGGCCGAGATAGACAGGCTGCGCCTCGCGGCCCCCTTCGACGGACTCTGGCTGGATGTGGATCCCGAGCAGCGCCCGGGCCAGTGGCTCAACAGCCAGCATCCGGTCGGGATCCTGATAGACCCGAGCCAGTGGCAGCTCGATGCCTATGTGGCGGCGGACGACATGGGACGGCTGCGAGTGGGGGATCCGGTACGTTTCTACCCTGATGGCACCGCCAGCCCGCTCACCGGCACCCTCATCAGCCTCGGCACCACCCGGGTGAGTAAACTCAAGCACCCCATGCTCGGCTCCCGCTTCGGCGGCCCCATCCCCACCAGTGCACAGGGAGAGGATCTGCAACCCATACACCCGCTTTTCCTGGTGCAGGTTCGCCTCGACCAGGCTCCCGCCAATCTGCGTGAGACCCGGGGCAAGCTGGTATTGGAGGGGGAGAAACGCAGTCTGTTGGGGGAAGGGCTGACCCAGCTGCTGGCCGTGTTACTGCGCGAGAGCGGCTTCTAGCAGGCAAACGGGCATAAAAAAACCGGCCGCGAGGGCCGGTGAAACAGTTCAGGCTTGTCAGGTGACAAACGCACCCAGCGGATGAAGACCGGTTTCAATTCCTTATGAAGCCCCGTCTTCTTGAGTACGTGTGATCACTCTACGCCCTGGTCACTGAACCAAGACTTAACCGCCATGAAATCGTTTCCTTCGCCCCTCAGAGCCGGATCCCGAGAGACTGGCGCAGATAGGCGCCGGCGCCGAGCAGACCCGGCCCCTCATGAGTGATGAGGAAGACGGGAATATCCTTGAGATAGGGTTTGAAGCGCCCCTTGTCTTCGAACGCCACCCGAAAACCCGAGCCGATGAAGAACTCCTGGAAGCGTGGCACTATGCCACCCGCGATATAGACGCCACCGAAGGTGCCCATGTTGAGGGCCAGGTTGCCGGCAAAGCGCCCCATCAGCACGCAGAACAGACTTAGGGTACGACGACAGTCGAGGCAATCCCCGGCCAGCGCCCGCTCGGTAATGTCCTTGGGAGCGAAGGCCTGAGGCTCGCGGCCGTCAGACTTCACCAGGCCACGGTAGATGTTGACCAGACCGGGACCCGACAGCAGCCGCTCCGCCGACACATGGCCGAGTTCGGCACGCATCACCTGCAGCACGGCGTCCTCTTCTTCGCTGTTGGCGGCGAAATCCACGTGACCGCCCTCTCCCGGCAGGCTGAGCCACTGCGCGCCAGCCTGCACCAGGTGGGCGACCCCGAGGCCGGTGCCAGCGCCGTAAATGGCGACGGGCTTGCCCGCCACGGGAGCGTCACCACCGAGCTGGATCCTGTCCCCTTCACCCAGTACGGGGACGGCCATGGAGACGGCGGTAAAATCGTTGATGACCTGCAATTCGGCCAGACCCAGGTTGACCTGCATCTCGCTAATGGAGAATTCCCAGGTGTGGTTGGTCATGGCGACCCAGTCGCCGTTGATGGGACAGGCGATGGCGATACACGCCTCGCTCACCCTGACCTCATGCTCTTCCAGATAGAGGCGGATCACCGCCTCCAGGCTGGGATGGGCCAGGCCGGAGTATGTCTTGGCCTTGGAAATCGCGCCGGTGGCCAGCTCACAGAGGGCCAACCGAGCATTGGTGCCGCCGACGTCGCCGACCAGCGCATGGGTATGCTGCATAACAAACTCCTTCGTTACCAACTCGGGGCGGCCCTTACCGTCCCGATCTTATTATTTGGCAAGGATTCTACCCGAGCGCACCCCGCGACAGAGGGTTTGTTGAACGCAACTGTGCGCCCGCTCACAGTGTTGTTGCTTTGCAACATCTGTAAGCGTTTTCACCGCCAAAATGGAAGTTTGTAACCTAAATGACGAAATAATTAGACATGAGTCATACTTTACGGGGACGAGGTTAGTTTGGATAAGAGCTTGTCTTGTATAGTCCTCGAGTCAATTAGAAATACGCTCAATTGTGAACTTAGTGCAAAGACACTTGAAGCTAAATTACAAAAATGCCTGGTGGTAATGATGAATACCCTCGATAAAATTACGAACAATCTGGAAAGTTTCAGTAAATCAGAGCGTAAGGTGGCTGAAGTGATCCTGGCGTCCCCCCAGACAGCCATTCACTCCAGCATTGCCACCCTCGCCAAAATGGCCGACGTCAGCGAACCCACCGTCAATCGCTTCTGTCGCCGCCTCGATACCAAGGGCTTCCCGGACTTCAAGCTGCACCTGGCCCAGAGCCTGGCCAACGGCACTCCCTATGTGAACCGCCACGTGGAAGCAGAAGACGGCCCCGATACCTATACCGCCAAGATCTTCGAGTCCACCATGGCCTGCCTCGATGCGGCCAAGAACAGCCTGGATATCTCCGCCATCAATCGCTGCGTCGACATCCTTACCCAGTCCAAGAAGATCAGCTTCTTCGGCTTGGGCGCCTCCTCCGCCGTGGCCCGCGATGCCCAGAACAAGTTCTTCCGCTTCAACATTCCGGTGGTGAGTTTCGACGACATCGTGATGATGCGCATGAGCTGCATCAACAGCAGTGAAGGGGACGTGGTGGTGTTGATTTCCCACACCGGCCGCACCAAGGCGCTGGTGGAAATTGCCGCGCTGGCCCGTGAAAACGATGCCACCGTGATCGGCATGACCGCCAAGGATTCCCCCCTGGCCCGCGAGTGCAACCTGGTGCTCTCCATGGACGTGCCGGAAGATACCGATGTCTACATGCCGATGGCCTCCCGCATTGCCCAGCTGGCACTGGTGGACGTACTGGCAACCGGCTTTACCCTGCGCCGTGGCATGAAATTTCGCGAAAACCTGAAGAAAGTCAAAGAAGGTTTGCGCGAATCCCGCTTTGATACCCCCCATACTTCCTGAAGGCTCGGGGGGCCATCCCCCGGCTGTCTATGCCAACTCGCTTGGTGTAGTATCGTAATTTAATAACATAAGGCCACTCAGAGTGGTCTGCAGGCGGGCGCCAACGCCATTCGCTTGACGGGGCAGTATTTCAAGTCATATCAACTTCACATTGGAGTATTTCATGCCAAGACGTACCAAGATTGTAACCACACTGGGTCCGGCTACCGACCGCGACGGCATCCTCGAGGGGATCATCCGCGCCGGTGCCGACATGGTGCGGATGAACTTCTCTCACGGCACTCCTGAAGATCATATCCAGCGCGCCAACCAGGTGCGTGAAATCGCCGCCAAGCTCGGCCGCCACGTCGCCATCATGGGCGATCTGCAAGGCCCCAAGATCCGCGTATCCACCTTCAAGGATGGCAAGATCTACCTCGCCATCGGTGACAAGTTCGTGCTCGACGCCGCTCTCGGCAAGGGGGAAGGCAGCCAGGAACAGGTCGGTATCGACTACAAGAGCCTGCCAGGGGACGTGGTGCCCGGCGATATCCTGCTGCTGGATGACGGTCGCGTGCAGCTCAAAGTCGAACAGGTGGAAGGCACCCGCATCTATACCAGCGTCACCGTGGCGGGCCCCCTCTCCAACAACAAGGGCATCAACAAGAAAGGCGGCGGCCTCTCCGCACCGGCCCTGACCGAGAAAGACAAGGAAGACATCAAGACCGCCGCCCGCATGGACGTGGACTATCTGGCCGTCTCCTTCCCCCGCAACGGGGATGACCTGCGTTACGCCCGCGAACTGGCCCGCGAGGCTGGCTCCAATGCCAAGATCGTGGCCAAGGTCGAGCGCGCCGAAACCGTCGCCAGCGACGAAGCCATGGAAGACATCATCCTCGGCTCCGACGCCGTCATGGTGGCCCGTGGGGATCTGGGCGTCGAGATCGGCGATCCCGAGCTGGTCGGTGTGCAGAAGAAGCTCATTCGCCACTCCCGTCGCCTCAACCGCGTGGTCATCACCGCGACCCAGATGATGGAGTCCATGATCAACGCGCCGCTGCCGACCCGCGCCGAGGTGATGGACGTGGCCAACGCCGTGCTGGACGGTACCGATGCGGTGATGCTCTCCGCCGAGACCGCCGCCGGTCAGTTCCCCATCGAGACCGTCACCTCCATGGCCAGCGTCTGCGTGGGGGCCGAGAAGCACCCGAGCCTGAACGTCTCCAACCACCGCATGAGCTACACCTTCACCTCGGTGGAAGAAGCGGTAGCCATGTCCACCATGTATGCCGCCAACCACCTGGAAGGGGTCAAGGCGATCGTGGCACTGACCGAGTCCGGCACCACCCCGCTGCTGATGTCCCGCATCAGCTCCGGCCTGCCCATCTTCGCCATGTCTCCCCACAACAAGACTCTCTCCTGGGCCAACCTGTACCGCGGCGTGACCCCGGTGCTGTTCGACGGTGACGAGAGCAAGCCGGTGTACGAGGTGTGCCGCGAGGCACTGGACGTACTCAAGGCAAAGGGCCTGGTCCAGAGTGGCGACATGGTGCTGTTGACCCATGGCGACAAGATGGAAACCGTGGGCAGTACCAATACCTGCAAGGTGATGATGGTCGAGTAATTCCCCATCACAGCTCGTAAAAACGGCTCCCTCGGGAGCCGTTTTTTTATGCCTCACCGCCCATCTCAGCCACGAAACAGCTCCACCTTGTCCCCATCCTGCAGGCTGCCGGCGCCACGCACCACGACCCGGTCTCCCTGCTTGAGGGCCCCGCTCACCGCCACCTGATCGCTGTCACCGAACAATACGGTCACGGGGACTCTGCTGACTGTCAGTGCATCCCCAGTCTGTTTGACCTGATAGACCACGCTCCCCTCGGTATTAAGCACCAGTGCATCTCTTGGCAGCAGCATGGTCTGCTGCTGGCCCAGCGGCAGAGCCACCCGTACCGGCGAGCCGATGATGAAATGACCGGCGTCGGGTTTAAGCCGCAGCTCGATGAGGCGGGACTTGGGATCCGCGCTCGCAGCCCGCTGGTAATAAACACCGTGACCGCTGAGCTGTTCCCCCTCGATCCGCAACTTGGCTCCGTCTCCCAGTTGCTGGGCCCAGACGATGGGCGCCCGCAACCGAATGTCCGGAACATCCGGATTGACCAGCTCCAGCGCCTTCTCCCCCGCGTCCACGTGCTCCCCTGGCTGAATGAAGTGATCGTTCACCACCCCGTCGAAGGGGGCGAAGATATGGGTCCTGCGCAGCTGCTCCTCGATTTGGCGCACCTGTACCCCCGCCAGTCGCTCCGCCAGGGCCGCCTGCTCCACGTCATAGCGCGCCTTGTCGTACTGGCTCTGGGAGGCGCTCTTCTGCTGGTGCAACCGCTCGAGGCGCTGGAACTCCGCCTTGGCGAAGTTCAGGTTGCTCTGCTCCTTGGCTTGCTCGGCCCGGGACTGCTCGAGCGACAGCCGCAGCGCGGCCCCGTCGAGGCGCAGCAGCTCGTCCCCCGCCTTGACCCGACTGCCGAACTCCGCAATCCACTCCACCCGGCCACTCACCTCGGCGCTCAGCGCCGCCTGCTGACGGCTTGCCACCGTGCCGCTGACCCAGATGCTGGCGCCCGCCTCCCCCTGGGTCACGTTGGCCAGGGTCACCATCTTGGCCTGAACCGGCAGGCCGAGGCCGAGGGCCGTGACCAGCATCATCCTTGTCATCATTCGTTTCATCTTGGGCTCCTTCCTCAGGCTCGCTGCCGAATGGGCTGCGGCACGTCGACCCGCTCACCCAGCCGCAAGAAGGCGGGGAGCAGGATCAGGGTAAACAGGGTGCTGCAACTCATGCCGCCGACGATGACGGTAGCCAGCCCCCGATAGATCTCGCTGCCCTCGCTCGGGCTCAGCATCAGGGGCAACATGCCGAAGATGCTGGTCAGACTGGTCATGGCGATGGGACGCATCCGGCTTTGCAGCGCATCGGCCACCGCCGCGGGCCGACTCATGCCCTCTCGCTCGGCCGTACGGGTCTGGTGCACCAGCAGGATGGCGTTGTTGACCACCAGTCCCAGCAGGATGACGAAGCCGATGATGGTCAAGAGATCCATCGGCAGCGGCACCAGCAAGCCACTCAGGCGCAGCGCCAGCACGCCGCCAACCGCCGCCAGAGGCAGGGTCAGCAGCACCAGGATGGCATCTTTCAACGAGGCGAAGACGCCCCACAGCAGGATGAGCAGGATCAGCACAGCAAACAGGAAGATGCTGCCGAGGTTGTCCAGTGCCTGTTGCAGGCTGTCGGCATTGCCAGCCACCTGCAGCTCCCCGCCCGCAGGCAGGATTGGCCGGATAGCGGCGAAGCTCTTGCTCTGCAGGGTCTCCAGCACCTGTTCCATGCTCATGCCGTCCGGCGGGGTGATAAAGAGCTGGATGCTGCGCCGCCCGTCGGCCCGAAAGATACTCTCCGGCCCCAGGCTGTGCTCCACCCGCAGCAATTCGCCGAGTGGCACGATGCGCCCGGAGGGGGTCGCGAGCGGTACGGCTCTGAGCTCATCCGGATTGGCCGAGCTCTGACCCATCAGCAGGATGTCCAGCCTGTCCTCCCCATCGAAATACTCGCCGACCCGCAGGCCATCCCCGAAGGTCTGGATGATGGTAGGCATGGGGGTGCGATCCCAGCCCACTTCCACCAGCCGCCTGTCTTGCGGCACCAGCAGCAGCTCGGGGGCGGTGAAGTCGAGACCGGGATCGGGCCGTATCTGAGCCCCCGGCAGGTCCTTCTGTACGATGGCCATGCTCTCCCTGGCCGCCCGATAGAGCTCGGGCAAGGTGCCGCCCTGGACAAGCAACGAGATGCTGTTCTCGCTGTCAAAGCCGCCAAACAGGGAGCCCTGGCCGCCGAAGGCCCGGGTGTCCGGGATGTTGGCCAGCAGGTTGTCCATCAGCAGGCGCTCCAGCACCTTGATCTGGGCCTCGTCCTTGGGACGCACCCCGATCTGGGCGCCGCCCGGGTAGCGCAAGATGTAATAGTTCTTGAGGGCCGGCTCCTTCTCCCCCTTCATGTAGGGATCCAGCCTGGCAATGAGGGTATCGATCACCTCTTCACGCTGAGCCTGGGGGTTGACCCCAGGGGTGAAGGTCATCCAGACGTCGATGGCGTCGCGCTTCACGTCCGGCAGGTAGTTCATCTTGGGCAGCAGCCACCAGCTCACCAGCATGGGCCCGCTCATCATCAGGAGGATGATGGTCCAGCGCCGGCGGGAGGTGGATGTCCAGCGGATCACGTGGCGGGTGGTACGCTGCCACAGGCTGTCATAAGGGTCAATCAGCCGCTCGCGCCCCATCCAGCGCGCCGCCACCGCAGGCAGAACGGTCACCGCCACCAGCATGGAGACGGTGACGGCGCAGGCGATGGTGAGGGCGAGATCCGCAAACAGCTGTCCCTCCACGTCGTTGAGCAGCAGCACCGGCAGGAAGATGGCCACCGTGGTGAGGGTCGAGGCCACCAGCGCCGTCCACACTCGGCTGGTTCCGTCCAGTGCCGCCTCCGCCTTGCTGATATCTCCCCGCTCGGTGCGGCGATAGATGCTCTCCAGCACGACGATGGCCGCATCCAGCACCATGCCCACCGCGAAGGCGATGCCGGCAAGGGAGATGACGTTGAGGGTTCTGCCCATGATCTTGAGCAGACAGAAAGTGAGCATGATGCTGATGGGAATGGCGATCGCTATCATCAGGGTCGCCTTGAGCTGACGCAGGAAGACCCAGAGGATGGCGCAGGAGAGCAGGACCCCCAGCCCCAGGTTGGCGGTCACCATGCCCACCGCCCGGTTGATGTACAAGGAGGCATCAAACGACTGTTCCATGTGCAGCCCGACCGGCTCCAGCACCTCCCGGTTGAGCTCGCCGACCTTGGCCTTGATCCCCTCCAGCGCCGCCAGCGCATTGGCCCCGCTCTCCTTGAAGATCTGGGCCGCGATGGCGGTGTTGCCGTTCTGGATGCGCAGCACCGGGTTATCCTCCCGGGCCAGCCGTACCTCGGCCACGTCCCGCAGGTAGATGGGCAGGCCATCGCGCCAGTCCACCACCTTGTCCCCCAGGGTCTCCACATCGTAGCGACCGGCGAAGCGCAATTTGTACTCCCAGCGACCGATATCGAGGGTGCCGGCAGAGACGTCCCAATCCGTGCTGGCCCGGCTGGCGAGCACCGGGATCTCCACCCCGAGCTCCGCGGCTCGATAGGGGTCGAACCGCACCTGGATCTGGCGCTCGTTGATCCCCTCCACCTCCACGGTGGACACTCCGGGGATCCGCTCCAGCTCCGGTTTGATCCGCGCCTCGATCAGCGTCTGATGATCGTCGATCAACCCCTTGGCGCCGGGCAACTGCTGGATGAAGAAGAAGGTGAGGGTATCGTTGCTGTTGTAGTTGTTGACGTAGGGGCCGTCGATCCTGTCCGGCAGACCGGAGACCCGGTTCAGCCGCGAGATCACATCGAGCTGGGCCCGCTGCATGTCGGTACCGAGCGCAAATGCCAGGTTGATCTCGGTGAACCCGGGGTAGCTGTTGCTGCCGATGCTTTTCAGCCCCTGCACCCCCTGCATCTCCTGCTCGATGGGGTCGGTGACCTCAGACTCCATCTCCTGGGGCGAGGCGGAGCGCCAGCTCACCGAGATGTTGAGGTGGGGACGATCGATGTCGGGGAACAGCTGGATCGGCAGTCCCCGAATGCTGAGCAGGCCCAGCAGAAAAATAAGCACGACCGAAACCGCCACCCAGATGGGGCGTTCGATCGCCGTTTTGGCGAGATTCATTCACTCTTCCTGAGTTGTTGTTATCGGCCATTCCACTGGCCTGGCTTCCTGCCCAAGGGTGAGGGCCATTGCATTAAACTGGAATTAATCGGCATTGTAAATGCCTGGTTAAACAACAAAAAAACCGGCCACATGGGCCGGTTTGTCACTCTAGCATCAGACTCAGGCGGCATGCACCGCCGGGGCCGGTTGAGACAATCCCTCCAGCTCACCGGGCGCGAAGTTGTCCACCTGGATAGCCTCATAGCGCAGGGCATCGGCGGCCAGCAGCTTGTCCGCCTCATCCTGGCTCAGGATGGACTGGGACAGCGCCGCGGCGACCAGCTCAGGCAGGGCCATCTTGCGTGGCAGTTTGCCCTCTTTCTGGGCCTGCACCAGCTTCTTCTCGATGGGCTGAACCGCGACCATGGCCTGGAAGGCGCGCTCCATCTGGCCGACCGGATCCGCCTCATCCTTGCCCACATAACACAGGGCAGTCAGGCGGTCGCGGAACTCACCCGGCTTCATCATGGCCAGGCAGATGGCGTGGCAGCGATCGTCCGCCGGCATCTTGTAACCGACGCCGAACGGGAACACTACCCGCTTGAGCACGGCCCCTGCGACCTTGTTCGGGAAGTTCTGGAAGAAGCCCTCGAACGCCTTGCCGATGAGGTAGAGGTTACGCTCCACCGCGTACTGCACGAAGGGCAGATCCGAGACCATGCGGCCCTGATCCTCGTAGTGCTTGAGGGTGGCAGAAGCCAGATAGAGATGACTCAGCACGTCACCCAGGCGAGCGGAGATCATCTCCTTGCGCTTGAGATCCCCACCCAGCATCAGCATGGAAACATCGGCGCACAGCGCCAGCCCCTTGCTCATGCGGGACAGCTGCTTGTAGTAGCGTGCGGTCTCGCCACCCACCGGGGAACCGTTGAACTGGCCCAGGGTCAACCCCTGGAACAGGGCGCCGAAGAAGTTGCCGGTGCCAAACGCGATGTGCTTCATCAGCAGGGCGTCGAACTTCTCGAGGCCACGCTCCACGTCGGTGTCGGCGGCCGCTTCCAGCTCGGCGAACACATAGGGGTGACAACGGGTGGCACCCTGGCCGAAGATCATCAGGTTGCGGGTCAGGATGTTGGCCCCTTCCACCGTGATGGCCACCGGAATGCCCATGTAGGCGTAGCCGGTGTAGTTCTTCGGACCGAGCTGGATGGCGCGACCGGCGTGGATGTCCATGGAGTCATCCATGATCTGGCGGGCCATCTCGGTCATGTGGTACTTGGAAATCGCGGTGACGATGGCCGGTGCCTGCCCCAGATCCAGGGAACCTGCGGTCATACGACGCGCCCCTTCCAGCTGATAGGTCAGACCGCCGATGCGAGCCAGAGCCTCCTGCACCCCTTCAAACTTGCCGATGGACATGCCGAACTGCTTGCGCACATAGGAGTAGGCACCCACGGTGCGACTCGCCATGTGACCACAGGCAGTGCCGAGGGCCGGCAACGAGATGCCACGACCGGCGGAGAGGCATTCAACCAGCATGCGCCAGCCGCGACCCGCGTATTCCGGGCCACCGATGATCCAGTCGAGCGGAATGAACACATCCTTGCCGAAGGTAGGGCCGTTCAGGAACGCCAGCCCCATGGGGTAGTGGCGATCGCCGACCCGCACGCCGGGGTGGTTGGTCGGGATCAGGGCACAGGTGATGCCGATCTCTTCCTTGTCTCCCAGCAGCTTGTCCGGGTCATACATCTTGAACGCCAGGCCCAGCACGGTGGCACGCGGGGCCAGGGTGATATAGCGCTTGTTCCAGTTCAGGCGAAGCCCGAGCACTTCCTCACCCTTGTACATGCCCTTGCAGACGATCCCCTTGTCCGGGATGGCGCCGGCATCGGAACCCGCTTCCGGGCCGGTCAGGGCGAAACAGGGCACTTCCTTGCCATTGGCCAGTCCCGGCAGCCAGAAGTCCTTCTGGGCCTGGGTACCATAGTGCATCAGCAATTCGCCGGGGCCGAGGGAGTTCGGCACCATGACGGTGACCGCCACGCTCAGGCTCTTGGTGGCGATGCGGGTGACGATGGTGGAGTTGGCGATGGCCGAAAACTCGCGCCCGCCATAGGATTTCGGAATGATCAGGGCGAAGAAGCCTTCCTTCTTCAGGTAATCCCACACCGGTTCCGGCAGATCCTTGGTCTCGTTGACGATCTTGAAGTCATCCACCATGGCGAGCAGGGTCTCGACCTGATTGTCGATGAAGGCCTGCTCCTCGGCGCTCAGGGTCGCCTTGCCATAGCCGTGCAACTTCTTCCAGTCGGGGTTGCCGCGAAACAGCTCGCCATCCCACCAGACGGAGCCAGCCTCCATGGCCTCACGCTCGGTGGCCGACAAGGGCGGCAGGATTTTCTTGAAGATACCGAACACCGGACGGGTCACCACCTTTTTACGGATGGCTGGGATCCCGAGTACCACGGCTATCGCCAGCACCAGCAGGACAAGCAATGTGATCATACGAAAGTTCCTTTTATTTCACTGTTTCCGTTGATTATTGTTGGGCACTACACGGCCAGGGAGAGCCTGGTCGACTCCACGGGCGCACCGACACCGGACGCCAGATAAGGAATAACGTTGCGCACCAGCCCTTCTACATCGAGCTGCTGACCAAAATCGGCCTGGGCGATATCACGCAGGGCATCGGCGGACGCCATGGTGAACACGACTGTGCCCAGGGTGAAGTGCAGGCGCCAGAACAGATCCGCGGGCGACAAGGCCGGGTTGGCCTTGGAGATGGCCTGGGTGATCCCGTGCAGGGTGGCGCCATAGTGGGTGGTGATGAAGCGGCGCAGGTGACCCTGGCTGTCGATGTAGCCGCGTCCCAGCAGTTGCATGAAGATGGCAGGCCCGTTGGTGCGCACGGCCACCAGCTTCATCAAGGGTTCGACGAAGCTCTCGAACACCTGCAAGAGCGTCAGCTGTTCCTGCGCCATCAGGGTGTGCAGACGCGCATCCAGTTCCGGCATGAAGAGGCTCAGATAGCGGTCAAGCACCGCCTGGATCAGCTCCTTCTTGGAGCCGAAGTGGTAGTTGACCGAGGCCAGGTTCACATCGGCCTCGCTGGTGATCAGACGCAAAGAGGTATCGGCAAACCCCCGCTCGGCAAACAGCACCTCGGCGGCATCGAGAATACGGTTCTTGGTATCGATTTTACTCACTGGACACCTCACTTAAACGAATGTTTAAAAAGTACGTTTCACGTCCAACCATGTCAAGAGAATGTGAACGGGTGTTGAGGAAATGTTTTTAATCAAAAAAGAGGAACAAGGTGGGAACTTCGTCGGGAAACGGAACTCTATATCTATGCCACTGCAATTAAACATTAAGTCTCGCCCAACTAACGCCATGTTAGTTGGGCATTTTTTTATCCGGGATAATGAGCATGTCCAAGGATCTGGGCGAAAAAAAACCGTCGCAGGGGGCGACGGTGGGGAAACGGGTCGGACCATCCAGTGTCGACCCATCGATGGGTGTTCAGGCTTGCATCGATGGGGCCATTTTCCCTGCCAAAAGTGGCCAGACTTTGTCAGTCTTGCCGTAATTTGTGACAGAGTATGGCAAGCCACTGCGTGGCCTCTACCCGCCATTTTTGCTATGCTGGCGCCTCATGCCAGAGGGGAGAGAAGATGAAGTATACGGTCGATACCCACACGCACACCGTCGCCAGCACCCACGCCTACAGCACCATTCACGACTATCTGCCCATCGCCAAAGCCCGGGGCATCAAGCTGTTCGCCACCACGGATCACGGCCCGGAGATGGCCGATGCGCCCCATGTCTGGCACTTCGTCAATCTGCACGTGCTGCCGAGGGTCGTGGATGGGGTCGGCATACTGCGCGGCATCGAGGCCAACATCAAGAACATCGCTGGCGAGATAGACTTCCCCGAACGCTATGAGTCCCGCCTCGACATGATCATGGCGGGCTTCCACGAGCCGGTGTTTCCCCCCTGCGATCAGGCGACGCACACCCAGGCCATGATCAATGCCATCAAGAGCGGTCGGGTCGACATGATAAGCCACCCCGGCAATCCCGCCTTCCCCATCGATATCCCGGCTGTGGTCAGGGCCGCTGCCGAGTACCGAGTGGCGCTCGAACTCAACAACTCCTCCTTCACCCACTCCCGCCCCGGCAGTGAAGGCAACTGCCGTGCCATCGTCGAGGCCGCCCGCGATCTGGGTGCCTACCTCACCTTCGGCTCCGACTCCCACGTCGCCTTCAGCCTGGGAGACTTCGAGCACTGCCAGCGACTGGTGGCAGAGACCGGTTTCCCCGAGGAACGGATCCTGGCCCGCACCCCCCGTGCCCTGCTCGATTTCCTCGAGAGCCGCGGCCGGGCCCATATCCCGGAGTTTGCAGATTTCTAGATAGCCTAACTCCATGAGCGGCCTCATGAAATTTGCCAAGGCGCATTGACTCATGGCTCAGTTTTCGGGAATCTAGCTGCACGCCGGTGTAGCTCAGTTGGTAGAGCAGCGCATTCGTAATGCGAAGGTCAGGAGTTCGATTCCCCTTATCGGCACCATATAAAACAAAGGGTTAGCTTCTATGTTAAGCTAGCCCTTTGTGATTTTTCGATAAATACCCCTCCATATACCCCGCTTTTATTCTTCATTACCCTCCTGCACTTCATTTTCTGATCCAGCCATGTCCCGAATGCACTTACCTTTCCTCAAACAATGAATGCGTCTCATTACATTCATTTGCAGGTATATGTTATCTCCATGAACCTACCCAAGGGACTGCTCTGTGCAGTCCCTTTTTCATTGGAGATTTCTCATGGCTCACCTGATCGATACGATGGCCTACACCGGTCAAACGCCCTGGCATGGCCTTGGCAATGTTTTACCCCCGCAACAATCTCTCGATATCTGGCTACAGGCAGCCGGAATGGATTGGACCATCGAGCAGAGCGACGTGATGTTTAACGTCGCCTCCGATGCGCTACATATCCGCCCCTACAGCGACAGCAAGGTACTTTATCGCTCCGATACTCTCGCCCCCCTGTCGGTGGTCTCAAACCGCTACAACGTGGTACAGCCTCACGAGGTGCTGCACTTCTACCAAGACCTAGTGGAAGCCGGTGGTTTTGAGCTAGAGACCGCTGGCTCGCTTAAAGGCGGCCGCAAGCTGTGGGCACTGGCCAAGACCGGTCATGACCTCAAGTTATCAGGCGGTGACTTGGTTAAATCCTATCTGCTGCTGGCGACCAGCTGCGATGGCACGCTCTGCACCATGGCGCAGTTCACCTCGCTGCGAGTGGTCTGCAACAACACCCTGCAGATGGCACTGCGCGGCGCTACCGGAGCCATCAAGGTGCCCCACTCCACTCAGTTCGATGCGGCGACCGTCAAAGAGTCGCTCGGACTGGGGCTCTCCCATTGGGATGAGTTCAAAGTCCAGACCAAGGCGCTGGCACAACGGCCCGTCGCCCCCGAAGAGGCGCTGCGCTTTTTCAGCGACCTGTTGGCGCAACCGCTGGATGAGGAGAGCATCGTTCTCACCAAGCCGGTACAACGGCTGCATGAGCTCTATCAGGGCGCGGGTATGGGCTCAGAGCTTGCCAGCTCCCGTAATACCGCCTGGGGGTTGGTTAATGCGGTCACCGAATACGTTGATCACCACCGCCGCGCTCGTAGTCAGGACCACCGGCTCGATTCCGCCTGGTTCGGTCAGGGTGCCCAACTCAAATCCCAAGCCCTGAATCAGGCACTCACTCTGCTGCAGTAATTCCTCTTCCCCATTCAAACCGCATAACGACCTCACCCGGACTGGCACAAGCCAATCCGGGCGTCGCCATTTATGCCGTCAACAAGGACTCGTCATGAAAGCAAAAGCCAAGTATGGCCAAGCCCTGCGGCTGGCCTCTACTACCCAGTTAACCCGCGAGCAGTGGCTCGCTATCCGTAAACTCGGCATTGGCTCCTCCGATGCCGCCGTGGCAGTGGGGCTATCCCCCTACAAATGCCCGCTCAGCCTGTGGCTGGAGAAGACCGGTCGCAAGGAGCCGGAGGATATCTCCCACAAGGCAGCGGTGCTGTGGGGCATCGAGCTGGAGCCCGTGTTGGCACAGGTCTATGCCAAACGCACAGGCTACAAGGTGCGCCGGGTGAATGCGGTACTGCAACACCCCGAGCAACCCTTCATGCTCGCCAACCTCGATCGGGAGGTAATCGGCCATCCCGATGGGCCGGGCATTCTGGAGATCAAGACCGCCAGCTATCACAGCGCCCCCCAGTGGGAGGAAGGTGTGCCTGTCGCCTACCAGTGCCAGGTACTCCATCAGCTGGCTGTTACCGGCCATGCCTGGGCTGAAGTGGCAGTGCTGATCGGCGGCCAGGATTTTCGGATTTACCGCATCGAGCGTGACGAAGAGAAGATCCAGGATCTCACCGAGCGGGAAGCGCAGTTCTGGCAAATGGTGCAACAAGACCAGCAGCCCGAGCCTGACGGCTCCAGTGATGCTGCCAATGCTCTGAGCTGGCTGTTTCCGCGTGACGATGGCCAGACGGTGGATCTCTCCGATTCTCCCGAGTTCAACCAGCTGTTTGGCGAACTGCTGCGCTTGCGTCAGCAAAAGGAAGTCGTCGAGCTGCAAGAGTCGCAGCTCAAGCAGCGGCTGCAAGCCACCTTGGGTGAAGCGACAGCCGGGCTGTTTGCCGATGGCAAGATCACCTGGAAGCGCAGCAAAGACCGGCTGGCACCGGATCTCGAAAAGCTCGGGCAAGATCATCCCGCCCTGCTCACCCGTTACGTCAAACCGGTGCCCGGCGTGCGCCGTTTCACCATTCAACCCTTGAGGCAAACACCATGATCAAAGGACTGGCGATCACCCCGCCCGTGATCGGGCGGATCTGCATCGGCAAGCTGGTGCAAAAACAGGATAAATGGGTACCGGAGAAGGACGACAGTTTCACCCTCACCACCCAGATACAGCAAAAGGGGGGATGGTTGCTCCATCCCCTGCATCAACACTACTCATCGCAGAAAAGTGGCCAGGGGCAGGAGCAAACCAAGATCCGCGCCATTCCAGTGAGGGTGCTGTTCAACGACAGCGACTTGAATCTGCGGGCGGAATACAGTGCCTTTGACCGGCAAACCGGCAGGCCGCTGTGTGTCGGGAATGGGGAGGTGGCAAGACGCGTGGGGGCACAAGGCATGGAGGAGGTCAGCTGCCCTGGGCCAGAGCGCTGCGCCTTTGCTGGCCAACAGGGCTGCAAGCTGTACGGGCGACTGAATCTGTTTGTGGAGGGGCAAGGGGATGAGCTGGGCAGCTTTATCTTCCGCACCACCGGCTACAACTCGGTACGCACCCTGGCGGCACGGCTCAAGTATCTGGAGGCTGTGAGCGGTGGCCATACCCGTTATCTGCCGCTCACCCTGCGGTTGCGAGCCAAGAGCACCACCCAGTCGTACCGCACACCGGTCTACTACGTGGATTTGACCTTGCGGGAAGAAACCAACCTGACTGAGGCAGTCAGGCAAGCACAAGAGGCGGCACAGCGTGACCAGGAGGCGGGTCTCGCCATCGACCAGATGGAGCAGGCCGCGCGTGAATTGCTGCGTAACGGCCAGTTTGAAGATATCGATGAAGAGGTGCCGATGCTGCTGGAGGAGTTTTATCCCGAAGCCTGCAGCGACGAGACGGCGAATGGAAACACAGGGACAGTGGCGACTGCATCGCTTAACCCACCACAAAGCCAAGCAACCAGAACGCCACAGAGACCACAACCAAGAAGGAGTCCACTCACCAACAAATTGGGGAAAGAGAACCCATCCCCTCCCCAGTGAATGGTGGATGATCAGCCGGGACGCGCCAACCGCTCCACCAACCGTTCTACTGTTTCCAGCAACAGAGTTCGGTCAGCATCATCGAGCCGGGCCAGTTGCTGGCTCAGCACAATGCCCTGCTCGGTCGGGCGGTTACTGGTCTCGCGCAGGAAATCCGCCAGCTCACAGCCGAACAGTTGAGCGAGCTCCGCCAGCCGCACCACGGTCGGCACCACAATCCCCCGCTCCATTCGAGAGACGGCTTCCATCCCGATATTGAGGTGTTCAGCCACCTGCTCTTGGGTAAACCCGGCCTGGTTACGTTGACGCCCAATGGCCTTGCCCACGTTCTTGGCTAACTGCTCAAAGTTGATATCTGTCATAAGTCCTCCAATCAACCCCTATGGTTGGGGGTGGACTCGTTGACATGAAGAACCGCAAAAGGTGAGGATCAACCTAAAAGGTTGTTATTGGGCATTGTCTGCCTATTTAATCGGACTAGGGTTATCCCCTTCTCTACGACTTACTACCAATAGGAGTTCTCATGAAACAGCTCGTTCCATTGTTCACCCTGGCAGTCACCGCACCGAGTGTCATGGCCAGCAACATCAAGGACATCTGGTCCTATCAAGACAGTACCGGCACCAGCTTGGCTCAAACGTGCAATAACAAAAGTACCTGTGAGCTGCTCTACAAAAACAGCTACTACCTTGCCTTAGTCAACAACCGCTCCCAAACAGGCTGTGCCATCGGTGACCTGCTGGTTGCCGAACACGCCAGTCGCAGCTTTAAGAAACTAGATACCGGCACCTGCAGCGCCTCGGCCAGTATCGAGGTCAATACCTACAATCGACTGAACAACGTCGATGTCATGCTCGGTGATCGGCTTATCAAGCGTTATCCGTTAGATGCCTGGATGTGGGGAGAAATACGCAAGGCGGGTAAAGGGGCGTCTTGGAGCAAGGCAGAGGAGAATGCCAAGAAGCCTCAGATGCTGGATACACCGAAAGGCCCCCCTGCACAGTGGGTGGCCGAAGAGGGGCGTTATGGCCCTCGCTATACCCTGACACAGGGCCAGGGTTACTCACGATACGTACTGGAAATCAAATGCGCCTATCAGATGCCGGGGGCAACTTGGCCCCTGCACTCTGAACTCAGATACACCAGAGCCTACGATGCCTCAAGCAGCGTTGAGGAGATCGAGGTCGATGGTCAACGCCTGTCTGGTAAAGCCAAAAGCCAGGCCGAATGGACTGAGCTCGTCAACGCGATCCTCTCCGCCTCAACCCTGAACATCTACAGTGAGCAGGATCAAAAAGCCACATGGACGGTCAAGCCCACGAAGTTGGCCTCTACTTGCGACTATTACAACGGGTGAACCATGAACATCGTTAAAACTAAATGCTCTATAGCTGCCTTGATAACTTGTGGATTGCTGTGGGCAAATACCAGTCATGCAGAAGAACAGCGATACCTCGCGATCCAACACACCGACACCGTCTACGCCAATCAAGGCGTCTGTGCGTACCACTTCTCCCTTGATAGTGGGGGAGCCGATGAGTTTGGGCGGTTGTATATCACGCTGCAGTTTAATGACAAAAAGGGCAAATCGCTGGCCGAGTCAACGCTGGAGGTTGAGCCATTCGGCGGGAGCGACGCTACCCGCTATGGTAGTGGCTTTACAGAAGTGGATTGCGCCCAGGTAGAGCAGGCCAAGTCCATCGCCATTATTCAGGCAACCGAGGTGCTCGCTCACAACCGAGTCACTCGCCTACCAGTATCCACCTTCACCCCTGAGTTTCATCAACCACTGAAGATCACCTTAGGCGGCAAGTAGCCCACTTAAGAAAAACAAAGCCAAAGGGCGTCACCATCACGGTGACGCCCTTTTTCATTTCCAACCCTTGATGAGGATCATCACCCCATGTCACGACATTTCATTATCGGCGATCACTTAGTAACACCACAGCCTGAAGGCCATCATCATGGCCTCTTTGTTGGCCATGACCAGGTCATTCAGTGTCTACCACCCGCTCCAGGAAAGCATTCAGGCCAACTGGCGCTGACCTCGTTGGTTCAATTCAGTCAGCACTGCTCTATTGAGGTCAAACCCCATGCTCAACGCCTGTTCAGTCGAGAGGAAAGCCTGACACGGGCTTACGCCCGACTCAGTGAAGGAGAGCAGGGTCAGCCGTTTGCCAACAGTGAGCTGTTTGTCACTTGGTGTATTGAAGGGATTCAGCATCCCCCCAAGCTGCTGCAGACCGCTGTAGCAACGGTGGTGGCTGCCGAAGTCGCTCGTCACACGTTAAGCAAGGCGGCCACCAGTGCAACGGCAGGACTTGCTGCCAGCACCCTAGCCACAGCAGCTGGAGGTAGTGGCGCTGCTGCAACGGTAGTATCGGTGACCGGTGTTGCCACAGCCCCGTTGTTAGCTCCTCTTGCCGTGGGCGCCGTCGCAGCCTATGGCATAAGCAAACTGTGGGATTGGTTAAACGACTAACCCATCACTTCAAAGCAAAACGCAGGGGGGCTCTCCTGCTGGAACTCAATGAGGAAACACCATGACCATTCCCTTTTTCCGGGACGGCTTTGCCCTGCCAGTTGACCAAGCATTGCTGGTTCTGCTCGACCAGGAAGTCGCTAAAACCGAGCTCAATCTTGAGCGCTTAACCCAACTGACTTTCAACTTTCGCAATCCCGGCTACAGCGCCGAGCAAGGCGGCGTGCACCCAGTCGAGATCCGCCTGATCCGTGGGCTCGATGGCTGGCTGTTCGATTACGTCACCGACTTCAGCTACCAGGGGCAAGGCCAATATGCTGAGCTCTGCAAGGAGCTCGATTTCAACTTCCTCGATGGGGAACACACCATGTTGGGCTGGGGACCGCTGCGGCTGGCCGAAGCGCGAGAGTTGTTCGATATCTGGCAGAGCAACTTCATTGCCTATTGCCGGTTGGAGTGTTTCAGCGTCACGGTCACAGGGGATTAGGAGGTCACGATGATCCATGAATTAGCGCTCTCCCACTACTCACGCCAGTGGTTGGGACGAGTCGCCACCAGCGCCAAGCTAACCCCCACTCGCAGTGGTCAGCGTTGGCTGCTGCACCTGACCCCAGGAAGTCCACAAGCCAGTACCGTCACCTTACAAGTGCGTTGGTCTGGGGTTCAGTGGCAACTACTCTCCCTCAGCAATGCCGAGGACTGGCACACAATGAGCCAGCCGAGAGATGAAATCTGTATCGACCCCAAACGTCGCTGTTTCTGGCGTTGCCAAGCTGGGCCCGTGCCGCTCACCGAGCAACCTCGCATACTGGCAAGCTTTCTGGCTGACCTGCAGCGTACCTGCATCAATCGTGGCTATCGCGTGGAGAGTGATCCTATCCCCGACAAGGAGAGCGAAGATTATTAACGCCGTGATCGCCATCGAGCTGGAGGCTTACCATTGAGCACAATGGTCAGATTGAAGCAGTGCATGACCGAGGTCAGCCGTTGGACGGTTGTGCCCTCTACCTGCGCTATGAAAACGAACGGGGTGATACATTGGCACAATGGGGGGGGATCATCAGAATTGTTGCTGACCAATACAGCTAGTAAATTTGCTAGTCACCAGTAACCATATTCCATTGTACGACGTCACCCCGTCCGCACTGGTTGCCTCCACACCACCAGCCAATTTAATTACATTCTCACGTCAGCCTGAGCTACCGACTCCAAATGGGTTGCCTTCAATCCGTGAACAACTAGGTGGGTATGCTCAATCTCGTCGTCCTGCTCCTGGTGCATACTGACCCTCAATCAAATTAGGAATTTATAGCCAAACGTTGCAGGCGTCGCTAGTTGTATTCCTAAAGTGGTTGAGGGTTTGCCCACTTGATAGAGCCCCATCCTTACAAAAACACAGCATTCAGCCACTTCAAAAACCTATGAGTGGGATTCTTTTGAGGTCAATTTAATGGCTTGCAATTGCATCATCTGAAATATGAACACTTTGAGTACATAGCCTAGCCTGCAATGTTTGATGACATTAAGCTCCTCTACTTCCCCGATGCTAATTGACACCATTAGTGCCCAGCTGGAACACTACTGTTTAGACATTGACATACTCTCCAAAGGGGTAATATGTGAGAATTTCAAGAATCCGGTTCAAGAATTTTGCAAATTTTTCAGACGTGGACATTGAGACAGGGCACAGCATTGTCATCGTCGGGGAAAACAAGGTTGGTAAGACCAACTTCATACGTGGCCTGCAACTGATTCTTGATCCGGGACTCTCTGAACGTGATCGGCAATTGGGCTTTGAACATTTCTGGGATGGCTTGGATGACGAAAAGCTTGGGCATACAGTTGAAGTGTCTGTCGATTTGACGGACTTCACCGATGATCCCCGTCTGATGGCACACCTCAACGATTGTGTCACAGATCCTGGCCCACCTATGGTTGCACGACTCACCTATCGTTTCCGGCCAAAGCCAGGACTAGGACGTGTGCCCGAATCGCTGAGAGATTACGAGTATATAATCTTTGGTGGAGATGACCCCGAAAGGTTAATCGGCGGCTCACTTCGACGCATGTTACCTCTTGATGTTCAAGCTGCACTCCGAGATGCCGAGAAGGATCTAGCTAGTTGGCGCAATTCCCCATTACGACCGTTAATAGAAGATCTTGCCTCCTCCTTGGACGAAGATACACGTGAAGAAATACAGATACAGGTTGATGAAGCCCAGAGAGAGTTGGTCAGCCACGAGGAGGTTGTAGCCACGGCAGAAAGGCTCAGTAGGAGATTACTCGACATCACAGGTGCACAACATGCCGTCCCGTTATCGCTCGGGTTGGCACCCACTAGAGTTGATGCACTATTACGTAGCTTGCGTTTGTTAATTGACAATGGTGTCCGTGGTGTCAACGATGCCAGTTTGGGGACAGCAAACCTTATCTTCTTGGCACTTAAAAGTCTGGAGCTCGACCGATTGGTTTCTGACGGTGATCGTGACCATACTTTTTTTGTGGTCGAAGAGCCCGAAGCACACCTACATCCACACGTACAACGCTTGGTCTACCGGTATTTCCTCGGCTCCGGGGAAAAAAACGACGCAAATGAGCCACCACTAACAACTATTCTGACAACACACTCTCCTCATATCGCCAGCGTGGCACCGCTCCGGTCCATCGTGCTACTGCGTCATAATGCAGTAGAAGGCAAAAGCGTCGCGGTATCGACGGCTAGCGCACCTTTCACAGATAGAGATGAAGCAGACCTGCAGCGCTACATCGATGTCACTCGCGGAGAAATTTTCTTTGCCCGCGGAGTGATCTTAGTCGAAGGAGATGCCGAGCAGTTCCTTGTACCTGCGTTCGCTGACGCCCTCAATATACCGCTCGATATGCTGGGGATCACCGTGTGCTCAGTTGGAGGTACAAACTTTACACCCTACGTAAAGCTACTGGGCCCGCAAGGCCTTAACATCCCACATGTAATTCTGACGGATCTTGATCCTAATGGTAGGAGGGCACCTCGGGCTCGTCGGCGACTGATTAACGTACTTAACCTGGTCGAAACTGAGGTCAATCATGATGAAATGAATACTGATGAGGTGATCGAGCGAGGAGAGGAGTTTGGCTACTTTGTCAACGCCAATACCTTAGAGCCCGAGTTGTTTACCGGTGGGTTAGCTGAGGCTATGCAGGAAGTGATCGAACAGGAACTGAGACTCGGCGCCGAGCTCCGAGCCAGAGTTCAGGAATGGGTCGATGACCCCAACCAACTGGACGAAGACAGGCTCATCACAATAATTGAACGAGTCGGCAAAGGCCGGTTCGCTCAAGCACTAGCACCTTCAGTCTCCGACGAAAACTGTCCTGGTTACATCCGTTCCGCACTGGAGTACATCCGCGATGCCATTGCGTAGCTCTAGTTCGGCCTACTTAACCCAAGCTGAAGCCCTAGCGCGAAATCCAGGCCAGTTAGCTGCCTATAACTCACAGGGACATTGCGTTGTACTCGCAGGGCCTGGCAGCGGCAAAACCAAGACTCTCGTTCTGAAGTTAGCACGAATCCTAGCGGAAGATGTTATCGCACCTCGCGGCGCAGCATGCATCACTTACAGCCAGGAGTGTGCACGAGAACTAACGAGGCGACTCGAATTGCTGGGCCTTCGTGAAGCGCCAAATCTGTTCGTCGGCACGGTGCATAGCTTTTGCCTGCGCCATCTTCTCATGCCCTACGGACAACTAGCTGACCTGCCAATTGAATTTCCACTCTCAGTGGCGACCCAATCCCGCAGTAATCAGTTGCTGCTAAATGTGGGAAACGAGCTCTTTGGCGCTAAACACCCTTACAAGGCTGTCGATCTCGGGCGCCATCGCCGCTCAGTGTTGGATCGCGCGAGCGCAGCATGGAGAAATGAAGAAGAGCTTGCAGCATGGGCTGAAGGTTACGAGGCGGCGCTTCGTCGCGAGGGGGTCATCGACTATGACGACATGGTGATATTTGGTCAGCGCCTTATCACCGAGAATGACTGGGTTTTGCCACTGGTACAGGCAAAGTTTCCCATTTTAGCAGTAGATGAATATCAGGACCTCGGCGTAGCGCTACATCACATAGTCAAACGTCTCGCGTTTGTCGGTGGCGTCAGACTATTTGCAGTCGGGGACAGGGATCAATCAATCTATGGCTTCACAGGGGCGGATGGAACACTACTTGCGGAGTTAGCCGAACGTGAAGATGTCGAGCTTGTGAAGCTTCAAGTCAACTACCGCTCCGGTACTCGTATCGTCAATGCCTCGGAGATGGCACTTGGTGAAGTGCGAGGGTATCAAGCTAATAATCTCGAACGGCAGGCAACAGTCGAGTTTGTACACTGTCCTGATGGGCTTGCAAGCCAAGCCTCACATGCTGTCACACGGATCATTCCGGCAGCTTTAGCGGCAAAGCCGGGGCGGAATCTTGGCGATATTGCTATCCTCTACAAAGATTACCGCATCGGCAATATTGTGGCCGAAGCGGTCAGAGCTGGTGGTTACGGATACATCCGAGTTGATACTGCTGCCCCCTATCGCAAGGTCGCACTGACAAGTTGGGTTGAGGACTGTGCAGCCTGGTGTGCCGGCGGATGGCGTGTCGGGCAACCACAGTTGCGTGGGCTAATCGATCGCTGGTTAACAATTCGACGGACTCGTTTAGACGATGCTCAAGCTAGGCTAGAAGCACAAACACTCACCTCATTGCTTTGGTCATTACGTGCTAACGGACGCCCCGCTAGAGACTTTGTCGGCGAGCTGCGCTCCGGCATAATCGATCAACTTTTGGCCACCGAAACATCTCTCGCTGACCAACAAGAACAGTTAAACCGCATGTCAGTTGCCCTTGCAGAAGGGGGGGCGTTGGCTGCACTAGACATTGACTCTCTTGGCGGCCAAGACGGCTCCCCAAACCATCTTAAACTCCAGACCTTACACTCAGCAAAGGGGTGCGAGTACGACGTAGTAATAATGGTCGGACTAGATCTTGGAAGTTTTCCCTGGCTCAACGAGAGTCCTGAAAGACTTCGCGAAAGCCGGCGTCTTTTCTATGTCGGGCTTACTAGGGCTCGAGATGAAGTGCACATGCTGTATTCAGGCTTCGTGGAGGGACGTTATGGTCCAATGCGACATGGGCGGTCACCATTTTTAGAAGAGCTGGAGACAAGAATGCGCGACGCAGGTATTGACTGATAGGACCACTATATCCAAAAGCAACTCTGATTTCTGGCAGAGAAATGCTCTGCCAACATTCAACGCGACACGTATGCAATACTTCAGTTTCAATAATAACAAATGGCAGTTTTCATAAAGAAAACTGCCATTAAAGCTCCAACTGTAGCAGTGACGATTCACTTTACTCGTACTTTCCCTTTGTAACTAGTTGGTGGCCCTATCTCATATATATTGTTTTCACGGTCCATCTTTTGCTGTAACGCCTTGTGACGTTGGCACGAGTGTCCAGATCTTTGCCTCGATCCCATCGTTCTGGAGTTTGCGCAGGAAGTAGCGAGCCTGCAGCGCATCATGGGTTGCAATGATGACTTGGAAACCGTGATCGACAATATAATCACGTAGTACGTCGAAAACGGCGGACGCGTGTACTAGGTCATGATGTTGGGTCGGGTCATCGAGCAGCAGGGCTTTCCACGGTGACCATTGATGACTCATAGCCATTGAAAGCAGGAAAGTTAGCTGCAGGTCGGTGAGCTGAGCCTCACTCGCAACGTCCGGTACCGGGGCGGATTTCTTGCCCAGCGGCACCGAGACCTCCGCACGTTCCTTATTGTAGGAAGTGAAAAACTTAAGGCTTGCCTCATGGAATCTCGTCTCGCGCACAACCCGTTTGAGCAGAGCCTGCCAGCGGGGGACAACTTTGCTGACGTGCTTTTGAACGTTTCCGATTTCCTTCTTCAAGAACCCATCCAGGGCATCTATGGCATCAGACAGCTTTGTCAGATCGGCCAGTTGCCCGGTCGCCACTGTGATTCTATCGTTGAGATGTGCAAAGAAACTCTCTTCCGTGCGGTCCAAGCGCTTTGCGTCGATGAGCCGTTGCACCATCTGCGTTTCATTCAGCTTGGCCCAAGCCGAGATCTCAACCCCTAGTTTTTCAAGCATTTCGAGATTGCCCTCAAGGCTAACCAACATCGAATGCAACGTGTCGGTTTGCGCTTGAGCAACTTCTGCCAAAGGATCCCCTATCAAGCCAAGCCCTTTCCAGCTGGCGCGCAGCGAAGCGAGCTGTGATTGTGCATGCCTGATTGCCTCTTCGGTAGTTCTCACAGCACTGCTTAATTCCAGTAGCTTGCTTTGCTCTGCATCCAACATCGACTGGACAGTATTCACTTTCCCATTGAGATCGCGAATTCGATCGTCGAGTTGGCTCATGTGTAACGTCAGCTCTTCGATCGTTCGTCCGTCGGAGGTTCCCGTAGTAACTGCAGACAATGCAGCGACGGCTTGATCACGTCGCGTCAGCGCATTACTGTACTGAGCACGCGCGTCATCGAGTGCACCAACCGCCATTTCATAGCCATGAAGATCCAAGTCGAAAGCGTCCTGAGCTATCAGCGGCTCAAGACTGGCGCGCAGCTCTGTCAGGCTTTTACGACTCGTCGAGATCCCATCCAATTGTCCCCTGAGCGACACTTTAGCCAAGGAAATGGAGTCGCTTGCCAAGATTGGGTTAGTGCGGAACCGAACAATCTCCCGCTCCAAGTCTTGGCATTGCTCATTCAAAGTCGCAAGCTTTGCTTGGCAATCCGCCACGCCTTCGAGTGCATGCTGCACCTCGGCATCGCTCATAGCCACAGCATTCACAGCAGCTTTTAATTGCTGATCGGCAGCGGTCAGGCTGGGGTTAATCACCTGCAACGCGCTGGCTACACGCGTTTGCAATTCCTCTGCGCCATGAGGGTATAAACACAACGGACAACTTCCTTGTTCTGGAGGAAGGTGTTCGGCAATTGTGGCCACAGCTTGGCGAATAGCATCTGCAGAAGCACTCAACGCTTGAAAGTGAACTCTGGCTGTGCCCTCGGCGGTTTTACACACGCCCTGTGTGGCTCGTTTTTCGGCCAACGTGGCGCCCAGCTGTCCGAGAAGGTCTTCAAGGTGACCTAATTCTTTCCGGTTCGCCATTAACCGCGCTTCGGTAGCTTCCCATTCGATGATCAATCGCTGGCCTTCATTGAGCCGCTTCTCGGACTGAGCGAGCGATTGAAATTGAGTGTCTAGCTGAGCGTGCTGATTTCGGATAAGCAGGTTGCGCTCATGCTTTTCTCGCAACGCTACACAATGTTGTTCAGCATTCGTGACAGCCTTTGTGGCCTCGATTAATGCTTGGTTACGGTGGTCGACCTGTTTTTTTGCACCTACTTCATTGACCTGCCTGTCCAGAGCTTGCCCAATGCTCACACGCTCCTGCTGAGCAAGCAGTATATGCGCTTGGTGTTCCTGCAAAAGCGCCACGCCTTCCGTTCGGCTCTTCGACTGACTGTCGAGCGTCTCCCTCTCTATGGCTAATTTGGAGCGGAGGGTATCAAGCCGAGACTGCGCCTCACCAAAGCTCCTGACTAGGCCGTCAGCCTCCGCTAGGCCTACGATAAGAGTCTGCACGCGTTCCACTTTGATACGTAAAATATCGAGCAGCGCGGAATGGGCGAGGGTGAGGATGTCCTGATTCACTGGCTCCGAGAGGAGTCCTGGTGGAATCTGTTCAAGACTATCCGTCTGGACAGCGGCTTCAGAAATTGCCTTGGCAAGGAGCTCTCGTGGATGCAGGACCCCAATTGCACCGGCTGAAGCGATGTTGCGTTCTTGAATGAGCCTATTCCAATCCGCTAGATCTTTCTCAAGGTCAATCAGGTCCTTCTGTTTACGGCCTTTCTCGTCAGTCAATGACCGACGAACAGAAGGAAGCATTGCGCCCGCCTGGGAACCCTCACGTCCGATTGGAAGTTTCGCCAGCTGGGAGCCGGCGTCTTTTCCGTCAGCCTTGACAATCCATTCATTTTCTCTTTGATCGAGCAGGTGTGTCAGTCGGAGCAGAAATGGGAGGTCATTCTTAGGAATCCCGGGGAATAGAACGCCAAGATCTCCTTCCTGGCTAACCTTGCCCGCCATAGTGACTTTGGATGTTGCGGTAAAATCAGTGAAGTTCAAAGTGACTTGGGCGAATGCCTCGTCATCCCGAATGACATGGCTTATGTCGTTGTGAAGGCGAGCAATGTTTCCGGTAAGGCCAAATTCAATAGCCTCGAACAAGGTCGTCTTACCCGTGCCATTAGGAGCGAGGACGATGGTTGCGCCAGGGCTCAGCTCAAGCTCAACACCAGGGCCGAATTTGCGCAGGTTTGACACCGTTATGGAACTCAACTTGCTCATTGCTTATCCTCGCTACCAGCCATTGATTCGCGCAATGATCGCGCAACATCGGCGCCGTTCGTGGTTGACAGCAGCTCCGTCTTCCAGAAGTCGATATGGTCTTTTGTCCACGCTTGAGCGGAGGAGAGCGCTTGTAACGCTGCAACCAGTGGGTCGCTTAGCGTTTCGACATCGCCTGGAGGGTCAAGCTCAGCCAGGAATGTGCGGTCGAGAAACTCCAATGGCGTTTCTTGCTGGCGCGCTACGACTTTCCGGCAGAACCGATCATCTGTTTCAATTCGTGTGGCCTCATCAGGAGTTGTACCTAGAAGGATGATGAACATGTACAGATCGGACGTTTCTGGTTCCGGCAAGACATCGCGAATACTCGCAGCCCATTGGTGAGCAGCTTGTACCGCGTGAGACGGAAGCTCGATTAACAAAACAGTTCGCCAACCGGCCTTTTCTAGTCCTACACGCTTGAGTCGCAGGATCTGTGATGTGTGCTCAACCTCCGGAAACTCTATCGCATCCGCCAGTTGTATCTCATACCGGTCCTCGGCACGCTGGCTTATCGCCGCAGTCAATTGTTGGAGCATCATCATGATCAGTGTCCTTTTCCACAGGCTTCGATTGCCGCTTCACGTGCCTGAAGCCAGGCGTTCCAATGCTTTTGAAAATGCGCTTGCAGCTTGACCAACGTCCCGTTTCGTAGATGCTTATAAACTTGGAATCGGGTGATCAGGAGGCGCGGTTGTCGCTCGGCTGCCATGCTATGACCGGCTTCCAAATCCTCAGCCATACCTGCCTCAAGCAACTCAGTCGCAGACTCATCTACACCCGAGAGGATGACTACAGGCGGTGGAGCCTGGCCCAATAGCTTGCGCAAATTATCATCCCCCAAGCGCCGGGGCCCGTCATGGTCGGTAGGCTCGCCAGACCAGTGGCGCAAGGCGATGCTCAACACTTCGCCAATAGGCTCAATCGAACGCCAATGATTACCGCCAAGCCCCACGCACACCAAAAGCAGCATTAAGGTTGCAGTTTCCATCAGTTCTATCGTGCGAGGCCCAATACGCAGAGCGTGCTTGGCATTGATGCCCTCAGTCTGGGGATACATCATCTGCTCGAAAAGAAGCAGGCGGGCTCCGGGATCTTTGTCTAGCTCGGCTCGCCAGATCTGCCACTTCTGGGCCATGGCAACCGACAGGTCATGGTCGTTGATACCGTTAAGCTTATTTCCGACGCAAGCCTGAAGCTGATGCCACACAACGTCATTCATCGCGCTGTGAAGATCATCCGACTCGACTTTGGTGCCGGTAGGCGAGGAGAGCTGGCGCGCCGTTGCGCACAAAAGTGCCTCGGAATTATCAAACCAGTGGAGCTCGTCAAGATCCCGGTCAGTGTCCCCAAGCGTGCCCCTCAATTCATTGTGTGCACCTTGGCGCCAAGCGGCCTCCCCAAGGAGCATGGATTCACTGCCCTTTTTCAGATGCAACGCCAAACGAAGGATGGCGGAGGGCAGAGTGAGCGCCTTGTTGGGGCGAGTATATTCAGCATGCAGTCGAAGCCGTCGGTTCGGGATGTTCTCCGCCCAATGATGGTTTACGATTTGCTCAGCAGGACTGCGAGGAAGAGCGTACAGTGTGCTGCCGAGGTCGTGCGTGCCGGCGACTGTCCAACCTTGCCCGGGTATTGGGTTCATTAGGTACTGCGTCCAGGACTGACAGCCTGGTCGAAGCAGCTTCTGAAGGTGCGTGGCCGTGGTATGACAAGTCACCGCGTTAGTGTCAGTTGTGCTATCTCCGATATAGTCCATCAGCACACTCAATGTCATGGCTGAGTCGCTGAAATGCCTGTCGAGCGACTCAAGCGCTCTTGCCTCCAATGCACCTTCATCGCCGATACAATGAATTTCCAGCATCCGCATCTTTTCGACGATATGGGCCCAGTCTTTGAATCCGCACCACGTTGTGAGCCACGTATAGACATTCTGCGTAGTCTTATCATCGCGTTTGGCAAGCCCGGCAAGATTTACGCCATCCTTGCGACAAAGATCACAGACCTCGCGCAGATGGGTGATCCTGATAATTTCCTGATTCTTTTCCTTGCCCTTGATCACAACCTCAGGCCCGGGCAGGGTCAACGAAAAGGTACGCTTGGACGGTTTTACGCCGACCTCTGGCGGTTGCCAGGTCGCCAGGCTCTTCAAGACCTTTTCCAGCTCAGAGTCGAATTTCTTGTCTGATGGAGCCTCGGGATCCTCTTCGGCGGTTGCGGTTTCGGCTGTTTTGGTGGCGCTAGTGATCTCGGTGGCTTGAGTCTTTTTGCGGGGTTGGTAGGAGGCGAGATAGTCAGCTTTGTCGAAGTGTTTATCACTGAACTCGCTGGTTTGACGCTTGATTTGCAGGTGCTCCCAGTGGTCATCACTGTGGTAGATCACCACGTCGTCCCATTCAGCAATACCGCCCTGCTCAGCACCAATGCCTAACGGGACAGGGCGCCCATCCAGGAATTTATCCACCATGTCCGACAAACGCTGAGCAATCACCAGCTTTTCGTAGCGGCCTTTTTGCTCAAGCCGAAACCGTCTGATCATTCAAATCTCTCCAATTGCGGATTGACCCAAGCGCCGCTGGCAATCCAGGCCTGTGATTTTATCATGTGAGCACACAATGTTTCCCCCTGAATTAAAAAGAAAATTGTCAAATGGCTCACAGAGTGAGCCATCTCTGTGGCGGGGCTTTCGTTCGACTTGGGGTTTCCATTCGCAGCATGAGTCTGCTCAGATTGCGCTGTCTGTGTTGCCTGACCAAGAACTCACCAGATAGCAACACTTCCGTTAGTGGCCTCGCCAAAATGAACGACAGATTAAGAAGACGATTGCAGTCGGAATTTGTACCAGTCATCCAACTTTTCAGAATCAATCTGCCCGATACTCGATTTACAATATGAAAGCAGCAACGTTCCTTCAGATATGTGAAGGTCCTTTTTGGCTGAGAAGCATCAAGCCGCGAAGTATTCAGCTTGTGCTGATTTGGTCGTCGGGATGTAGTGGATGTATCTGGGCTGCACTGGAAAATAGGGGTTACCGTTCGACCGAATCAGTGCTTGCCAGAAGACTAATTTTGGACGGTAAATGCTTTCCAAACGATGAACTGATTACAACAGAGGCTATCAATCGCTGCAGTCACCGGCTATCTCGACTCAACATGGCGGGGTTCAGGGTGAAGGGAGGGGAATAGGCTGTCATAGATTACTCCCCCCGAAACAGCGGTACCCTTCTCCGCGCCGCTTTGTCTGGTGTTTGGCCAGATAGGCTGCCCGTACAAGCATCTTCTTGAGTGACTCGGTATCATTCCGCTCAATGAGATACTCAGCATTCTCGGGGAAATGCACCAGTCCCATTTTTTTACAATCTTGCGGAGTGATATTTTCATCATACACAGCGCTGTGCCACGCCACTCTTATTTTATTGGCAAGGTTCATTCTTTCCGATTCATAACTCCCTAATTTGTAGTAAGCATCCCTATTCAAAAAAATCATCATGTGATAATGAGGACTGGGAGCATCGGCAGTTTGCTCCCTAGCCCAAACGTATCTAATCTCAGTCGAATGAACCCTCTTGCCTTCATAACGTCGTTCTGACTCATCGCGATCCATGAGCCATCTAAGCCTTGAAAAGAACTCCTTAAGTATCCTTGAGCCCGATTCAGGCTTTAAGGCTAAATACATTCCAAAAGCAGGGTCTTGTTGAAAATGGAGATCAACTCGAAAGGCAAATACTCTGGAGTAATGCTTAAGAGCGCACTCCGACACAGAGAGGATTTTCTCTAAGTTATCCACATTAAAGTTATAATTCTGCCCTTCGTAGAACTGCTGAGCAAGCAGGGCATACTCTTCTATAGAAATAGACATTTGAACTCTCCCAATAGATTGTTGATAGGCATTGAAGGTTTAAATAGTGATGGGTGTGTTTTTCGAATAGAGCGATAGTTTTTTAAAACACGGTCTATTAACTGGTGTAATCACCAGGATAGTTTGTGTATAGATGCGATTAACACTTTCTTTGAATGCGGAATAGAGCAATTAAGCTATTATGATAAGCGATGGCTATTGCTTAGTATGGCTCAAGCAGGCAGATTCATAGGCTGTCAATATACTTACAATGAAGGTGCAATTGAATTTAAGCATACACATCCATTCAACTTAAAACATATATTACTATTACCTACACAAATGTATTGAGTATCAAACCGACCTAAAAACTCTTATCCCAGATAGGACAAGACTTGTAGCCTGAGCAACGAGCTAATTTGTTCAAATTATTATTCAGAAATTAGCCCTAGCGAAGATTTATTTTCTCTTCAATCCACGACTCTATTTCAGAGCTAACCCAAGCAACAGATCTTGGGCCGATCTTGACTGATGCGGGAAATTTCCCGTCCTTCATCTGACGATAAACTGATGCCTTAGAGAGTGATGTTATTGCGATGACATCTTTCAGCTTTAGTAGTTTCATTATGAGCTCCTTTGTCGTCCATAAGACGTGGTGCTCACGTAAAAAATAGGTGTGAGGGGATAAACCATAGCCATCTGTTAGGTGGATTCTGGGCTACCTGCTAGTAGTGTGTTGAACGATAGCTAGCTGGTGTGCTCTCATTGTTTTTCTTAGGGACTCTATCCTGTAATCACTGATATCTCGATGGAGTCATAACATTCAGCCACTTCCAATAGGTAACAGCGCCAAAAAATCAAGGGCGCCCTTCAACTCACATATGGGTTCGATTGGCACCCAGCCCTGCGGGTATAAATGTGTCGACCCCGCCCTACAAAGATTCCAACCCAACCTGACTGATGTGTTGGTTTTTTTGATAAATATCAATATGTTGAGATTTTTATTGTTCATTTTTTTATTTTTGCACAAGTAAGGTAAGGTGTAGATACGCTGGGATTGCTTGTACTGAAGTGTTAGATTACTGTCGTGAACAATACCCAGTATAACTATCTCATCGAGGTAATATTAATCCAGTCTGATGACTCATGTGGTGTTGCAGTTCTAATTAGTAGCCAGATCTAGCTGGTAATAGATTTTTTTTAAAGCTGACTTTATAGGTAGATTTAAATATGGCTAAACGCCCGGATGATTATAATCGAATAAATATAAATCTAGATAAACTAGAGACATTGCATGCACTAGATAATTACAAGCGTGTAAAAGGGATTTCCCGTTCAAGGGCTGTAAGTCAAATACTAGATGCCTGCGTACCTATTCTTAAAAGTATTACTGATCACTATAACAGTGCAAATGAATTAGAAAATCGACTCTTAAATAAAATTTATCAGCGTGACATTCCATTCCAGCGAGCTGAAGTTGCCGCAGAAAAACATTGCCTCAGTGTCTGGCATGACAAGCTTCAGTCAGCTAAAGGATTTGATTTTGACAGTCAACATGGTTTAGATAGTATTAAAGAATATAAACGTCACACACGTAGAGACAATGGTATCGGGAAAGTTGAACGTCGGCATATTGAGAGCATTTGCCAAAAGATGATGATGTACAGCGATGCAAAATACGCTATCTTTATCTACTTTGAACGAGATGTTTTTGAGCACAAAGAACCGATAGTTACTAACGGTTCTCCATCAATAAAAAAAGGAAAGGTAGCTGCTGGTAATGGTATTATATTACTGGCAAAGGATTGTTTCTATGATGAATATTATTTCAATTTTGAAGAGGCCATTTTAATCAATGTGCTTGACCTTATGCCTTTAGGTGTTAGAGGCATTGAACGTGCGAGTAAAAAGCTCGGTGTTTTTTGTTGGGTACCTATCATAACTCATGAAAATAAAACTGTGATTGTGCCAGTATATAAAATAAACCCATATACAAGACCGACACACAAAAAACCTAATAGTATTACCATAATTAATAGTGATATTGTTAGTCAATTTTTGTACTGAATGGCATTTAGAAAAAAGTTTAACTGTCCGGTTTAATAGATTGCTCCTTTCACAATTAAATGCCTCACTTCTTCGCTTATAAAAGTTATATCTCTCCAATAATGGTTTCTTATGCTGCAAGGATCTATCTTATTGGCAATAAGCTCTGTTTTATATGTTAAATTTGGAGTAATTATCTTTTTTTGGGTGATAAATCGGATTGCCTCAGCCGTTCACCGAGAAAGTCTTGAAAACGGCGAACAACGTAGAGCCGCCTTAGTAAAAAAGTCTGAAATCAGAGATTAAGCGATGTCTAGATAGACTATTGTGCTAATTTTTTATTAATCTAAACTTAGTTCTAATTGTCCATTTATTGTAATTGAGTGATGAAACATAAAAGGAAAATGTAACTTTTAAAAGTCGCCAATTATTTTTTTCGAAATTCAACGGTAACCACATTCCTTGAATTCCCCTCTCCTGTTTTACCTGTAATCTCTGACTCTAAAAATCGCCCCCAGGATAAGAATAATCCCCGCAACTTATCTGCCATACCTCCAACCTGGTATGTTCTAATCAGGCGATCTTTTGGCACGTGATTGAGTAGCAATTCAATAAGGCGTTCCGGGGCATCTAAATACTCAGCAACCCCAGTCGCAACACTTCGACGTAGGTCATGTGGACTGAATGGTTCTAATTCGGCGAGATATTTTAGCCGAACGCGCTCTAATGCTCTGGTAACAGCATCACCAGTTACTGGGTTGCCCGTTTTACTAGTAGATTCGAATACAAATGGACCTTGTGATAGTTCCTTTTGTCGTTCAATGATCTCTAACGCCAATGGGTGAAGCGTCACCACATGTGCACGTCCGTTTTTAGTCACTGGTATTGTCCAGCGATCTCCTGTGACTTGATCAAAACGCATTGCTACAGCCTCAGAACGCCGTACACCAGTCAAACATATCAGTCGTAAACAATCAGCAACGGCAAACGATAAAACCACGTTAGAGGCGATTCCACGCCCACCAGCGGCAATAGCACCAGCCCCCTGGGTTGCTTTCTCCAATGCCACCCACAACAGCCTTAACTCATCCTTTGTCAGCCATCGTTCACGGGGGGGCGGCATGGACGCACCAAACATCGCTGGTTTGAGTAACCGAGCTGGGTTGATTTCTATATGTCCCTGAAGAACAGCGTGGTCTAAGCACTGGTTCAACACGATCAATCCTTTGCGCGCACCTTCTTTGGTCTCTATATTGCGAAAATGTTCATACAAGATGGCACGAGACAAATCACAGACTCGAAGGCTACCTAAAGATTTTTCAATATGACGTGAAAAAGTTCCCTCGTAGTCAGTTAGTGTTCGAGCCCCTATAGGCTTTGATTGGGCCCGCATAACCAACCAATCACTGTACACGTCTCGCAATGTTGGCATCTCAGTGTTCTTGAGCTTGGCCTTTTTCGCAGCTTGGCGCGGATCAATACCCTGTTTCACCAAAGCAACAGCATCGGCATGAGCGAGTCTAGCGGAGGCTAGGCTCATAGCGGGATGACTCCCCAGTAACAACTCTCCTTCCTTTGCTGCCAATTTGTAACGATAGATATATCGCTTTAAGCCATTTGCTCTAATCTCCAACTTCAAGCCACCGCCATGTTTGGACTGAACAGCAAACCGCTGCACTATTGCCCCCTCTTTCAATTTCGCTGCAGAGACTTCTGTAGCTGTATTGAGTAGCTTGATCACCATGTTTCATACCCCTCTACATACCCCGCTTTTGTGATGATATGGCGTGGAACTGAATGAGACAATCTGAAGCTTTAGCTTTAATGTACTAAATTGATTTTAAATGATTTTTTGTTTCACCCTGGATTTTCGTGAGACGTAATGACTCTCTAAAGATCTGGATTCGTAATGCGAAGGTCGCAGGTTCGACTCCTGTTTCCGGCACCAGATACAACAAAGGGTTAGCCTCTCATGTGGCTAACCCTTTGTACTTTCTATTCTTTGTTCTCTGCCATGGCCCAGGATTGACGACGCAAGCCCTCACCCACTCCTTCTACGTGCCTGTCAGCCCTTTGCTTCCTTTCGCGCCCTGAGACACCGACTAGCACCTTTTATCTTCGAGACACAGGATCTGGATAGTTCAATCACCCATGAATTGTCAATTTGTCGACATATAAAACCATTAAAACACTTATTTGACGGCATAAATATGGTCAAATACCCCGCCCTCCTTGAAGTGGGTGCTCTGGATCACCGGCCACTCGCCGAAGGTCTTCACCACGTCGAGGAAGGTGACCTGCGGGAAGCGGTCGGCAAACTCGGCAAGGATCGCTGGGTTGCGCGGGCGCAGGTAGTTGTTGGCGGCGATGCGCTGCCCTTCGTCAGACCACAGGTACTTCAGATAGGCTTCCGCCTCCTTGCGCGTGCCCCGCTTGTCGACCACCTTGTCCACCACCGCCACCGGCAGCTCGGCCACGGCGGTGACGCTGGGGTAGATCACCTCGAAGCTGCCACGGCCAAACTCGCGGGCGATCATCTCGGCTTCATTCTCGAAGGTGATCAGCACGTCCCCTATCCGGTTCTGGATGAAGGTGGTGGTGGCGGCGCGGCCACCGGTATCGAGCACAGGGACCTGCTTGAACAACTTGCCGACAAACGCCTTGGCGGCGTTTTCATCCCCCCCTTTGTCCAGTACATAGCCCCAGGCCGACAGGTAGGTGTAGCGGCCATTACCCGAGGTCTTGGGGTTGGGCACGATCACCTTCACGCCCTCTTTGAGCAGATCAGGCCAGTCCTTGAGCCCCTTGGGATTGCCCTTGCGCACGATGAACACGGTGGCCGAGGTGAAGGGAGCGCTGTTGTCCGGCAAGAGGGTCGCCCACTCCTTCGGAACCAGACCGCCATGTTCGGCGAGGGCGTTGATGTCGGTGGCCATGTTCATGGTGATCACGTCGGCGGGCAGGCCGTCGATGACGGCGCGCGCCTGCTTGCTCGAACCGCCGTGGGACATGTGGATCTGCAGCGGCTCACCCCCTTGGGCCTGCCAGTGCTGCTGGAAGACCGGGTTGTAGTCCTTGTAGAAGTCGCGCATCACATCGTAGGAGGCGTTGAGCAGGGTGGCCGCCTGGGTCAGCGGGGCGAGAACCAAACCTGCACCGAGCAGGATGGCGGGCAGTCTTCGTTTCATTGCACGTCCTTGGAATGAGAGTCGAGTGACCAACTATATGATTCGCCCATTTATTCTTTGAAAGAATAATTAGTTCGCAGCTTATGCAATCCATTGCACAGCCTTGGCAGGGCCCAGCAGACGACGTGGAGACAGTCGCATGCAGTGGTCGATTTGTGCCGACCGACGATGGGGAGCGGGGCTGAAAGCGGCCGACCCCTGGTGCGAGGTGGCGCTTCTCGTGGGCGATGCCCGCGCCCACACCATCTCTCTGTCAACGACCAGCCGCCATCCCATATAAAAACAGGGCGAACCAAATGGTTCGCCCTGTGGCTATATGATGTGACCTTCGTCATCAACCCTGGCTGTCGGTCGCCTGAGTCGCCTCTTCCGGCGCCTGCCAGCCACCGCCGATCGCCTTGTAGAGGGCGACCTGGTTGCTCAGCTGGGCCAGGCGGGTGCTGATGAGCCCCTGCCGTGCGCTGAACAGGGAGCGCTGGGCATCGAGGCGGGTCAGATAGCTGTCCACCCCTTGCTCATAGCGGAACTCCGCCAGCTTGAAGTAGGTCTGGTTGGCATTCACCAGATCCTGCTGGGCCTGCAGTTGCTGCTCATAGTCCGCCTGGGCGCCCAGGGTGTCGGCCACCTCCTTGAAGGCGGTCTGGATGCTCTTCTCATAGCTCGCCACCGCCTGCTTGGCGCCGACCTCGGCCACGTCGAGATCCGCCACGCGCTTGCCACCGTCGAAGATGGGCAGGTTGATCTGGGGCATGAAGGTCCAGGTGCCGGTGCCGCCGTCAAACAAGCCGCTCAGCTGGTTGCTGGCGGTGCCCGCCGTCGCGGTGAGCGAGATGGTCGGGAAGAAGGCGGCGCGGGCTGCGCCAATGTTGGCGTTCGCCCCCTTCAGGCTGTGCTCCGCCGCCAGGATGTCCGGGCGTTGTTGCAGCAGCGTGGAAGACGCGCCCACCGGGATGGCAGCCAGTTGCACCTCGTCCAAGGTCTTGGGTTGTCCTTCCAGCACCGGCACATCGGTGCCGAGCAGCAGGGCCAGACCGTTCTTGTCCTGCTTCACCTGACGCTGATACTGCGCCTGGCTGACACGAGCGTTCTCCAGCGCCGTGCGCCCCTGTGCCAGCTCCATCTCGGAGGCGGCGCCCAGCCGGTATTTATGCTGGGTCAGGGCGTAGCTCTCCTGCTCGGTGGCCAGGGTCGCCTGGCTCAGCGCCAGCAGCTCCTGATCCGCGAGCAGGGTGAAGTAGGCATTGGCCACCGAGGCGACCAGGGCGATCTGGGTGCTGCGCTGGGTCTCAATCTGTGCCAGGTAGTTCTCCAGCGCCTGATCTTTCAGGCTCTGGATCCGGCCAAACAAGTCCAGCTCATAGGCGGTGATGCCGATGTTGGCGCCATATTGGCTGCTGATGGTGCCCTGCCCCGTGCTGCTGAGATCGTCCGATCCCTGCTGGCGGGAGCCGCTGCCATCTGCGGCCAGAGTCGGCAACTGGGCCGCCCGCTGGATCCGGTATCTGGCTTCATAGGCCTCGACGTTCAAGGCCGCGAGGCGCAGATCCCGGTTGTTTTCAAGGGCAGTGCCGATGAGCTTCTGCAACTCGGGATCGAGGAACTGCTGACGCCAGGGCGCCGCTTCCCCCTTGGCGGCCAGATCGGCCTGCCAGGAGGCGCCTTGGGGCTGCGCGGGACGTTGGTAGTCGGGGGCCATGGAACAGGCCCCCAGCAGCAGGGTCACACTCAGGGCGATCAGGGTCTTAGTCATGTTTGATCTCCTTGGCGTGGGCAATACGCTCCTCGGCGCTGTGGTGCTCGGTGAAATAACGCATCACCAGCACGAAGAACAGGGGCACGAAGAAGATGGCCAGCACGGTCGCGGTGATCATCCCCCCCATGACGCCGGTACCGATGGCGTTACGGCTGCTGGCGCCGGCGCCGGTACTGATCACCAGCGGCAGTACGCCGAGGATGAAGGCGAGGGACGTCATCAGGATCGGGCGCAGGCGCTGACGGGAGGCTTCCACCACGGCTTCGCCGAGTTTCATCCCCTTGTCGTGCAGCTCCTTGGCAAACTCGACGATGAGGATGGCGTTCTTCGCCGACAACCCGATCGTGGTGAGCAGGCCCACCTGGAAGTAGACGTCGTTCTCGAGCCCGCGCATGGTCGCCGCCAAAATGGCGCCCAGCACCCCGAGCGGTACCACCAGCATGACGGAGAACGGAATGCTCCAGCTCTCATAGAGCGCCGCCAGACAGAGGAAGACCACCAGCAAGGAGATGGCATAGAGCGCAGGCGCCTGAGAGCCGGCCTGACGCTCCTGGAAGGAGAGACCGGTCCACTCGATGCCTACCCCTTCGGGCAGTTTTTCCACCATGGCCTCGATGGCTGCCATGGCATCCCCCGTACTCTTGCCCGGCGCCGCTTCACCGACGATCTCCATGGCGGAGACGCCGTTGTAACGTTCAAGACGCGGCGAACCGAAGCTCCACTCCGTGGTGGCGAAAGCAGAGAAGGGCACCATCTGGCCGGAGCTGTTGCGCACGTACCACAGCTTCAGATCTTCCGGGTTCATCCGGAACGGCGCATCCGCCTGCAGATAGACCTTCTTGACCCGGCCGCGATCCACGAAGTCGTTCACGTAGGACGAACCCCAGGCTGCCGACAGGGTGTTGTTGATGTCCGCGATGGAGAGACCCTGGGCCAGCGCCTTCTCGTAGTCGATCTTGATGTCGAGCTGGGGCGTGTCTTCCATCCCGTTCGGGCGTACCCGTACCAGGTTGGGATCCTGCGCCGCCATGCCGAGCAGCTGGTTACGGGCTTCCATCAGCTTCTCGTGCCCCAGACCACCGCGGTCTTGCAGGAAGAAGTCGAAACCGGTGGCGGTCCCGAGCTCGGGGATGGGAGGCAGGTTGAAGGCGAAGACCTGGGCTTCCTTGATGCTGAACAGGTAACCCATGGCGCGGCCGATGATGGCATTGGCGCTGCGCTCCTCACCCTGACGCTCGCTCCAGTCCTTCAGCTTGATGAAGGCCATGCCCGCATTCTGACCGCTACCGGCGAAGCTGAAGCCCGCCACCGTCAGCACGGAGTCCACGTTCTCCTTCTCGTTCTCGAGGAAGTAGTCGCGCATCTCGGCCAGTACCACTTCGGTACGCTCCTTGGTGGCGCCGACCGGCAGCTGCACCATGGACATGATGACCCCCTGATCCTCTTCCGGCAGGAAGGAGGTGGGCAGGCGCATGAACAGCACCGCCAGCACCGCCAACATGGCCAGATAGATGATGCTGTAGCGGGTACCCTGCTTGATCACCTTGCGCACGCCGTTCTGATAGCGGTTGGCATTGGTGTCGAAGAAGCGGTTGAACCAGCCGAAGAAGCCACGCTGGGTACCGTGTTCCCCCTGCTTGATGGGTTTGAGCAAGGTGGCGCACAGGGCCGGCGTCAGGATCAGGGCCACCAGCACGGAGAGCACCATGGCCGAGACGATGGTCAGGGAGAACTGACGATAGATGGCACCGGTGGAACCGCCGAAGAAGGCCATGGGCACGAACACGGCGGAGAGCACCAGGGCGATCCCCACCAGGGCGCCGGTGATCTGGGTCATGGACTTGCGGGTCGCTTCCAGCGGGGAGAGTCCCTCCTCGCTCATCAGACGCTCCACGTTCTCCACCACCACGATGGCATCATCCACCAGGAGGCCGATGGCCAGCACCAGACCGAACATGGTCAGGGTGTTGATGGAGAAACCGAACGCCGCCATGACGCCGAAGGTCCCGAGCAGTACCACGGGAACGGCGATGGTCGGGATCAGGGTGGCCCGGAAGTTCTGCAAGAACAGATACATGACGCAGAACACCAGGAAGATCGCTTCCACCAGGGTCTGCACCACCTCCTCGATGGAGATCTTCACAAACGGCGTGGTGTCGTAGGGATAGACGATCTCCATGTTGTTCGGGAAGTACTCATAGAGTTCCCCCAGCTTGGCACGGACATGCTCGGCCGTGTCCAGGGCGTTGGCGCCGGTGGCCAGCTTGATGGCGAGTGCCGCGGTGGCCTGACCGTTGTAGAGCGCGGAGGCGTCATAGCTTTCGCCGGCGAGTTCGACCCGGGCCACGTCTTTGAGCAGCACCTTGGAGCCATCCTGGTTCACCCGCAGCAAGATATTGCTGAACTGCTCCGGGGTGGAGAGGCGAGTCTGGCCCATGATGGTGGCGGTGAATTGCTGATCGCTCACCGACGGGGTGCCACCGAGTTTGCCGAACGCCACCTGGGCGTTCTGGGACTTGATGGCGGCCTGGACGTCAGCGGGGGTCATCTGTACCCGATTGAGTTTGTGCGGATCCAGCCAGATGCGCATGGAGTACTGGCTGCCGAACAGGGTGATGTCACCCACACCGTCCAGACGGCTCAGGGGTTCCTTGATGTTGGACACCACGTAGTCGGCGAGATCGTCGTTGGTCATGCTGCCATCGGTGGAGATGAAGGCGGCCACCATCAGGAAGCTGCTGGAGGTCTTCTGAACCCGGATCCCCTGCTGCTGTACTTCCTGCGGCAGGAGCGACATCGCCTGTTGCAACTTGTTCTGCACCTGCACCTGGGCAATATCGGGATCCGTACCCGGCTTGAAGGTGAGGGTTACGCTCACGTTGCCCGAGGAGTCGGATTGTGCCGACATGTAGAGCAGGTGATCCAGACCCGTCATGTTCTGTTCGATGATCTGGGTCACCGAGTCTTCCACCGTCTTGGCGGAGGCACCCGGGTAGCTGGCGGAGATGCCTACTGCCGGCGGGGCTATGGTCGGGTATTGTGCGACCGGCAAGCCGATGATGGCCATGACCCCGGCCAGCATGATCACCAGGGCGATCACCCAGGCGAAGATCGGTCTATCTATAAAAAATCGTGCCATTTGGCGACTACTCCATCCTACTACTTGGTTACCGGGGTCTGCTCAGCCTGTGCGGTGGCCGTGGTGGCAGCGCGCTCAGTGGGGGCAACCTCGGCGCCAGGTTTGACCTTCTGCAGACCGGCCACGATCACCTTCTCACCGGACTGGAGACCTGACTCCACGACCCAGCTATCGCCGACCATGCGACTGACTTGCACATCCCGCAGCGCCACCTTGTTGTCCGGGGTCACCACCATGACGGTGGCACCACCGTTGGGGGTACGGGTCACGGCAGTCTGCGGCACCAGCAAGCCTTCGGGGCGCTCGCCCTCTTGCAGAGTGGCGCGCATGAACATGCCGGGCAGCAGCAGATCCTTCGGATTGGGGACGATGACCCGCAGGGTCACCATGCCGGTGGTCTCATCCACGGTCACGTCGGAGAACTGCAGTGAGCCCTGCTCGGCATAGGTGCTGCCATCTTCCAGCTGGAAGCTGACCTTGGCGCCATCCTGCTGACCCTGGGTCAGCTTGCCGGCAGCCACTTCACGCTTGAGGCGCAGCAGGTCGGCGGTGGATTGGCGCACGTCCACATACATGGGGTCGAGCTGGGAGATGGTGGTCAGGCTGGTGGCCTGCTGGGCGGTCACCAGGGCACCCTCGGTCACCGCAGACTTGCCGATGCGGCCGCTGATGGGGGCGGTGATCCGGGTATAGGCCAGATTGATGTTGGCGCTCTGCAGGGCGGCCTTGGCGGCACCGATCTCGGCAACCTGCTGCTTCCAGGCGGCGTCTGCATCATCATATTCCTGACGGCTGATGGCCTTGACCTTCACCAACTCGGCATAACGCTGGGCCTTGAGACGGGCACTGCGCTCGTTGGCCTCGGCCTTGGCAAGGTTCGCCTTGGCGCTGGCGACGGCGGCCTGATAAACGGCGGGATCGATCTGGTACAGCAACTGGCCGGCCTTGACGTCGCTGCCTTCGGTGAACAGGCGCTTGAGGATGATGCCGTTCACCTGGGGACGCACCTCGGCGACCCGCAGGGGTGCGGTACGACCGGTCAGCTCGGACAGCAGTTGCAGCGGAGCCGTGTGCAGCGTCACCACATCCACCGCGGCGGGGGGCATTTCTCCCATGGCCTGCTGAGCCTCGCCCTTGTCACCACAACCAATCAGCAGGCCACTTGCCAGCATGGCAAGGCCGACCGAACGTGCGAGAATATGTTTGTGCATGAAATTCCTAGCCTCTGTTTCAATCAAAAAGAGAACAAAACCATAGGGTTTATAAGGGCCCTATTGGTAAAACTGCGAAGATGGTGCAATATACATACATTCGAGAATGTATGTAAGTAACTTTTAATCATTTCAACGGGTACAGCACCATGGCCAGACGGACTAAAGAAGAAGCGCAGCAGACCCGCTGCCACATCATGAGCACCGCCCTGACTCTGTTCTGTCAACAGGGGCTGGCCAGAACCAGTCTGACCGATATCGCCAAGGCAGCCGACCTGACCCGGGGCGCCATCTACTGGCACTTCAAAAACAAAGAAGAACTGTTCGTCTCCCTGTGGGAGGAGCTCTGTGCCCCCCTCTCCCATCAACTCGACGCCTGTCTCGATGAGCGAGAACCCGATCCCCTCGGCAAGCTGCGCATCTTCCTCAAGGAGGTGATGATCAAGATAAGCACCGAGCCCGCCCAGCAGCAGATGTTCACCATCATGTACAACCTGGAATCCCTGGAAGGGGAGGCCAGCTCATTGCGTGAGCACATGCGCCAGCAGTCGCTCAACTTCTTCCGGGATCTGGAGCTCACCCTGGCCAACGCGGTACGCCTCGGCCACCTGCCGGCGGACCTGGATCTGCACCGGGCCGCCACCCTGATGCACTGCACCCTGGATGGCTATGTCATCAACTGGCTGCACTTCCCGGAGCGCCTGAACCTCATCAAAGACGCCGACTTCCTGCTCGACGGCCTGTTCTCCCTGATCGCCCAGCCCCGGGGCCCGGCAGTGCGCCCCGCCTGACCGAGACAGGCCTTATCACCAGAAGCCCGGTCGGGAGGGATGAGGACGGCCCTCCCCCGACCAGACCAGCCACCAGAGCCGAAAATCTGCTAGAGTAGCCGCCCCGCATCCAAGAGATCCCCTGATCATGCCCGCGTCATCCTCTCTTCCCCCCCTTCCCGCCCAGGCCCACCCCCGCTTCCTGGCGCTGCTGCCAGAAGGCGCCCACCTGCTGGAGGCGGGCTGCGGCACGGGGGAGGATCTCCACTATTTTCGCGAGCAGGGGTATGTGGTCACCGCCTTCGATGCGAGTCTGACCCAGGCCAAGGCCGCCTCACGCCGGTGCGGCCAGCCGGTGCGGGTGTGCCGCTTCGAGCAGATGCACAACGTGCTGCCCTTTGACGGCATCTGGGCCAGCGCCTCCCTGCCCTGCCTCACCGAGGCCGAGCTCACCCCCGTGCTGACTCACCTCGCCAGCCTGCTCAGGCCAAAGGGACCGCTCTACTGCTCCTTCCCCCACCCGGATGGCGGGCTGCCGCGCGAAGACGCCGCCGCGCCTCTCGACTATCCGCTGCGCACGGCCCTGGACGAAGCTGCTCTTGCCGCTCTCATCGCCCCCTTGCCCTTTGCGCTGCAACAGTGCTGGCAAAGCGACGATGAGAGGCAGGGACGCTGGCTGCACGCCCTGCTGATCCGCGACGCCAATCCCGCCACAATTAATCAATATCGCGGCCGCCGCTCCAGACAGGGAGCCCGACGCGACGTCGCATCTAGATAACAATATTTAACTCTGCATTAACCAGGTGAAGACAGACAAGATGCGGCTTTTGTGTTAAAAAGCAGCATCAAAATCAAGATTAAATAACAAAACAGACACCAACACCTGGATTAATGCATGAAACTTGTCCTTAAACTGATTGCCGGCATCCTCGCCGGTCTCCTGCTCGGTCTCTACGCCCCGGAATGGGTCGCACGCGTGCTGTTTACGGCCAAGACGGTCATCGGTCAGCTGATCACCTTCACCATCCCCCTGATCATCCTGTTCTTCATCATGAGCGGCATCGCCAGCCTGCCGAAGAACTCCGGCAAGCTGCTGGGCAAGACGGTGGCCCTCTCCTACTGCTCCACCATACTGGCGGGCCTGTTCGCCTTCACGGTGGCGAGCCACCTGATCCCGCACCTGACCACGGCCGCCGAGGCCAGCACGGAGACGGCCATCAAGCTCAGCTCCTACATCAACCTGGAGATACCGCCGCTGTTCGGGGTCATGTCGGCCCTCGCCGCCGCCTTCGTGTTCGGCATCGGCATCAGCGCCACCCAGGCCACCGATCTGCGCCGGGTCGCGGATCAGGGCCGTGACATCATCGACCGCCTGCTGGCCCGGGTGATCATTCCGCTGCTGCCCTTCTACATCGCCGGCGTCTTCGTCGAGATGACGGTGGAAGGCACCGTCTTCGCCACCCTGAAGACCTTCGGCGTGGTGCTGGTGATGGCCATCGCCATGCACTGGACCTGGCTCTCCGTGCTGTTCGTCGCCACCGGTCTGGCGCTGGGCCGCTCCCCGGCCATGCTCATCAAGAACATGCTGCCCGCCTACTTCACCGCCCTTGGCACCATGTCCAGCGCCGCCACCATCCCGGTCGCCCTGAAAGCCAGCAAGAACAACGGGGTGAGCGAGGGGATCGCCAATTTCACCGTTCCCCTGTGCGCCACCATCCACCTGTGCGGCTCCACCATCACCCTGGTGACCTGCGCCACCGCCGTCATGTTCCTCTCCGAGCACCTGGCCATCCCGGGGATCGGCACCATGCTGCCCTTCATCATGATGCTGGGCGTCATCATGATTGCGGCCCCCGGTGCCCCGGGCGGCGGCGTCATGTCGGCGCTCGGCCTGCTCACCTCCATGCTCGGTTTCGGTGAGGCCTCCATCGCCCTGATGATCGCCCTCTACCTGGCCCAGGACAGCTTCGGCACCGCCTGCAACGTCACCGGAGACGGCGTCATCGCCCTCTGGGCCGACCGCTTCGCCGAAGGGGAAAGCCTGCCGGTCGCCGAGCAGGAAGCGGCCTGACAGGCCACATCAGCCAATGAAAAAACGGGAGCCAGTGGCTCCCGTTTTTTTATGAGGCGCTTTCTGCCGGCGGCAACGGCTCGGTAAACACCAGCCGGTTACCGAAGGGATCCTGCACCGTGAGCTCCCGGCAACCCCAGGGCATGGTCTCGATGGCGGGGCGAGCATTGGGATAGCCCTTGGCACGCCACTCGGCGAACAGGGCATCGAGCTGGCCGGTGGAGAGGCGCAGGGCCGCCCCCGGGCAGGCATCCCCGTGGTGCTCGGAGAGGTGGATGACCCACTCCCCCCGGGAGATCTGCAGATAGAGCGGCATGTCCGGGCCGAATCGGTGCTCCCAGTCGATGACGAACCCCAGGTAATCGAGGTAGAAGGCGCGCAACTTGCCCTCATCGAAGCTGCGCAGAATGGGCACGATCACAGGCTCATCCCCCGGCCGTTTGAGTAATTCATGGGTTGCTGCCCCGGCGGCGGATCACCCCTTCCTGCATGGTGCTGGCCACCAGCACCCCGTCACGGGTGAAGAACTGGCCGCGCACCAGGCCGCGACCGCCGCTGGCGCTCGGGCTGTCCACCACGTAGAGCAGCCAGTCATCCAGCCGGAACTCCCGGTGGAACCACATGGAGTGATCGATGGTCGCCACCTGCATGTCCGGCTCCCAGTAGGAGACGCCGTGAGGTTGCAGGGCGGCGAACAGGAAGTGGAAGTCGGAGGCATAGGCCAGCAGGTAATTGTGCACCCGCTGATCGTCCGGCACCGGGCCGTTGGCCTTGAACCAGGTGTAGCGCAGGGGCTCGTGCACATCGGGCCGGATCGGATCGACCAGGGTCACCGGGCGGATCTCGATGGGCTTCTCGCACAGGATCTTGTCCCGCAGGGCCGGCGGGATCACCTGCTCATAGGGGCGCACCAGCTCCAGCTCGCTCTTGAGCTGCTCGGGAGGGGTGATCCCCTCTGGCATCCGGGCCTGGTGCTCGAAGCCCTCGGCCACCACCTGGAAGGAGGCGTTGAGGTAGAAGATGGGCTTGCCCCCCTGGATGGCCTTGACCCGGCGGGTGGAGACGCTCTGGCCGTCGCGGATGTTCTCCACGTCGTAGACGATGGGCTTGTTGGCATCCCCCGGGCGCAGGAAGTAGGAGTGGCAACTGTGCACCTGGCGATCGCTCGCCACCGTCTGCTTGGCGGCTGACAAGGCCTGCCCCATCACCTGTCCGCCAAACACGGCCCGCAGACCGAGATCCTGGCTCTGGCCCCGAAACAGGCCCTCCTCGATTTTCTCCAGCGCCAGCAGTGCCAGCAGCTCATCCAATACCTTGCTCATTCATCTCTCCTGTATCAGTGCGGGAAAGGCTAACAAGCCAGCCCAGGCAGAGCAACCGCTCCCGCTGCCTGACACGCAGTGATAGAAAAATTTATCAAAATAAAAATCCATTAGCGCCATGAATGAAAATGCTCCCATTCATCGGCTGAGCGACCCTGCCCCGCCGCGCCTTCCCCCAGAAATGAAAAAGCCCGCACCAGGTGGTGCGGGCTTTCAAGGCGTGGCGACGAGCTCACCCCCGGCAGGCTTACTTGCTGCCGGTCCCCGAGTTGCGGGTGGAGGAGGTCGGCTTGCGACGGGCGGTGGTGCTGCGGGCACGCGGCTCCTTGCCCTGCATCTCCTTGTGGCGCTTGACCGCGCGGCGGATCTGGGCGGCCTGCTTGTGGCGACCGGCCTTGCCGTCCTGTTGCAAGTCCACCTTGGACTCGGTTTCGTTGGGCAGATTGACCAGGCCGCGCAGGTAGTTCACCTCGGGCAGCTTGAGCTCCTGCCAGCCGCCGCGGGGGATGCCGCGATCCAGGGTGACGTCGCCGTAGCGGATGCGCATCAGGCGGCTCACCTGCACTTCCTGGGATTCCCACAGGCGGCGCACTTCGCGGTTGCGACCCTCGGTCAGGGTGACGTTGAACCACTGGTTCAGCCCTTCACCGCCGGCCGGCTTGATCTTGTTGAACTTGGCCATGCCGTCTTCCAGCTGCACGCCCTTGCGCAGGCGCTGCAACATGGCTTCGGTGATCTCGCCAAAGACACGCACCGCGTATTCCCGCTCCACTTCGTGGCTCGGGTGCATCAGCCGGTTGGCCAGCTCGCCGTCGGTGGTGAACAGCAAGAGACCGGAAGTGTTGACGTCCAGACGACCCACAGCTATCCAGCGGGCCCCGTCCATCTTGGGCAGACGATCAAACACGGTGGGACGCCCTTCCGGATCGTGACGGGTACACATCTCCCCTTCGGGCTTGTGGTACGCCAGTACGCGGCAGATCTGCTCTTCCGCCGCACGGGTCTTGACCTGGTGACCATCCACCCGGATCACGGCGTTCACTTCGACGCGATCCCCCAGCGTGGCGACCTTGCCATCCACGCTGACCCGACCTGCGGTGATCAGGGCCTCCATCTCACGACGGGAGCCTTGACCCGCGCGGGCCAATACTTTTTGCAGTTTTTCACTCATCGGGTTTACCTGATTGTTGATCGCTGCCCGCATGATGAAGGGCAACGGTGGCTTTCGTGATGACGCCACGTGTGGCGCCCTCACCGCTTGATACTTGTCGACTCATGACGGCACGCTCTGGCCGCCCTGCCCTTCCCCGGACAAACCGGCGAGGGGGGTCTGCAGCTCGGGGTCCAGCTCGGGGAGCTGCTCCAGGCTGCGCAAATTGAAATAATCCAGAAACTCCCGGGTGGTGGCGAGCAGCTCGGGGCGCCCCACCACCTCCTTGTGACCGATGCTGCGCACCCAGCCACGATCCTTGAGGGTATTGACGATCTGGCTCGACACCGCCACCCCGCGGATGGCTTCAATCTCGGCCCGGGTAATGGGCTGGCGATAGGCGATCAGGGTCAGCGTCTCCATCACGGCCCGCGAATAGCGCGGTGCCCGCTCGCTCCAGAGCCTCGAGAGCTCCTCTGCATACTCCTGGCGGGCCTGGAAGCGCCAGCCGGAGGCGACCTCCTTGAGCTCCACCCCCCGCGTCTCGTACTCTTTCCTGAGCTCGGCCAGCAGCAGTTGCACGTAGCGACCGGTGACCGGGTAGTCCGAGAGCACGCCCCCCTTGAGTTCACTCACCGAGAGCGGGCGGCCGGCGACGAAGAGCGCCGCCTCGATCAAGGTCTTCAGCCGCTCAGTGGGCAGCGCCATGGTTGCCCTCCTCGGGCGCACTGGCCAATGCAAAGTGGATGGGACCGAGCGGCTCGGCCTGCAAAATCCAGATAAGCGACTCCTTGCACAGCTCCAGCAACGCCAGGAAGGTCACCAGCACCCCCATGCGCCCATCGCTGGCCTTGATCACCTGATCGAGGCGCAGGGTCTGGCCCAGGGACAGCATGGCCAGGATCTCCGCCATGCGCACCCGGGTCGGGATCTGTTCCCGGCGGATCTGGTGATGCTCAAAATGAGTCGCGCGTTTTACCACACTTTGCATGTAAAGGGCGAGCTCAACCAGTGAAACATCGGGCGTGAGCGGCTTCAGGGCGCCGAAATCCGGCGGCAAGGCGCTCGCCACATAGATCTCCCGCTCCAGCCGAGGCTGGGCGTCCAGCCGTTCGGCCCCCAGCTTGTAGCGCTCGTACTCCTGCAGTCGGCGAATGAGGGTCACGCGGGGATCTTCCCCTTCCTCGTCATCCTCCAGCTCCGGAGCCTTGGGCAGCAGCAGGCGAGATTTGATCTCCGCGAGCCAGGCCGCCATCAGCAGGTATTCCGCGGCCAGCTCCAGATTCAGCCCCTGCATCAGCTCCACGTACTCCATGTACTGGGCGGTGATCTGCAGGATCGGCAGGTTCAGGATGTCCAGCTGCTGGCGGCGGATAAGGTAGAGCAGCAGATCCAGCGGCCCCTCGAAGGTGTCGAGGAAGACTTCCAGCGCATCCGGCGGAATAAACAGATCCTGGGGCAGCTCATGATAGGGCTGCCCCAGGACGGTGGCGATGGGCGGTGCCGGGACGGGTGGGGGCTGGTTGCCCTCACTCGGGTCCCGGGTCGCCGTGTCGGCGGCCTTATTCAAACGGCGTGGGATCCCCGGCTCCGCGACGGCGCAGCACGGGCTCGTCGTCGGAGAAGTCCACCACAGTGGTGGGCTGCTCGCCGAGATAGCCGCCGTTGACCACCAGATCCAGCTGCTTGCCGAGCTTGTCGGCGATCTCTTCCGGATCAAACTCCGCCATCTCGGAGCCCGGCAGGATCAGGGTGGTGGAGAGCAGGGGCTCGCCGAGCTCCTCCAGCAACGCGAGGGCGATGTTGTTGGCGGGCACCCGGATGCCGATGGTCTTCTTCTTCTCGTTCATCAGGCGGCGCGGCACTTCCTTGGTCGCCTTGAAGATGAAGGTGTAGGGGCCAGGGGTGTTGTTCTTGATCAGGCGAAACGCGCTGTTGTCCACCTTGGCGTAGGTGGCGATTTCGGAGAGATCCCGGCACACCAGGGTGAAGTCGTGGTTCGGCTCGATGCGGCGAATGCGGCAGATGCGCTCCAGGGCATCCTTGTTGCCCATCTGGCAGCCAAGTGCATAACCGGAGTCGGTGGGATAGACGATGACGCCGCCGTTTTGCAGGATCTGCACCGCCTGGCCGATGAGACGGGCCTGGGGATTGTCGGGATGTACGTAAAAATGCTGACTCATATGCTGTTCTCGCGATGGGGGCACACGGCGTGCCCGCTTCATGGTCGAGGGCCTGCGCCCATGACACTACCTTAACGCCTTTGGCGCAGACTCGCTCGCGCCAAAAGTTGAAATTGACCCCATTGGCCTGCGGATCCGCGTTTCAGCGGGCGGCCAGCAGGCTGGCATGCTCCTCGGGGCTGAGGCCGAAGTGGCCGGGATAGCCCAGCCAGAGCGGCATGCCCTCCTTGGGCAGCCAGAGGTGGCGGCCAAGCTCGGTCCAGTTGGAGGGGAAGTGGAAGTCCGACCCCACCGAGATGTAGAGATCGTGCTCCTTGGCCCACTGACCGAGATTCGCCCGCTCCTGGGGGCTCTGCTGGGGCAGGGAGACCTCCATGGCATCCCCCCCGGCAGCCTTGAAGGCCACCAGCAGCCGCTTGATCCACTTGGCGGTGAGATCGTAGCGGCTGGGATGGGCCAGCACCGCCAGACCACCTGCGCCGTGAATGGCCTCGATGGCCACCGCCATCTCGGGCCACTCGGCGGGCACATAGCCCTTGTTGCCCCGGCTCAGGTACTTCTTGAACACCTTCTGCATGTTGTCCGCCACCCCGCGGGCCATCAACACCCGGGCGAAGTGGGCTCGGGTCACGGCGGCCTCGCCGGCCAGGGCCTTGGCCTCTTCATAGGTGCCGGGCAGCTGGCACTTCTCCAGACGGCGCCCTATCTCCTCGGCGCGGGCTTCCCGGCGGGCCAGCTGGGCGGCCAGGAAGGCGTTGAGCCCCGGGTTTTGTTCATCCACTCCGAGCGCCACGATGTGGATCTCGTGATGCTCCCAACCGGTGGAGATCTCGACCCCGCTCACCAGTCGCAGGGGCAGCTGCTCGGCGCTGATGGTATGGCGCACCTCATCAAGCCCGGCGAGGGTGTCGTGGTCAGTGACCGCTAACACCTCGACCCCTTTTTCGGCGGCTCGGCGCACCAGCTCGGAGGGTGAGAGCACCCCATCCGAGGCCGTGGTATGACAGTGAAGATCGAATCTCATCGGCTTGTTTCGCTCTCGTTGACTGATCCGCTTGGCAAAAAGCGGCAAAAAAGCGACTTGACTTGGCCGCGGCTTTAGCGTTTTCTGTAGACACTTCAAGTGCAAACAGATCGATACAGGATTTTATCATGCAAACGACATTCACCCTGACCCATAGCTGGTGGTGGCACATTCCCTGACATGCGGGCGTGTGGTCGTTGCTGTACCTGAAATCTGACAGCAAATTAAGAACCCAGAGAAAAAGCCCGCTGACCCCAGCGGGCTTTTTTATTATCCGGCAAATGGACATCTGATGAAACCGAGAATTCTGATAAGCACACAAGCAGGGCGATGGCGGGCCCACTGAGGCAACCCCATCCATCCATTTTCAAGAGACTCAACATCATGAACATCGGTTACACAGAACAACTGCAAGGGAACGCATGATGACAGCCAACAAGACCCGGTTACCCCTGGGCGAATTCGATACCATCCGGCTCAACGCCCCCTATGTGACAGACCCGCTGGCGCTTTACAGCCAGCTCTGCGAGGGCCGCCCCAACAACCTGCTGCTGGAATCCGTGGAGATCGACTCCAAGGCCGGCACCCAGAGCCTGCTGCTGGTGGATGCTTGCCTGCGCATCGAGTGCCGCGGTCGCACCGTGCGGGTACGCGCCCTCAACGACAACGGCGAGCGCCTGCAGACCCTGCTCGATGAGCGTCTGCCCGCCCTCATCACCCGCACCCTGGACGATGGCGAGCTCTGCCTCGCCTTCCCGGCCTCCGATCGGGAGCTTGACGAAGACAGCCGTCTCAAGGGGATCAGCGTGCTGGACGTGCTGCGCACCCTGCAACGGGAGCTGCAATGCCAGCTTGGTAAAGAGGCCCTCTTCATGGGAGGCAGCTTCGCCTACGACCTCATCGCCTCCTTCGAGGATCTGCCCGCCGTGCCGGAGGGCAGCAACGACTGCCCCGACTACTGCTTCTACGTAGCCGAGACCCTGATCACCATCGATCACATCAAGCAGAGCACCCAACTGCTGGCCTGCCTGTTTGGTGGCAATAGTAGCGGCGGCGAAGAAGACGACAGCCAGCTCGATGAGCGCTACGCCCGCCTGACCGCCCGCCTCGAAGCCTTCAAGCAAGCCTGCCAGCAGCCACAATCCAGAGCGCAAGCCACCCAGCCGCTGACCGGTGCGCTCAATGTCGACAAGGGCGACAAACAGTTCTGCGCCGAAGTCGAAAAGCTCAAAGGCTTCATTCGTCGTGGCGACATCTTCCAGGTGGTGCCATCCCGCAGCTTCTCCCTGCCCTGCCCCGAGCCCGTCGCCGCCTATCGTCGCCTCAAGCAGACCAACCCCAGCCCCTACATGTTCTACGTGCAGGACGAGGGCTTCACCCTGTTTGGCGCCTCTCCCGAGAGCGCGGTCAAGTTCGAGGCGAGCAGCCGCCAGGTGGAGATGTACCCCATCGCCGGTACCCGCCGCCGTGGCCTCAATCCGGATGGCAGCATCAATCTGGATCTGGATGGCCGCATCGAGCTGGAGCTGCGCCAGGACGAGAAAGAGGTGGCCGAACACCTGATGCTGGTGGATCTGGGTCGCAACGACATCGCCCGCATATCGGAGCCCGGCACCCGCTACGTGAAGGATCTGCTGAAAGTGGATCGCTACAGCCACGTGATGCACCTGGTCTCCCGGGTGGTCGGCACCCTGCGTGCCGATCTCGATGCCCTGCACGCCTATCAGGCCTGCATGAACATGGGCACCCTGACCGGCGCCCCCAAGCTGCGCGCCAGCGAGCTCATCCGCATGGTGGAAGGCAAGCGCCGTGGCAGCTACGGCGGCGCCGTGGGCTACCTCAACGGTGAGGGGGAGATGGACACCTGCATCGTCATCCGTTCCGCCTTCGTGAAAGACGGCCTTGCCCATGTCCAGGCCGGGGCCGGCGTGGTCTATGACTCCAAGCCCCAGGCCGAAGCAGACGAGACTCGTGCCAAGGCCGCCGCCGTGCTGGCCGCCATCGCCGCCAGCCATGGCACCTCCCTGCAGGCCCTGAGTCTGCAGGAGCACCAGTCAGTGCAGCACAAGGAGGCGCGCCATGACTAACATCTTCCTGCTCGATAATTTCGATTCCTTTACTTACAACCTGGTGGATCAGTTCCGTACTCTCGGCTACCCGGTGCGCATCTACCGCAACAGCCTGCCGGCGAGCCGCATCATGAATGAGATCGAAGCGGCCGGTGGCGACGCCGTGCTGGTGCTCTCCCCGGGCCCGGGCGCTCCCCATGAGGCGGGTTGCCTGATTGACCTCATCAAACTGGCCCGCGGCCGGGTGCCCATCATCGGCATCTGCCTCGGTCATCAGGCCCTGTGCGAAGCCTACGGCGGCACAGTCGGTGCGGCGGGTGAAATCGTCCACGGCAAGCGCTCCCTCATTGAACACAACGGCCACGGCGCCTTCGCCGGTCTGCCGAGCCCGCTGCCGGTGGCCCGCTATCACTCCCTGGTCGCGACCTATGTGCCCGAGGAGCTGACCGTGATTGCCCACTATCAGGGCATGCCCATGGCCATCGAACAGCGCGGCGAGCGCGTGCTCGGCTTCCAGTTCCACCCAGAATCCATCATGACCAGCGAAGGGGCCCGCCTGCTCACCCAGGCCCTCGCCCACGTGACGCGTCCCGAAAGCAGTGTGCGGTAAGGAGACCCCCATGCATCAACATCTCAATACCCTCTATCAGGGACAGTCCCTCTCTCGCGATGAAGCCCGTGATGCCTTCGGTCAGGTGGTGCGCGGCGAAGTGGACCCCATCGTGCTCTCGAGCCTGCTCACCGCCCTCAAACTCAAGGGGGAGACCCCGGAGGAGATCGCCGGTGCCGCCGATGCGCTGCTGGCCGAGGCCCGCGACTTCCCGCGCCCGGACTATGCCTTCTGCGACATCGTCGGTACCGGTGGCGATGGCCTCAATACCATCAACGTCTCCACCACCTCGGCCCTGGTGGCCGCCGCCTGCGGCCTGAAGGTCGCCAAACATGGCAACCGCTCCGTCTCGAGCAAATCCGGCTCGAGCGACCTGCTGGACAAGATGGGGATCAAGCTCGACATGAGCCCGGCACAGGCGCGCCGCTGCCTCGATGAACTCGGCATCTGCTTCCTGTTCGCCCCCCAGTACCACGCCGGGGTACGCCACGCCATGCCGGTGCGGCAGGCCCTCAAGACCCGCACCCTGTTCAACGTCTTGGGGCCGCTCATCAACCCGGCCCGCCCCACCTACCAGCTGATGGGTGTCTATGCCCCTGAACTGGTGCGCCCCATCGCCGAAACCCTGCTGGCGCTGGGCCTGAAAACCGGTATGGTGGTGCACGGCGCGGGGCTTGACGAAATCGCCATCCACGGCCCGACCCAGGTCGCCGAGATCCGCGATGGCGAGATCCGCGAATACCTCATCACCCCGGCGGACTTTGGCCTCGAGACCTATCCGGTCAGCGCCATCCAGGGCGGTGAACCGGAAGAGAACCGCGCCATCACCGCCGCCATCCTGGCGGGCGAAGGGACCCCGGCCCACAACGCCGCCATCGCCGCCAACGTGGCCCCCCTGCTGGTGATGGCGGGCAAGGCCCCCGACTTCAAGCAGGCCGCCGCCCTGGTGCTGGCCAAGCTCGAGAGCGGCGAGTGCAGCGCCCTCGCAAAGGCGCTAGCCAGCCTGAGCCATCAGGAGGCATGATGTCAGCCACGATCAAAGAGCGCCCACAAGGCGCTCACTCAGAACGCCCGCAGGGCAGTCAGCTTCGCAAGGATAACGAGATGTCAGACGTCATTGCTCCTCATGCTTTCTTGAACATGGCCTCCATCAGCCAGACCATCCTCGGCAAGATTGTGGCCGCCAAGCAGGGCTGGATTGCGGCCCGCAAGGAAGCCCAGCCGCTGGCGAGCTTCAAGGGCGCTCTGGTGCCAAGCGATCGGGACTTCGAGGGACAACTGCGCGCAGGTTCCACCCGCTTCATTCTGGAATGCAAGAAGGCCTCCCCTTCCAAGGGATTGATCCGCAATGACTTCAGCCCGGAGGCCATCGCCGATGTCTATGGCAAATACGCCACCGCCATCTCGGTGCTGACCGACGAGAAGTTCTTCCAGGGGGATTTCGCGTTTCTGCCACGGGTGCGCGCCCGGGTTCAGCAACCCGTGCTGTGCAAGGACTTCATGATTGACCCCTATCAGGTCTATCTGGCCCGCCACTATCAGGCGGACGCCATCCTGCTGATGCTCTCCGTGCTCACCGACGAGGGTTATAACGCCCTGTTTGCGGTTGCCAAAGAATTGGGTCTCGGGGTGCTGACCGAGGTGAGCAATGAGGAGGAGCTGGAACGCGCCATCGCCCTGGGGGCACCGGTCATCGGCATCAACAACCGCGATCTGCGGGACTTGAGCGTCGATATCGCCCGCACCGGCCAGCTGGCCGCCCACATCCCGGCCGATCGCGTAATCATCAGCGAATCCGGCATCCGCAACCGCGCCCAGGTGGCCGAACTGCGCCAGCATGCCAAGGGCTTTTTGGTGGGGTCCTCTCTGATGGAGGAGGCGGATCTGGAGGCGGCGGTACGCAAGCTGGTGCTCGGCCAGAACAAGGTGTGCGGCCTGACCCGTCCCGAGGACGCCGCCGCCGCCCATCAGGCCGGCGCGGTCTTCGGTGGCCTCATCTTCGTATCCAAGAGCCCGCGCTACGTGGACATCCCCGCCGCCCGCGCCGTGATGGCAGGGGCTCCCCTCTCCTATGTCGGGGTGTTTCGCAACGCCCAAGCCGCCACCATCGCCAAGACGGTGGACGCCCTGAACCTCGCCGCCGTGCAGCTGCACGGGGATGAGGACGTCGCCTATATCGAGAGCCTGCGCCCCCTGCTGCCCCCGAGCTGCGAGATCTGGAAGGCGGTTGGCATTACTCTCGATAAGACAAGCGGCGAGCCGTTGCCTAACCTCGACTTCCCGGCGGATCGCCTGCTGCTCGACACCAAAGTCGGCAGCCAGAGCGGCGGCACCGGCCAGGCGTTCGACTGGGCCCTGCTGACGGGGCTCGATAAATCCCGCCTGATGCTGGCCGGCGGCCTGAACGCCGACAACGCCTTGCAAGCCGCCCAGGTAGGTTGCCTCGGTCTTGATTTCAACTCCGGTGTGGAGAGTGCGCCGGGCCAGAAGGATGCACACAAGATAGCGGCCGCCTTTGGCGCACTGCGCCAACTATGAGGGCCAACGGTAAGAACGCCCTGCGCCGCTGAACATGCACCAAATTGATGAATCGCTTTCGCCTATAAATACAAGGAATAGTCCCATGACTCTGCTCAATCCGTTCTTCGGGGAGTTTGGCGGTATGTACGTGCCCCAGATCCTCGTCCCCGCCCTGCTCCAGCTGGAGAAGGCCTTCGTCGATGCCAAGGATGACCCGGCCTTCATCGCCGAGTTCGAGGCCCTCTTGACCGAGTACGCCGGTCGCCCGACCCCGCTCACCCTGACTCGCAACCTCACCAAGGGCACCAAGACCCGGCTCTATCTGAAGCGCGAAGATCTGCTGCACGGCGGCGCCCACAAGACCAACCAGGTGCTGGGTCAGGCCCTGCTCGCCAAGCGCATGGGCAAGACCGAAATCATCGCCGAAACCGGCGCCGGTCAGCACGGGGTCGCCACCGCCCTGGCCTGCGCCCTGCTTGGCCTCAAGTGTCGGGTCTACATGGGTGCCAAGGATTGCGAGCGCCAGAAGCCGAACGTGTTTCGCATGAAGTTGATGGGTGCCACCGTGATACCTGTGCATTCCGGCTCATCCACCCTGAAGGATGCCTGCAACGAGGCGCTGCGTGACTGGGCTGCAAACTACGAGAGCGCTCACTACCTGCTCGGCACCGCCGCCGGCCCCCACCCCTTCCCCACCATAGTGCGGGAATTCCAGAAGATGATCGGGGAAGAGGCCAAGGCCCAGTGCTTCGAGAAGGAGGAGCGCCTGCCCGATGCGGTGATCGCCTGCGTCGGCGGTGGGTCGAATGCCATCGGCATGTTTGCCGACTTTATCGATGAGCCGTCCGTGCGCCTGATCGGGGTCGAGCCCGGTGGTCACGGCATCGAGAGCGGCGAGCACGGTGCGCCGCTCGGTCACGGCAGCAAGGGGGTCTTCTTTGGCATGCACTCCTACCTGATGCAAGACAGCCAGGGGCAGATCCAGGAGTCCTACTCCGTCTCAGCGGGGCTCGATTTCCCCTCCGTCGGCCCCCAGCACGCCCATCTGGCCGCCATCGGCCGGGCAGAATATGTATCTATCACGGACAAAGAAGCGCTGGATGCGTTCCAGGTACTGGCCCAATCGGAGGGGATTATTCCGGCACTGGAGTCCTCCCACGCCCTGGCCCATGCCCTGAAACTAGCCCGCAGCGAGCCTGAGAAAGAGCAGGTGCTGATCGTCAACCTCTCCGGCCGTGGCGACAAGGACATCTTCACCGTCGCCGACATCTTCGAAAAAGAAGGAACCCTGTCATGAATCGCTACGCACAACTCTTCTCCCGGTTAGCACAAGCCAAGCAGGGCGCCTTCGTCCCCTTCGTGATGCTGGGGGATCCTACCCCCGAATTGTCGCTTGCCATCGTCGATGCCCTGGTCGAGGGGGGCGCCGATGCCCTGGAACTCGGCATCCCCTTCTCGGATCCGGTGGCGGACGGCCCCACCATACAAGGGGCGGCCCTGCGCGCCTTTGCGAGCCACACCACCCCGGATGACTGCTTCGGGCTGCTCGCCAAGATCCGCGCCAAGTACCCGGAGCTCCCCATTGGCCTGCTGGTCTACGCAAACCTGGTCTATGTGCGCAAAATTGACGGCTTCTACGAGAAGTGTCAGCAGGCGGGTGTGGATTCCGTGCTGGTGGCGGACGTGCCGGTGCAGATGTGCGAGCCCTACAAGGCCGCCGCCGACAAGTACGGTATCGACAGCATCTTTATCGCCCCGCCGAACGGCGATGCCGAGACGCTCAAAGCCGTGGCTGAGCTCGGCTCCGGTTACACCTATCTGGTGAGCCGCGCCGGCGTCACCGGCGCCGAGACCAAGGCCGGCATGCCGGTGGAAGGGCTCATCAACTCCCTGCGCGAGTTCAAGGCGCCCCCCGCCCTGCTCGGCTTTGGCATCAGCGAACCGGCCCAGGTGCGTGACGCCATCAAGGCCGGCGCAGCCGGTGCCATCTCGGGCTCCGCCGTGGTGAAGATCATCGAGACCCACCACCAGAACCCGGAACATATGCTCACTCGTCTGAAAGAGTTTGTGGAAGGGATGAAGGCGGCGACCCGCCACCCCTGATCCCCAGGCTGGGCCTGGCTTGGCCCCATAGCCCAGACCCTAAGCAGCAAGGGAGCCCAAGCGGGCTCCTTTTTATTTCCTTTATCAACCCCTGTCTCTTTGCCCCCTCGCCCTCTAAGAGAGGCTCGGGTGAAGGAGATCAGGATCTATGATGCGGCTACGCCGCATGGGATGCGAGGACTCAGTCCTCGATGGGGTTTCGCCCGCCCTTCGGGCCGGGGCGAGTGACTTTGGAAAGACCCAAAGTCACCAAAGGTCTTCTCCCCCGCCAAGCCGCCCGCCTGCGGCGGGTTTCCTCATATCACTCTCTGGGTCGGGCGGAACGCCGCAGATGGTACATCCCTGTACCAACTGTGGCTGCGCCGTCATCCCTGACGGCGCTCCTGGCCCACAGAGTTCGACTCGGCGGCTTGGAGGGGGATCAACACCATGCCAGCCCTCGGCTCCCGTGTAACCATAGACAAGCTCCCTCTCCCCTTGGGAGAGGATTGGGGTAAGGAAATTTCCGCACTCTCTACCAGCCCCGAGCCCACTGCAAGCAGCGGTTGCTCACTAATAGGTTGAAGTAGCTCAAGTTTCTATCAACGCCCTCTTTCCATGCCTCAAACCGGCCCCTTAAGATAGCAATCGACAATCCATCTCTCGGGAGGGGGTCATGGAAACCATTGTTGGTATCTCGCGGGTTAAAAGCAGCGGATTGGGGCTGTAGCTCAGGGGCGGTAGCTTTGCCTGAAGAGACTGACAAGCCAAGTGAATTAGTCTTTTTTAGATTGTCATCAAAGAATGATTCATAAAGACAGTCGTATTCGGATTAAAAAACCAAAAATAGAATTACTACTTTTTGGGTGGTGGTCAGTAATATAAAAATTGTTGCACTCGGAGAAATTACTAGCATCGCTCGAAATTTCCAGATTAGCAAAGAGCTTTTAAAGGAGAAAAGTTTGAGCTTCAGTGATGAATCTATTAATTACTTAATTCGAATGGGGGTAAATCCTGATCTGTACCATGCTGACTTATCATTGCGCTTCAATAATTATGTGAAGCTAATCGATTCATTGGTAATCAATTTTGGGGTTAGAACATCAAGTAGACTTGAAAATGAAGCCTTTAACTTGTATATAAAGCAATATGGTATCCCAAGCGATAGCAAAGTATTTAACCATGCCTATGAAATCTTTAATTACATAAGAATGTTCAAAGAGCATGGTCGTTTTGGAATTTTCAAGGGTAGACAAGCTGAATGGGAGGGACCTGTTGTAACTCTTCATCCAGAGGATGTTCCAAAATCAGACGTAGATGTATTGACTGAAGGCATGCCAATCTACCGAGGTATGTCTGAAGCTGAATTCAATAGTGGTCAGTTTGGACAGTCTTGGACAACTAATCTTGAAGTAGCCAAAAGGTTTGCCAAAGATACTTACAGTGACATGCCGCAAGGTATCGTAGCTAGAGCTTTTCTGGACAAAAACAATGCGATCTATCACTCCCAGACGGACTTTGAATTAGAAGTGATAATGGCACCGCAGAGTGTAGTGTCGGCGGATAGAATTTAAAAATAACAAGCCAATTAAGTGTGCCCCCTTTGGTTGCCGGACGTAGCTGATGCTCCACCACTTATTATGATGTTATAGGTGCTTATTCATTTTTATCGAGCAGGTAGAAAGGTTTTCGCAAGCAGTTATTTTTTCGCATCGCAGTTGATTCAACTTTTTAGTTCCTTGTGCTTGTAGGTTAGTCTCGCAGTTTGAAAGGACGTGGTTTCCGGAAATAGTGGTTTAATCGGTTGGCGAAATTGGAATTATAGTCTTGCAGCTTCTTTTCCGTTGCGACTAAATCAAATCGATGTGAAAATCAACGCCAGCAATGTTAATCTGGCATGTTATTTGTTTCTGCAAGAGCTTGTATCTTTGCACTCATAGAAACGAGCCAATAACAATACGCGCCAAGTTTATCGCAATGCGCAACTTACAACCCGCCCTGTACTTAGCGTTATGCGTCTTAGGGAGTGAGAGTGTCTACCATATTTGCTTTTGTGAAATTATTTGAAAAAAGAGAGTACGCTGAAGACTTTATGAGCGGTAAATTGTTCATGAATACCATTCGCTCATTCAAAGAGTACAAGGATGAATCTGGCGAATTACGCGGTGACGAATATGAAGGAATTGTAGCTCTATATCAGCCTGATAAATTAAGTGAAATCCGTTTTGGTGAGTATATTATTCCAGCTTCGAATTTGGCAGCACCTATAGTTGTGCACGGAGATCATCTGCTAAGTCATAATGTCTTCTGCATATATTCTCTGAACAGTCGAGGTCATGATACCATTTCATCGGAAACGCTATCGGATTTCAAACGAACTCTTGAACTTCATGACTCATGTTTTGGGTTGGGTAAGCTGTGTGTTGTTATCTTAAACGCATCGCAATTTATCGAACGCTGTACATCTGCAATAGAAAAGCTCAATTTCCCTGGCAATCTTGGATTGATTGACTATTTCAATGAGCATGAATTTCACGGAAATATGCCAGAGGATAAGCTCGGCTACCAAAAACGGAGTTTATTCTCTCATCAACGCGAGTATAGGGTAAAGATTGATACCAATCGTGCGGAGCCAAGTCCCTATACCTTAGAAATCGGTGACTTGAGCGATATCGCGGTAATAACTACACCAAAAGAATTCAACGCTCAGTTGGTGTTGAAACTACCTGATGGTAACCATACATAACAAAGTGCTGCTATGGAAAATTGACTCGCTGGCGATCCTGAGTTTCAGCAGAGCGCTGCGTTAGCCGTCATGTATTTATTTTAAGGGAATTAATAACACCCCGATAAATACCACTGTAGTATCTGGTATTGTACTGTCAGAAATTAATGATAAAGTGAGAATTATTTTTCTTCAAAGAGTGAACGTGTAGTAGTCAACTAAATCCGGACACTTGATTGGACGGATTCTCAGCTTCAAAAAATAGAACATCCACCTTTCTGAACAAGGCGTAAGGTAGCCAGCACCCAGGAAGACGGGTATCCTTTACCCATATAAAGAGCAACTTTCGACTGGAATGGTGCACGATATATCCAACAACCTTGCCAATTCCACCACTACTGCCGCCTACCCCAAACCAACCACCCCATCAACACAATCCCTGGCAGCCACCCAATAGAGTTCGGAGAAGATCGCCGCCTAACCTCGGGTGGTGAGGTAGGCCCCCAGATTGAAGGAGGCGACGCGGATTATCTGCCATGGAGCAAAGAGCCATACGGGATGGCACGCCACCAGCCTTGAGCCCACGGCGGGCATTGCCTACAATGGCCCACTTTTTATCAAACTCAGGTCTATAAAATGAGCGACAACAAACCAGCCCTGCCCGACCGTCTGGCGGCCAACCCGCGCAGCCCGCACTATGTGGCGGAGTGCTTCGAGCACGAGATCGGCATTCGCGTGAACGGCAAGGAGCGCACCAATGTCGAGGAGTACTGCATCAGCGAAGGTTGGGTGAAGATCCCCTCCCCCAAGGCCAAGGATCGCTATGGCAATGCCATGCTGATCACCGTCAAAGGTACCGTCGAAGCCTTCTACGCCTAAGCGTATTGCCGCGCCCTGATCAGGGCTCGATATCCCAAATACCGGCCTCGCGCCGGTGTTTTATTTTTCAGCCTCTGGATGCGCGGATAAGCCGAGGTTCCTGTTAACCTCTTCAGCCGACATCCATAGCAAAAATACAGCCCTGACGGCTGAACCCTTTTTATGACCGAGATGAATCGAAAGACAACAAGGCTAGCCGCACTCTGTTTTTTCCTGTTTCTCACCCGGCTCGGATTTCGCGCTTTTGGCTACGACCACCTTTATCACAATCCAAACGATGCGTACGGCATATCGGATTTGATTGAACTGGCATTAGCCATGATCTATCAGGTGGGCATGGCTCTGTGCATATTGCATGCTTTTCGGATACTGCTCCGCCACTGGGATCAGGGGGCTTTGGGAGCCTCTTTGCTCCTCGCCCTCTGTACCCTGCAATGGCACAGCTATGACTATCTTCACAACTTGGCCGCCACCCTGACCATCCAATGACGTCCCCTCCATTTCATCGGCAGTAATACCAATGGCTCGTCCGACATCGCCCCATCAGGCCGAGGATCCGGCCTCAACCATATAAAAAGCCCCGTCTGGCCTTGCGGCGAGACGAGGCTTTATCATTTTTTATGATTAAACAGCCAACTTCATTAGCTAACCTAATGAGCTGACATCTTCTCTGGACCAGAATCCAGGGCCTTAGCCCAGTGAGGCGAAGATCCCGGCCAGGGTCGCACTCATCAGGTTTGCCAGGGTCGCGGCCAGCACGGCCTTGAGGCCCATGTTCGCCACATCGTGGCGGCGCTCCGGCGCCATGGTGCCGATGGAGCCGAGCTGGATGGCGATGGACCCCAGGTTCGCGAAGCCGCACAGGGCGAAGGTGATGATGATCTGGGTGTGGGCGCTCAAGGTCTCCTTGATGCTGGCAAAATCCAGATAGGCGACGAACTCGTTCATGATGACCTTCTGGCCGATGAGCGACCCTGCCGCCATTATCTCGTTGCTTGGCACCCCGATGAGCCAGGCGACGGGGGCAAACAGGTAGCCCAGCAGCAGTTGCAAGGAGAGCTCGGGCCAGCCGAACCAGTCACCGACCGCACTGAAGCCAGCGTTCAGCATGGTGATGACGCTGACAAAGGCCAGCAAGATAGTGCCGATGGCCACGGCTATCTTCATGCCCCCCATGGCGCCACCGGCCAGCGCGTCGATGGCGTTGCTGTAGTCGCTCTTGTCCAGGGTTATCTCGTCTTGCTCACGCACTCGCTCCTGCTCCGGCACCAAGAGCTTCGCCATCAGCAGGCCCCCCGGCGCCGCCATGAAGGAGGCGGCGATGAGATATTTGAGATCCACGCCGAGGCCGGCATAGCCGCCGAGCACAGATCCCGCCACCGAGGCCATGCCGCAGGTCATCACCGCGAACAGTTCGGAGCGGGTCATGCCCGCCAGAAAGGGGCGAATGAGCAGGGGGGATTCCCCCTGGGAGAGGAAGATGTTGCCGGTGGCCACCAGGGATTCGGCGCGGCTGGTGCCGAGCAGGCGGTGAATGCCGCCCCCCAGCACCCGGATCACCCACTGCATGATGCCGAAGTGGTAGAGCACGGCGATGAGCGCGCTGATGAAGATGACCAGCGGCAGCACCCGCACCGCGAAGATGAAGCCGTTGCTCGCCAGATCGCCGAACACGAAGCGGATGCCGCTGTCGGCAAAGCCGAGCAGGGCGGAGACGCCGTTGCTCAGGGCGCCGAGCATGGCTTGGCCGGGCGGGAAGTAGAGCACCAGGGCGGCGAAGCCGGTCTGCAGGGCCAGGGCCCCGAGCACGGTGCGCCAACGGATGGCGCGGCGGTTTTCACTGGCCAGCCAGGCGATGAACATCAGGGCCAGCATGCCGACCAGACTCAATAACAGGGTCATCTTGCACCTATGAAGAAGCGGTTTCATATGGCAAGTCTGCAGACGGGGGCGCGAGGGCGTCAGGCGGGGCGTGCCGACCACGCGACACACAAGCCACAAACCTACGGTTCAGTGGCGGGTCCCATCCTGGGGTCATTCACGTTCCGGGTGACGGCGAGTATCGGTGACGCCAGCCGCGCAGGGTCGGCGGCTGGCAGGTCGGGCGGCGATGGTACAGGGATCCAGATCACATAAAAAGCGGTAAAACGATTCGATATCGAAACAATATTCGACACCATCCCTTCTCCTCTCAGCGCAGGGCTTGTCTCCCGCTGGCGAGACGCTGCAACCCGGCCCCCACCAGCACCAGCGCCGCCCCCAGCAGATCGGTCCAACCGAGGCGCCCCGCCAGGGCATCCAGGGCCACGCCCCCCACCAGCTGGCCGGTGATGATGAGCAGGGCGCAGGCCAGGGCGCCGACCCGGTTGATGGCCCAACTGCTGATGGCGACGAACAGCGCGCCCAGCACGCCCCCCACCAGCAGCCTGGGATCCAGCCCGGCCAGCCGCTGCCAGGGGGCTCCCATCACCAGCAGCATGGCGCCGAGCAGCAGGAAGCCCAGAAGATGGTTGGCCAGGGAGGCGCCGAGCGCCCCGCGAGCGGTGGCGAGGCGGCCGTTGAGGGTGCGCGACAGGCTGACCGCCACGCCGTTGAGCAGTCCCAGCAGGATCAAGAGGGTCATCGTTCTCTCCTTATCAATAACAAAAGGGTGGCAGCCATGATCGGGGCGAACCACTCCAGGGCACCGGCAATATCGCAGCGCCTGCTAACCCAGCACGATCAGCAGGGCGCCGGCCATCACCAGCGAGGTGGCGAGCCAGTCCCTCCCCGCCAGGCGACGGCGAGGCAGGCCGAACCAGCCGAGTGCGTCGCACAGGGCCCCGAACAGCAGCTGGCCGAGCAGCAGCAGAGCCAGGGTCCCCGCCATTCCGAGGGGCGAGTTGAGGCAAAACGCCGCCAGCACCACGGTGAGCGCCCCCGGCAGGCCGCCAAACCAGGCCCAGAGCGGGGTTTTCTGCGTCTGAGCAGGTTCTGCCGTCACCAAAGTGGCGGCAGGCTCGCCCTGACGGAGGGTGGCACTGTGGCTGTCTGGCACTGAGGGCGTTGAAAGGGAGCCGCTCTCGGCGGCTGTTTTCCCCGCCGTTGCGGCCCCGGCACTGCGTCTGCGGTTAGCGTTCACTCTGGCCACGAGCCCCCAGAGCAGGGCGGCCACCAGGGTGCCGATCCCGTGGGCCAGCCAGCTCGCGAGCCAGGGATCGGTCGCCTGGGCCAGGGCGCCGTTGCGCTCGATCATCAGCGCCAGCAAGAGACCGGCACCGAGGGCGGCCAGGGCCCCGACGGCTTGCCCGCCATGAAGGCGCAAAGCGCCGCGGGAAGTACCGAGAGAGGTGACAAGGGTGGAAGACATGACAGGGCTCCTTTAACGCGATAGGAGCAGGATAGATTGTCTTTATTCCGGCGATAATCCACCATGACGTCACAACTTTGTTTCCAGTTCGAGAACGATATGAACCAGGATGCCTTCGCCCTGCTCCCCGCCTTCGTCGCCGTGGTGGAGGCAGGCAGTTTCTCCGGTGCGGCGCGCCAGCTGGGGGGCAGCAAGTCGGCGCTCAGCAAGAAGGTGAGCCAGCTCGAGCAACTGCTCGGCTGCCAGCTGCTCTATCGCACCACCCGATCTCTCAGCCTGACCGAGGCGGGGGAGCGCTACTTCGAGACGGTGCGTCACGCGGTGCGCCTGGCCGGCGAAGGGGAGGATGCCATCGGCGCCCTGCAGGCGGCGCCCCGGGGCCTGCTGCGGGTCACCGTGCCCATGGTCTATGGCCGCCGTCATGTGGTGCCCCTCATCCCGGACTTTCTCGCCCGCCATCCCGAGGTGCAGCTGCAGTTCGAGATGAGCGACGAGCAGCGGGATCTGGTCGCCGAGGGGTTTGACGTGGGGCTGCGCATCGGTGCCCTGGAGGATTCGAGCCTCATCGCCCGCCGCCTCGCCCCCTGCCACAGCACCCTGTGCGCCGCCCCCGCCTATCTGGCGCGGGCGGGGGTGCCCCAAAGCCCGGAGGATCTCGAACGCCACAACTGCCTCTTCTACTCCCTGTTTCGCGGCGGTACCCAGTGGCGCCTGCTGGGGCCGGATGGCGAGGTGGGGGTGACCCCCTGGGGCAACTTCGAGGTGAACAACAGCGACGCCATTCACAGCGCCCTGCTGGCGGGCCTTGGCATCGGCAACATGCCGGATTTCATCGTGGGGGATGATCTCGCCGCCGGGCGGCTGGTCAGCGTGCTGCCCGCCTATCGGCTGCCGGAGCACGGCATCTGGTGCCTCTATCCACGCCGGCGTCACCTGCCCGCCAAGGTGGCGGCCTGGCTCGCCTTTCTCGACGAGCAGCTCGGTCAGCCGTGATGACCCTCATCTCGGGTTCATCGGTGCGGTTCACGTTTTCTTCATCCCAAACCGGGTAGAATGCCAAGACCAAGCTCATGTTTTTATTGAAAAAGCGGCAGGAGATGCAAGCCCTCCTGCCCCAAGGAAGCCCGATGAAAAGAACCGCGATTGCCCTGACCCTGGCCAGCCTGCTGGCACTGCCGGCCCTGATCCCGAGCGTCGATGCCGCCCCGGTGCGCTCCCTGCAAAAAGAGCAGAACTACGGCCAGTACATCAGCAAGCGCCAGGTGGTGGATCAGCTGCTGGCGGATGCCCTGCACATCTTCAAGTCACCGGCCCGGGTCTCCGATGCCGGCTTCACCGCCAAGATGCCGAGCAACATGGAGCAGGTGACAGATCTGCTGCTGCAGGCCCACCAGCTCGAGCCCTATCGCACCGATCTCCTCATCTCGGCGGCCAACGCCCAGATCTACAACGGCAACGTGGACAGGGCCATCGGCCTGTTCGAACAGGCCCTCACCGCCGCTCCCGACGATCTCGACATCAACAGCTACCTGGCCACCTGGCAGCGCTTCAAGGGCAACCAGGCCAAGGCCGACGGCTATTTCAAGCGGGTGAGTGAACTCAACGGCGGGCGCGCCGCCGACTTGCAGCGCCTCTTCGAGACCGTGGACAGGGTGGTCGCCACTCCCCTCAAGGAGCGCCAGGGTCGGGTGGAGAAGAGCGGGCGACGCGCCATCGTCACCCTGGGTTATGCCCTCAACCCCGATGGCACCATGAACGACATCCTGTTGGGGCGCCTCGAGACCACCCGGGTGCTGGCCCAGGCCAACCCGGCGGCCCTCATCATCCTGACAGGCGGCGTGCCCCAGAACCGGCAGACAGAGGGCAAGCTGATGGCAGACTGGCTGGTGAAGAAGGGGATCGACAGATCTCGCATCATCGAGGAGAACTACGCCACCAGCACGGTGGACAACGCCCTCTACAGCGGCTATGCCCTCGCCCGCCACCAGATAGAGTTCGCTACCCTGGTGAGCTCCGCCAGCCATGTGCGCCGGGGCCAGACCCTGCTGGAGATCGCCAGCTGGCAGAGCGGCCCCGCCGGGCTCAAGGTGGACAGCGTCGCCTACCCGGACAAGCCGCTCTCCACCCTGGCCAAGGCGAGCGACAGCGAGCTGCTCGGCATCTACCGGGATGCCCTGCGCACCTATGGCCTGTGGAGCTATCGCTCGGCGCCGCTGATCGAGCGCTGATCGAGGCCCTGATCCCCGGCTCCCCTTTACCACGCCCGGGCCCGCCAAACGGCGGGCCTTGCGCTTCGACCCTCGGGGTCCTGTCCCGCCCTCTCCTGCTCTTTTCTTTTCCCTGCCCCGCTCCTGCTCGCTCACCCTGCCATCCCTCGCCGCGCCCTCGCCCATGGGGTCATTGCCAAGGGGTGCATAAGCACTTCACAACCCGGCATATCTCAATTAGCTCATTGATTTGTTGCTCTTTTTCTAAGAACCATAAGGCATGAGAGCGCGTTTCTCGTTCCTTCATTCCCCAGCGCGCTTTGGACAAAGATGTGGCTTCCAACACCCCAGACAAGGAAGTGCATCATGACAGCAAAAGGCATCTCTGTGTGGCTCGCGGCCTCCGTCCTGCTCAGCCAGTCCGCCCAGGCGGTGGACGTCACCGTCGCCTACCAGACCTCCGCCGAACCCGCCAAGGTGGCCCAGGCCGACGGCACCTTCGCCAAGGAGAGTGGCGCCAAGGTGGAGTGGCGCAAGTTTGACAGTGGCGCCAGCGTGGTACGGGCGCTCGCCTCCGGCGACGTGCAGATTGGCAATATCGGCTCAAGCCCCCTGGCGGTGGCGGCGAGCCAGAACGTGCCCATCGAGGTATTCCTGCTCGCCTCCAAGCTCGGCGACTCCGAGGCGCTGGTGGTGAAGCAAGGACTCGCTAACCCCCAGGATCTCGTTGGCAAACGCATCGCCGTGCCCTACACCTCCACCACCCACTACAGCCTGCTGGCGGCCCTCAAGCACTGGGGGGTCGACCCGGCCAAGCTGCAGATAGTGAACCTGCAGCCGCCGGCCATCATTGCCGCCTGGCAGCGCGGTGACATCGACGGTGCCTATGTGTGGGCCCCGGCCCTCAACCAGCTCAGCAAGGAGGGCAAGGTGCTAACCGACTCGGCCCAGGTGGGGACATGGGGGGCGCCGACCCTGGATGTGTGGGTGGTCCGCAAGGACTTTGCCAAGTCTCACCCCGAGGTGGTGCAGGCCTTCGTGAGCAGCACGCTCGCGGCCCAGCGCGGCTATCTGGACAACCCCGAGGGCTGGCTGGCCCAACCGGAGAACCTCGACAAGCTCGCCCGCCTGAGCGGCGTGCCCGAGGCGGATATCCCCGAGCTCGTCAAAGGCAACACCTACCTCGACGCCCGCGCCCAGAGCGCCGAGCTCGGCACCCTGGTGAACCAGACCATCGTCGACACCGCCCGCTTCCTCGAGGGACAGGGCAAGGTGGCCAGGGCCGCCGACGACTATCGCCAGTTCGTCACCGACCGCTTCGTGAAAGCACTACCTCAATAAGCCACAGGAGGCGAGTATGCTGCATATCTCTCGCGTGTCTGCCGAGTACGCTGGCAAGAAGGTGCTCGACAACATCAACCTCTCCCTCGCCGAGGGGGAGCTGATGGTGGTGCTCGGCCCCTCGGGCTCGGGCAAGACCACCCTGCTCAACCTGGTGGCCGGTTTCGAACCCTGCCGCCATGGCCAGATAAGCCTGGGGAATGAGCCTGTCATCGGGCCCGGTGCCGAGCGCGGCGTGGTGTTCCAGAGTGAGGGGTTACTCCCCTGGCACAACGTGCAGGACAACGTGGCCTTCGGTCTGCAACTGGCCGGGGTGCCCAGAGCCAGTCGCCATGAACAGGCGCAAGCCTTGCTGCGCCAGGTGGGATTGGAAGGGGCGGGGGAGCGCGCCATCTGGCAGCTCTCCGGCGGCCAGCGCCAGCGCGTCGGCATCGCCCGGGCCCTCGCCACCCGGCCGCAACTGCTGTTGCTGGACGAGCCGTTCGGCGCCCTGGATGCCTTCACCCGGGAGCAGATGCAAACCCTGCTGCTGCGGCTGTGGTCTGAGGCTCGCCGCCAGGTGCTGCTCATCACCCACGACATCGAGGAGGCGGTGTTTCTGGCAACCGACTTGGTGCTGCTCTCCCCCTCCCCCGGCCGGGTGCTGGAGCGGCTCTCCCTGAACTTCGGTCGCCGCTTCGCCGCCGGGGAGTCCAGTCGCAGCATCAAGTCCGATCCGGCCTTCATCGAGCGGCGAGAATACGTGCTCGGCCGGGTATTTGCCGAGCGGGAGGCCTTCGCATGAACCAGACCCTGACCCAGCCCCTGGCCACGCCCGCCACCCAGACCACCCGCAGGCCGCTGCGCTGGCCCCTCGGTCGCCGCCTTGGTCTGAGCCTTGCGACCCTCACCGCCCTGCTGGCCCTCTGGTGGCTGGTGGCACGCCTTGGCTGGATTGACCCCCTGTTCCTGCCGCCTCCCGAGCGGGTGCTGGGGCAGCTCGTCACCATCGCCGGGCCGCAAGGCTTCATGGACGCCACCCTGTGGCAACACCTGGGGGCGAGTCTGGGCCGCATCCTGATCGCCCTGGCGGCCGCCACGGTGTTTGGCATAGCCGCGGGCATCGCCATGGGGCTCAGCCCCACGGTGCGCGGGGTGCTGGATCCCCTCATCGAGCTCTACCGGCCGGTGCCGCCGCTCGCTTACCTGCCGCTGATGGTGATCTGGTTTGGCATCGGCGAGACCTCCAAGGTGCTGCTCATCTATCTGGCCATCTTCGCCCCCGTGGCCATGGCCACCCTGGCGGGCGTGCAGAGCGCCCAGCCGGTGCGACTGCGGGCGGCCCGAGCCCTTGGCGCCACCCGGACTCAGGTGCTGTGGCACGTGATCCTGCCGGGGGCCTTGCCGGAGATCCTGACCGGGATCCGCATCGGCCTCGGCGTGGGCTGGTCCACCCTGGTGGCTGCCGAGTTGATTGCCGCCACCCAGGGCGTGGGCTTCATGGTGCAATCCGCCGGCGAGTTCCTCGCCACCGACGTGGTGCTGGCCGGCATTCTGGTGATCGCGGTGATCGCCTTCGTATTGGAACTGGGTTTACGTGCATTGCAGCGCAGGCTGACGCCCTGGCATGGAGAAATACAATGAATGACAACAAGCTGACCATCACCCCGCTCGGCCCCCACATAGGTGCCGAAATTGCCGGTCTCACGCTGGCCGAACCCCTGAGCCAGGCGCAGTTCGAGCAACTCCACCGGGCCCTGCTCAAATACCAGGTGCTGTTTGCCCGCAACCAGCCCATCACGCCGCGAGCACAGCGGGCGCTGGCGAATCGCTTCGGGGATCTGCACATCCACCCCGTCTATCCCCACAGCGAGGAGGCGGAGGAGATCATCGTGCTCGACACCCATGACGACAACCCGCCGGACAACGACAACTGGCATACCGACGTCACCTTCATCGAGACGCCACCGGCGCTCGCCATCCTGGCCGCCAAACAGTTGCCCCCCACCGGGGGAGACACCCTCTGGGCCAGCGGCATCGCGGCGCTGGCGGCCCTCTCCCCGCCCCTGCAAAAACTGCTGGCGGGGCTGGAGGCGGAGCATGACTTCACCAAATCCTTCCCCGCCCATCGCCATCAGGGCAGCGAGGAGGAGCGTCAACGCTGGCAGGCAGCGGTGGCCAGCAACCCGCCCCTGCGCCATCCGGTGCTGCGCACCCACCCGGTGAGCGGCCGCCAGGCGCTGTTCGTGAACGAAGGTTTCACCACCCGTTTGCCGGACCTGCCGGCCCGGGAGAGCGAGGCCCTGCTCGGCTTTCTGTTCGATCACATCCGCCGCCCCGAGTTTCAGGTGCGCTGGCGCTGGCAGGAGAACGACATCGCCATCTGGGACAATCGGGTGACCCAGCACTACGCCAACGCCGACTACCTGCCGGCTCGGCGGGTGATGCATCGCGCCACCATCCTCGGGGACAGGCCCTTCTGGCGAGCGAGCTGAAGAGCGCCGCTTTTCCCTGAAAAATGGTCACAAAAAAGCCCGCCGATGGGCGGGCTCTGGTCATGGCCTCATTCTGCGAGGTCGGCATCAGGCCTTGAGATCCAGCACGGCATTGAAGCCGCCGAAGATCATGCGGGCACCATCGAAGGGCATGGGCGGGTTGTCGGGGTTTTTCGGATCCATCCTGGGATCCTGCATCATCTTCTTCATCGCCTCGTCCCGGGTGGCCTTGTCCGGCCACTCCACCCAGGAGAAGACCACGGTCTCATCTTCCTTCGCCGCCACGGCGCGGTAAAAATCGGTCTGCTTGCCGTGGGGCACGTCGTCCCCCCAGCACTCCAGCACCCGGATCGCACCGAGTTCGAGGAAGAGGGGATCGAAGTGTCTCGCATGATCGATCATGGCCTGCTTGTTCGCCGTGGGTACGGCGATCACGAATCCATCCACATATGACATGGGAGCGTCCTCCTTGCTTGGGGATTTCAGCATAGCAAGGGAGTCCGGCCACCGCCCCGAGCCTCAGGTGGCGATCAGCCGCTCCAGATCGCTGCGACTCAGGTGTTTGGTATCCACCTTCACATACAAAGAGCGCTCCTCGCCCACCAGCAGCACGGCGCTCACCCCGTCACAGGCGCGCACCTTCTGCTCGAGGGCCTGCGTGGGTGCGACACCCTCTGGCAACACGATGCGCAGGCTGCTCACATAGGGGGGCTCCTGCATGGTGAGGCTGACCCCGAACCAGAGCAGGGCCAGGACGGCGCAGCCGCCAAATACCAAGGCTGCGCCCCCGATGCCGTAAAGCAGCCCGCCCAGACTGCCGCCGATGGCGACCCCGATGAACTGGCTGGTGGAGTAGACCCCCATGGCGGTGCCCTTGTAGCCCGGCGGGGACTCCTTGCTGATGAGGGACGGCAGCAATGCCTCCATCACGTTGAAACCGATGAAGAAGATCTGCAGCCCCGCGAGCAGGCCCCAGAGTTGCAGGCCAGCTTGCCAGAGCACCAGCTCGGCGATGAGCATCACCAGCACGCAGAGCTGGAATACCCGCTTCATCTGGCGGCGCTTCTCGGCATAGATGATGAAGGGCACAACGCTCACGAAGGCGATCAACATGGTGGCGAGATAGGCCTGCCACTGGTGCTCCCGCGCCAGCCCCGCCTGCTCCAAGAGCGGCGGCAACGCCACGAAGCTCGACATCAACAGGGTGTGAACGCAGAGGATGCCGAGGTTGAGTTTGAGCAACCTAGGGTTGGTCAACACGGTGCGAAAACCGCCCCGCACCATGGCGGATTCGCGATTTTGCAGATGGGCCTCAGGCCTTGGCACCGCCCAGATCACCAGGGCGATGGCGGCCAGAGCCAGCAGGGCTATGAGCCAGAACAGGCCGGACAGGCCCAGGGCATGGGTGATGAGGGGGCCGGTCACCATGGCGATGGCGAAGGTGATACCAAAGCTCACCCCGATGAAAGCCATGGCCTTGGTGCGATTCTGCTCCCGGGTGAGATCCGAGAGCAGGGCCATGACGGCGGCGGAGATGGCGCCACTGCCCTGCAGGGCGCGGCCGACGATGACCCCCCAGATGGAGTCGCTCAGGGCGGCGACGACACTGCCGAGTGCAAACATCAGCAGACCGCCGACGATGAGGGGCTTGCGCCCGATGCGATCGGAGAGCAGGCCGAAGGGGATCTGCAGCAGGGCCTGGGTCATGCCGTAGATGCCGATGGCGAGCCCGATCAGCGCCTCGGAGGCGCCGGCCAGGGACATGCCGTAGGTGGTCAACACCGGCAGCACCATAAACATGCCAAGCATGCGCAAAGAGAAGACGGAGCCGAGCGCCCAGGTGGCGCGTTGCTCGCCCCTCGTCATGGTGAAATCATTCATGATGGCCTCGATAGACAAGAAGAGAGAAGAAATCCGGACCCGTGACGTCTTGCATTCGTCCGCAGAAACCGGGCAATCACCCCGCACGGGGGCCACATAATAACAGAGCCGGGAAGGTTCCCGGCTCTGGATTCTATTGATTTTCCTGCGTCACATCACAGCGGTGAACCACAGCACTCAAGGCAGCATGGTCACCAGGACCGGCGCCGCATCGGGCTGGAAGTCTACCGACATCATCACGCTCAGGCAGGTGATGGTGACGATGGAGAACATGAACAGCTTGCGGGCCCAGAGGGAGTCATCCACCGCGGCCTTGTAGCCGGACAGCGCCATCCCCAACCACCAGACACTCACCGCCGTGGCGACGATCAGATACTTGTAACCGGCGTAACCGCCGAGGAACAGCATCAGGGTCGGCACCATGAAGGCCAGGATGTAGAGGGTGATGTGGTGTTTGGCCACCGAGATCCCCTTCACCACCGGCAACACCGGGATGTTGGCGGCCTGGTAATCCTTGAAGCGGAAGATCGCAATCGCATAGGAGTGCGGCATCTGCCACAGGCTGAAAATCGCCAGCAGGATCAGCGCCCCCGAGTCGAACTGGCCGCTCACCGCGCAGTAGCCGATGACCGGTGGCGCGGCGCCGGAGAGGCTCCCCACCAGGGTGCCATAGACCGAGTGGCGCTTCATGTAGAGGCTGTAGACCCCCACATAGACCAGGAAGCCCAGCACTGCCAGCAAGGCGGCCAACGGATTGGCCGCGAAGTAGAGCAGTGCAATGCCCGCAACACCGAGCACGCTCGCATACCAGAGCGAGACACCCGGTGCGATCAACCCCTTCACCAGCGCACGGTTCTTGGTGCGCTCCATGATGCAGTCGATGTCCCGGTCGATGTAGTTGTTGAACACGCAGCCGGAGGCGACCACCAGTGACACCCCGACCATGGTCAGGATGAACAGAGGGACGTCGAGGCTCCCCTTGGACGCCAGCAGGAACCCTCCGATAACCGAGATGAGGTTACCGAAGATGATGCCTGGCTTGGTCACTTGCAGGTATTGCTTCATCATCACATCAACCCGCTTAGTGAACCATCATGTTGATGTTGAGGTTGTACATGATCCACAGGGAACCCACCACGACTATGGCGATGATGAGCACGGTGAAGACCAGGGCCACCAGGTTCCAGCGCTCCTCGGAGGAGGTGTTCATGTGCAGGAAGTAGACCAGGTGCACGAAGATCTGCACCACCGCCATGCCGACCACGGTGCCGAGCACCACGGCGTGAGAGGCGGAGCCGTCCATCACCATCCAGAACGGGATCGCCGTCAGGATGAGTGACAGCACGAACCCTATCATGTAGGACTTGACGCTGCCGTGGCTGGCGCCGTGATTGTCAACAGAATGACTCATTTACATGACCCCCATCAGATAGACCACGGTGAAGACGCAGATCCAGACCACGTCCAGGAAGTGCCAGAACAGGCTCAGGCACATCAGGCGAGTACGGTTGCGCTCGGTCAGCCCCTTCTTGGTGATCAGCACCATCATCACGATGATCCAGATAAGACCGCTGGTCACGTGGATACCGTGGGTACCCACCAGGGTGAAGAAGGCGGAGAGGAAGCCGCTGCGATCCGGGCCCGCATCGTTGACGATGAGGTGGTGGAACTCGTAGATCTCCATGGCGATGAAGCCGGCACCGAGCAGGAAGGTCACGAACAGCCAGGTGTTGACGGCAGAGACCTTGTTCTTGTTCATCGCCAGCATGCCGAAGCCGAAGGTGATGGAGCTCAACAGCAGCAGCATGGTTTCGGCGAACACGAACGGCAGTTCGAAGATGTCCTTGCCGGCGGGACCGCCGGCAGTGCCGTTGACGAGAACCGCATAGGTTGCGAACAGGGTCGCAAACAGGATGCAGTCACTCATCAGGTAGATCCAGAAACCGAATACCTTGGTGGCACCGGCGTCATGGTGCCCATGATCGTCATGGGCGCCGTGAGTGTGATGGAGTACGTCAGTTGCCATAGCGTCAGGCTACCTTGTTGATGTTGTCGAAATGCTGACCTTCGATACGCTCGATCTCGTCAACCTGTACGTAGTAGTCCACATCGTCGTTGAAGCTGTGGATGATCCAGGTGGCGATCATGCCGACGAAGCCGGCGATGGCCATCCACCAGATGTGCCAGATCATGGCAAAACCGAACACCACGCTGAAGGCGGCGATGATCACACCGGCACCGGAGTTCTTGGGCATATGGATGGGAGCATACTGGGCCGGCTTGCGGTAGGCGCTACCGTCTTGCTTGGCTTCCCAGAAGGCATCCAGACCCTTGACCTTCGGCTCGATGGCGAAGTTGTAGAACGGCGGCGGCGAGGAGGTCGCCCACTCCAGGGTACGGCCACCCCAGGGATCGCCGGTCAGGTCACGGTTCTTCTCACGGTCACGGATACTGACCACGATCTGGACGACCTGGCACAGCACGCCGAGGGCGATGAGGCCGGCACCGCAGGCAGCAACCACCAGCATGCCGTGGAACTCGGGATCGATGTTCTGGCTGACACGACGGGTCATGCCCATGAAGCCCAGTACGTAGAGCGGCATGAAGGCCACGAAGAAGCCGACAATCCAGCACCAGAAGGCACGCTTGCCCCAGACGTCATCCAGCTTGAAGCCGAATGCTTTCGGGAACCAGTAGGTGATACCGGCGAAGCAACCAAACACCACGCCGCCGATGATGACGTTGTGGAAGTGGGCGATCAGGAACAGGCTGTTGTGCAGCACGAAGTTGGCAGCCGGCACGGAGAGCAGTACCCCGGTCATCCCACCCACGGTGAAGGTGATGATGAAGCCGACGGTCCACAGCATGGGGGAGCTGAACTCGATGCGACCCCGGTACATGGTGAACAGCCAGTTGAAGATCTTCACCCCGGTCGGGATGGAGATGATCATGGTGGTGATGCCGAAGAAGGCATTCACGTTGGCGCCGGATCCCATGGTAAAGAAGTGGTGCAGCCAGACGATGAAGGAGAGCACGGTGATGGCCACCGTCGCCCACACCAGGGAGGTGTAGCCAAACAGCTTCTTCTTGCAGAAGGTCGCCACCACTTCGGAGAAGATCCCGAACACCGGCAGCACCAGGATATACACCTCGGGGTGACCCCAGGCCCAGATCAGGTTGATGTACATCATCATGTTGCCACCCATGTCATTGGTAAAGAAATGGGTACCCAGGTAGCGGTCTGCGGTCAGCAGGGCGATGGTGACGGTCAGGATCGGGAAGGAGGCGATGATCAGGATGTTGGCGCACAGGGCGGTCCAGGTGAACACCGGCAGACGCATCATGGTCATGCCGGGGGCACGCATCCGGATGATGGTGGCAAAGAAGTTCACACCGGTCAGCAGGGTGCCTAACCCTGAGATCTGCAGACTCCATATCCAGTAATCGACCCCGACGCCCGGACTGAACTCCAGTCCCGACAAGGGCGGATAGGCCAGCCAGCCGGTCTGGGCGAACTCACCGACCCCGAGGGAGATGTTGATCAGCACCACGGCCGCGGCGGTAAACCAGAAGCTCAGGTTGTTCAGGAAGGGGAAGGCAACGTCACGGGCACCGATCTGCAGCGGCACCACGATATTCATCAGGCCGATCACCAGTGGCATGGCCACGAAGAAGATCATGATGACGCCGTGGGCGGTGAAGATCTGGTCGTAGTGATGGGCATTCAGATAGCCTTCACCACCGGCGGAGGCCAGCACCTGCTGACCACGCATCAGCACGGCGTCGGCGAAACCGCGCAGCAGCATGACCATGCCCAGGATGAGATACATGATACCGAGGCGCTTGTGATCCACCGAGGTGAACCACTCTTTCCACAGGTATTGCCATTTGCCGTAATAGGTGATGAGCCCGGTCAGCGCCAGCCCACCCAGAATGATACCGACTATCGTGACCATGATGATGGGTTCATGGTACGGGACAGCCTCGAGTGTCAATTTTCCAAACATCAATTATTCCTCGGATCCTGCTTTCACACTCTTGTCAGCCATCGACGTGGCCATGTGTCCTGCATGCTCGTCATGATTCATGGCCGCGTGGTCCATGGTGTCCTCATTGGCGGACTCATGGTTCATGGCCTCGTGCTCCATGGCGCCAGCTTGCTTGGCGTCGTGGCCACCGTGGGACATACCGCCCATGAACTTGTTGATCACATTGACGAACAGCTTGGGATCGGCGCTGGCGAAGTACTCAACCGGGTGGTTTTCGCTCTTCTTGGCCAGAACATCGAACTCACCCATGGTGTTCAGTGCCTTGGAGGAGGCTTTCACCTTGGCGACCCAGGCGTCGAAACCGGCCTGATCCTGTGTCGCGATGGCGTTGAACTTCATGCCGGAGAAACCTGCGCCGCTGTAACCGCCGGAGATGCCCTTGTATTGGCCTGCCTCGTTGGCGATCAGGTGCAGCTTGGTCTGCATGCCCGCCATGGCGTAGATCTGGCCACCCAGCTGGGGAATGAAGAAGGAGTTCATCACGGTGTCTGAGGTCACGCGGAAGTTGACCGGGGTGTTGACCGGGAAGGCCAGCTCGTTGACCGAGGCAATGCCCAGTTCCGGATAGACAAACAACCATTTCCAGTCGAGGGAGATGACATCCACCTGGATCGGTTTCACATCAGACTCCAGCGGCTTGTAGGGGTCGAGCGAGTGGGACGTTTTCCAGGTAATCACCGCCAGGATGGCGACAATGATGACGGGTACGGTCCAGACAACCGCTTCAATCTTGTTGGAGTGGGCCCAGTCCGGCGCGTAGGTGGCTTTGGTGTTGGACGCTCGGTATTTATAAGCGAACGCCACCGCCATGATAATCACGGGCACCACCACAATCAGCATCAAGCCGAGTGCGGTCAATATCAGTGATTTCTGCTCCAGACCGACTTGCCCCTTGGGGCTCATCAGAGCCATGTCGCAGCCGCTCAGCAAACCAGCAGTCGCGATCAACAGCAAAGCGCCCAAGCCCCTCTTCACATCAAAAGGTCTCATGCAATGTCCTCATCTTCCCAAGGCTTATTGGTATAATTAAAAAATGCAGCATTTTATTGCATCAGACAGGCATGTGAACAACATGAAAAATTAATCCCAAAATTGTTTTCAAGCTGATACAAACACACAGTGGATGTTAATTACTTGACATCGACCAATTAACTCGGATCCCCGCCCAGCAATTCATCTCCCGTTAATTTTCTACACGGCCAAAAACGCTCACTAATTAAACGAAAACATCATTCATCCTTATATTTCCAATGGACAAACGGAAATCAGGGCTTCATATCGCTCCCTCACATCCGGCATTCTCATTACCAGTTCCTTGATCTGGCGCCATGAAACTATCACAAAAATATAAATTAATTAATCAAACGATCGTATGATTAACTTCTTGCATTCAAAAAAGAACCCATTTCCTCCTCAACTCCCTCCTTTTTCGGCCCCACAAGGCGAAAAAAAACGGGCCCCCTGCGGGGACCCGTCATCAGCACATTCTGCCGCCATTTCTTGTTAACACGATATTAACAAATGACATCTGATGTCAGCCGTGGGCATGCTCCATCCGGGTAGCGACCGCAACCCGATTCCATGCGTTGATGGTGATGATCTGCATCAGACACTGGGCCAACAGGGTCTCTCCGAGCAGAGTCAGCCCCCGCTGATAGCTCTCCTCGCTGAGCCCCTGTTCGGCGATCAGCGTCACCTCGTCGGTCAGGGCCAGCACGGCTCGCTCCCGCTCGTCGAACAGCGGGGATTCCCGCCAGGCAGCCAGCGCCAGCAGCCGCTGAGGGTTCTCCTGCTGCTGCAGTGCCACCGCCCCGTGCATCTCGATGCAGTAGGCGCAGCCGTTGATCATGGAGGCTCGCAGCTTGATGAGCTCCTTGAGGGCGGGGGGGATCCCGGTAGTGCCGAGATAGGTTTCCAATCCTCGCATGGCCTGGATGGCGGCGGGGATCTGGGTGGCAAGCTGGATACGGTGGGACATGACAAGATTCCTTCGATGAGCGCCCCCATGGGCGATGAGGGCATTGTCCACTCTCATCCAGATGAATAGAATATGGCCGTAATCGGCAACAGTTTTGCGTTAAACGCAAAGGATGAGTCATGCTGGATCGCATCCGTATCCTGGCCCAGGTGGTGGAGTCAGGCAGCTTCTCCCGCGCCGCCCGCGCCCTCAATCTGGCCCCCTCCTCGGTCACCCGCACCATCGACGGTCTGGAGCAGCAGCTCGGTGTGCCGCTGTTCAAGCGCAGCACCCGCCAGCTGGTGTTGACCGATCAGGGGGAATACTTTCTCGCCCGCTCCCTCCCCCTGCTGGAGGAGGCGGATCAGCTGGTGCAGTCCCTCCAGCCCCTGTCCGGTGCGCCGCAAGGGGGGCTGCGGGTGTCCGTGTTCGAGAGCTTCGGTGCCGCCTGGCTGGCACCCCGGCTGCCCGTCTTCCTCGCCCGCTATCCCGGCGTGCGCCTCGAGATAGAGCTCGACAACCGGCTGGTGGATCTCGACGCCGAGAACGTGGATCTGGCCGTGCGCATCGGGCGCCCTCTCGACAGCGGCCTGCACGCCCGCCGCCTGCTGGCGAACCGCACCCTGCTGGTCGCCTCCCCCGACTACCTGGCAACCCATGGGGAACCGACCCACCCCGGCGACATTGCCAATCACAACTGCCTCATCCGCGGTCAGGGCCGGCAACGACAGCACTGGCATTTTCAGCAGGGGGCTGAGCGTCAGCGGGTCGCGGTGCAGGGCAATCTCGCCTCCATCGGCGGTACCCCGCTGCTGTGCGCCGCCAAGGCGGGCTGCGGCCTGCTGCTGCTGTCGAGCTGGATGGTACAGCAAGGGCTGGACGAGGGTTCCCTGCTGCCCGTCCTGCCCGACTGGCAGGCATCTCCCTACGAGGATCGTCACGACGAGATCTATGCGGTGTTTCGCGGCGGACGCTTCTTGAAACCCCAGACCCGCGCCTTCATCGACTTCCTGATAGAGGTGATGAAGCCCCTGCAGGGGCCCCGTTGAGAGTGAAACGCCAACCCGCCAACAAGCAAACGCCGGGCAGCGGCCCGGCGTAGTCAGCACTTGAAAGAGTGAGTGGCGGCAGCCGGGCTCAGTGGGACTTGCGCCCATCCGGACTCGGCGCCGGACCGCGATAATCACCATAGGGGAAGATGTTGCGCAGCCGCTGGGCCACGGGCTCAGGAATGGAGCGGGAGAAGACGAGGCGTACCCCGTTGCCATCCCGCTGCCCCAGTATGCGACCGCGCACCGGGTCATGCTGCAGCACCTGTTTGGCCTGCGTCAGGAAGCGCGGCGGCACGGTTCCCCGCTTCACCACCACCTTGCCGGGGGCGAGCCGGATCTCGAACAGGGCGCCGCGCCCCAGCTTCATCAACCACCAGATCAGGGCTATCGCCACCACCAAAGACAACCAGGCCATCCGTGCTTCTCCTTGTATCCCATTGATGGCCTCAGTATAGGCCTCACCGGCGGCCGATTATCGGGGGAGCATCACGCTTTGCCCATCACCGCTGGCCGTCCTGGCGACTCTTGCTCCAGGCCACCAGCGTCTCCCGATAGAGTGACAGCAGCGCCTGATCCCGCACTGCCACCCCGACCCGCTGGACAGGACAGGCGGCCCACTCGTCGTGGGGATGGGCCTTGCCATCGAATTTTTGCAGGGTGTGGCCGATGGCCGGCCCCTCACTGATGACCCGCACCGGCCCTTCCCGCAGGGTGAACAGGGCAGGATCGATGACATAGGCGATGGCGGAGGGATCGTGCACGTGACAGCCATCCAGGCCGATGCGGTCGGAATAGAAGCGCAGGTAGAAGCGGCTCACATCCCACAGGAAGCGGCCCGGCTCCCCGGCTTCGCTGCGCAGGGCGTCCAAATAGGCGCTGCTGAAGAAGCTCTGCTGGGTCACGTCCAGCCCGATGATCACCACGGGCCAATCGGCGGTGAACACCCGATCCGCCGCCTCGGGATCATCGTGAATATTGGCCTCCGCATAGGGGGTCACGTTGCCGCGATGGCCGTTGACGCCAAAGGCCCCCCCCATCACGACCACTTCTTTCACCAGCCCGGTGATCTCGGGGGCCGCTTCGAGCGCCAGCGCCAGGTTGGTCAGCGGCCCAATGGTCACCAGGGTGATCTCGCCGGGCGCCGCCTTCAGCGCCTCGACGATGTATTGCCAGGCGGGGCGAGCGTCCGCCTTGATGCTCACCTCTCCGGCCTGCACATCCCCAAAGCCGGTGGGACCATGCACCACCGTGGTCGGGCCGACCGGCTCGCGTTTGAGCGGCGCCGCGGCGCCCTGGACCACGTCGGCCTTCATGCCATATTGCTGCTTGAGCCAGAGCGCGTTGTGGGTGCCGTTTTCGATGGTGGCATTGCCAAATACCGTGGTGATGGCCATCAGTTCGATGGCGGGGTGAGCCTCGGCAAACAGTATTGCCATGGCATCGTCGATGCCGGGATCCGTATCCAGAATGATCTTGTGAGTCATGGTGCCTCCATACAGCGAAGCTGCCAGTGTAGCGAGTCGGGAGCGCTTTAACAGCGTCGCCATCACAGCCTCGGGGTTTCGTGGGAACAAGACGCTGAGCTGGCGACAGATTGCTCAATCCAGCGCCATCAGGAAGATACCGACCACCGGAACAGGCCTCCTTCTTCCCGCCATTGGCCAGTAAATGGCCAACCGGACGGGCCCGATGGCGGCTCGCCTTGTGGGGCCGCGGCCGGGATGGTATCACTTGGCCTCATCCCTTGATTGCCACAAAGAGGCCCACAGTGATCACCCTGATCAAAGAGTCTGACCAGCTGAAGATGCCCTGGAAGAACAAGCAGGGCACCACGGCCCAGATCCTCATCGCCCCCAAGGGGAGCAGCCTGGAGAAGCTCGACTTTGACTACCGCCTGAGTTCAGCCCCCATCAAGGGGCCGGGCCCGTTCTCTAAGTTCCCCGGTTATCAGCGCATCCTGCTGCCCATCAGCGGCGCCGGTTTCGTGCTCAACGGCCACCCCTATGCCACCCATGAGGCCGCCCATTTCAGCGGGGACGACGAGACCCACTGCGAGTTGCTGAAAAAAGAGGTGGTGGATCTGGGGCTTATCTATGACCCCGAGCGCATCAGCGCCAACCTGCGGGTGCTCAACCTCCCCTTCCCCTTGAGCCTGACGCTGGAGGCGGACAAGACCTATCTCTGCCACCTGCTGAGCGGCCAGTTGGAGGTTGATGGCAAAGCCGTGGCGGTCAATGAAACCCTGGTCATCACAGGGGAGGAGAGCATCCGCTTCGAGTGCCAGAAGAAGACCACCATCGCCTTCTTCACCCTGCAAGCCAGCGAGCAGGCGCAGGCCGCAGGCTGAAGGCGGCGTTGCCCTGATTGCTAGCACCGAACGCCAGAGACAAAAAAGCCGGGATAACCCGGCTTTTTATCGGCATCGTCAAACGCCAGGCGGCTTAACCCACCTTGAAGGTACCCTTCATCATGGCGAAGTGGCCGGGGAAGGAGCAGAAGAAGGTGAGATCCTTGCCCGCCAGCCCCTCGGTCTTGAAGGTGACGCTGGTGCTCTCGCCACCGCCCACCAGCTTGGTGTGCGCCAGGATGCGGGCATCGTCCTTGGGCAGGTAGTCGTGATCGGCGCCGGCGCTCATGCCTGCGGTGGCGACCGCCTGATAATCGGCGGTGTTCGACAGCACCCAGTTATGCCCCATGGCCGTCACCGGCATCTTGCCCGAATGGTGCAAGGTGATGGTCACTTCCTTGCAGGTAGCCGGAACACTCATCTCCTTCAGGTTGAACTGCATGGCATCATTGCCTTCAATCGCCAGGGCGCATTCGTCTGCCTGGGCCGGTGCAACCATGCCCAGGGCGGTCAGTGAACCAAGAAACAGCAGGGTAATGGCCTTTTTCATCATCTTCTCCTTCGATTGGCTATGGATGGCAACACGCTTGCCTGCAGACTCGCCTCGGCGATGGGCAAAGATGCTGTCGTAATCGATCTTCATTCTACCGGACTGTCATCAATCGACGATGGCTTTTGCTCAAAGCTGCGGACCAGGTCACTCGTCTGAGGCTCATTCTCGGCCACCGTGCGACAGCATTTTCTGATCAGAGTGCCACACCGGTTAATTATTTTCCGCCCCGAGCGGGCAATAAACTCGTCAGCACGGACCGGGTTGGCTAAGCTGCCCGCCCGGATTTCATTGCTTATGAGCGTAGTCGATGTCGTTTTCCGCACCGCTTTCCCCCCTTCGCCACGGTGCCCTGCTGGCCCTGATGCTGCTGCTCAGTGCCTGCCAGCCGAGCCCCACCCAGACGCGAATCCAGGGCAATACCATGGGCACCTACTTCGTGGTGACCATCACGGATACCTACCCGGGTGGAAAGCCTGCGCTGCAAAAAGAGGTCAACGCTCTGCTGGCCCGGATGAACAAGGAGATCTCCACCTATGATCCGGACTCCCTCATCTCCCGCTTCAACCTGGGACCGGCCAACGCCCCCACCCTCATCCCGGCCACCATGGCCAAGATCGTGCAACAAGGCATCGATGTCGGTCACCTTACCGGCGGCAAGCTAGATGTGACCGTGGGGCCCCTGGTCAACCTCTGGGGCTTCGGGCCGGACAAACGCCCGGTCAAACGTCCCTCCCCCGAGCAGATAGTCCGTGCCCGCGAGCGGGTCGGCATCGACAAACTGGGTCTGACGCCACAGGGGGATCACTTCCTGCTCACCAAGCGCATTGCGGACCTCTACCTCGATCTCTCCACCCTGGGAGAAGGGGCTGCGTCTGACGAGATTGCCGCGCTACTGGAGCGCAAGGGGGTCGACAACTACCTCATCGAGGTGGCGGGGGCCGTGCGCAGCAAGGGCCACAACAGCCAGGGCAACCCCTGGCGTGTCGCCATCGTCGAACCCTCAGGCAAGCCAGGCACCATCGAAGACGTCGTCACCCCCAACGGCATGGGGCTCAGCACCGCCGGCAGCTATCTCAACTATTACGAGCTGGACGGCAGGCGCTATTCCCACATCATCGATCCCGCCACCGGCGAACCCGTGACCCACAAGCTGGTCTCCGCCAGCGTCATCACCAAGACCACCCTGGAGGCCGATGCCCTGGACACGGCGCTCATGGTGATGGGGCCCGAGCAGGCCATGAGCTTCGCGCGTCGCCATCATCTGGCCGTCTACCTCATCGTCAAGACGGAGCAGGGTTTCGAGGCCAGATACACCCCGGAGTTTGCCCCCTATCTCTCCGCCAAGCCGCAAACCGGCGCCACCAAGCCCGTTTCCTGAGCGAGACGGGGCCAACCACAGCTCCAGTTGCGCACTTTCCTGCCGGCAAGGCACGGATTTGTGAGGGACGACACGGGCAATTGCGCCGCCGGATTGCCTGTCTGCGGGCTTTGGTGGCACACTTCCCTCATCCCATCCCAGCGCCCTGATCCAGACAGATGCAGACTCCCGAGCCAGAGAAAAAAGCCCAGCCCAAGCCCAGACGCATACTGTTGGTCAACGAGCAGCGCTCCTTCCAGATGATGATGAAGGCCATGCTGCTCAACATCGGCATCAATCGCATCACCTACATCAACTCCGCCGAGGAGGCCAGACGCCGCTGCCAGAAAGAGACCTTCGACATCTATCTGCTGGACTATGAGCTGGGCAGCGGGGAGAACGGTCGCCAGCTGCTGGAGAGTCTGCGGGATCAGAAGCTCATTCCGCCCCAGAGCGTGGTGATCATGGTCAGCAGCGACGGCTCCCGGGCCATGGTGTTGAGCGCCCTTGAGGCCGAACCCGACGAATACCTGATGAAGCCCTTCTCCCAGGAGCAGTTCTCGTTTCGCTTGAAGCGCGCCCTCGCCCGCCGCCAGGCCCTGGAGAGCGTCTTCACCGCCCTCACCCAGGATGATCTGCCAGCCCTGATTGAGGCATGCGCCGCCCAGGCCGATCAGGTGCCCCGCTTTGCCAACTTCTGCCGCTGTCTGCAGGCCGACACCCAGCTCAAGCTCGGTCAGGCGAGGGAAGCCCGCAGCCTGATGCGCCAGTTGCTGGCCGGACAGGAGAACAGCTGGGCCCGGCTCACCCTTGGCAAGGCCTGCCATACCCTCGCACTGCATGAGGAGGCGGTGAGCCACCTGCAGGTGACCCTGAAAAATGCCCCGCTGATGGTGGAGGCCTACCTCTGGCTGGCGGAGTCCCAGCTCGCCCTCGGCAACAGCGATCTGGCCCAGCAGGAGCTGCGCCGGGCGGTGGACATATCCCCCCAGTCAGTCCAGCTCTCCCGCCGACTGGCCGAGGTCTGCCTGCTGCGCCACGACTACGGTCAGGCCAAGGATGTGTTGCTCTCCCTCATCGATCTCTCCCGCAACTCCATCCACCGCACCCCGCACTATCTGGGGGCCTACATCCAAACCCTGACCCTCTATGCCCTCAACAGCAACGACGGTTATCACATCGCCAACCTGCAAAAGCAGGTGAATTCGGCCCTGTCCCGCATTCGCGACTCCCTGATGATGGCGGAGTTCAACTACCCGGTGTTCGAGCAGATCTGCCAGGCCAGGGTGCAGATCGCCCTCGGTGAACTGCTCAGGGGCAAGAAGATGCTCTACCGCGCGAACCAGAACTGGCTGGATCAACCCGAGACCATGCCCCCCGCCCTGCTGGGAGAGACCATATTGGCGCTCTATCAGCTCGGCGAGTTCGAGTACGCCGAGAGTCTGCAGGCCCTGCTGGCGGAGGATGAAGACAGGCTGCTCACCACCTGCATCCAGGTCACCCGGGATGACAAGACGGTGCAGGAGCGCCGCCAGCGCTACCAGCAGCTCAACGAGCTGGGGATCAAGGCCTATCAGGGCGGAGAGCTGGAGCAGGCCCTCAGCCACTTTCGCGAGGCCCTGCGCCGCACCCCGGCCAACACCGGGGCGGCCCTCAACAAGATCCAGGTGCTGCTGCAACTGATGCAGAAGAACCGCAAGAGCCCGGAATTTGGTGCCGAGTGCCGGGAGACCCTGGAGGTGCTGGAGGGCATTCCCTTGAATCCCGCCCAGCAGGAGCGTTTTCGCAAGCTGCGCCAGGAATATAACCAGCTCAACTGAGCGCCTCCCATCCCCCCTCACCTATGCTGATACCAGTTCAGCGAGGGAGAGGACAGCATGGCAATGTGCCGGTATCTGGTGGCCGATGGCCGCCACTGCAGCGAAGAGGCGGGAGAGCAGGATCTGTGCCGCTGGCACGACCCCAAGGGGGATCATCAATCCCCCGGCACCCTTCAGGCGCTGGAAAACTATGTGCGCCAGGGGGGCCTGTGCCACGGCTTGCAACTGGCCAGGGCCGAGCTCGCCGACCTCAACCTGGTGAACAAGCAAGGCCCTCAGGGTTTCTTGCTGGAGCAGTGCAACCTCTATCGCGCCAATCTGCGCGGCGCCCATCTCTACGGCCTCAGGGTGCACGGCGGCAGCCTGATGAAGGCCGACCTCAGCGAGGCCAATCTGCACTGCGCCGAGCTGCACGACGTGAACCTGCTCGGCATCCGCTGGAAGAACACCCGCCTCGACAACCTGGATACCGGCAAGCGGCTGATGCAGGACAGGAAGGGGCGCCGCGAGCGGGATCCAGTCCAGGTCCGCGTCTGGTTCAAGGAGGCGGAAGAGACCTACCGGGATCTGCGCAAAGCCTCGGAGGCCCAGGGCATCTTCACCATGTCCGGGCGCTACATCCAGCAGGAGCTCACCATGCGCCGCCTGCAGATGCCGTTTTGTTCCTACCAGCGCTTCGCCTCCTGGATAGTGGATCTCTTCTGCGGCTACGGTGAGGCACCCATGCGGGTGGTGCTCTTCTCCCTGCTGCTCATCTTCATCTGCAGCATCTTCTACTTCTTCTTTGGCCTGAGCTTCAGCGGCAATCATCTCATCTACCAGCCACAGGCGAGCCTCGAGCAGAACGCCTTCTTCCTGCTCGAGTGCCTCTACTACAGCGTGGTGACCTTCACCACCCTGGGCTATGGGGACTTCACCCCCGTCGGCCTGTCGCGAATTGTCGCCGCCTTCGAGGCCTTCACCGGCAGCTTCACGCTGGCGTTGTTCGTGGTGGTGTTTGTCAAGAAGATGACCCGTTGACCCGCCACGGTTCAGGGACTGGCCTCTGGCCCGCCCCGCACTTGCATCCGGGGCGGATCCCGAGTTCAATAGCCACTAATAAAAACGACATGAGCATCCCGACATGAAGATCATCTCTTTCAATATCAATGGCCTGCGTGCCCGTCTTCATCAGTTGCAAGCCATCATCGACAAGCATCAGCCGGATGTGATCGGCCTGCAGGAGATCAAGGTCCACGACGAGGCCTTCCCGGTGGCCGACGTGGAGGCCATGGGTTATCACGTGGCGTTCCACGGCCAGAAGGGCCATTACGGGGTCGCCATCATGAGCAAGCAGGCCCCCATCGAGGTGCAAAAAGGCTTCCCCACCGATGAGGAAGATGCCCAGCGCCGCATGATCATGGCCAGTTTCAAGCGGGAAGACGGCTCCATCATCAAGGTGATGAACGGCTACTTCCCCCAGGGGGAGAGCCAGGATCACGAGACCAAGTTCCCGGCCAAGCAGAAATTCTACGAGGACTTGCAGCACTATCTCGAGACTCACCACAGCCCGGACGATCAGATAGCGCTGATCGGGGATATGAACATCTCCCCCACGGATCTGGACATCGGCATCGGCGAGGCGAACCGCAAGCGCTGGCTGCGGGACGGCAAGTGCTCCTTCCTGCCCGTCGAGCGGGAGTGGATGGAACGCCTGAAAGGCTTCGGTCTGACCGACACCTTCCGCGCCGCCAACCCCACCGAGTGCGAGCGCTTCTCCTGGTTCGACTACCGCTCCAAGGGTTTCGACGAGAACCGGGGCCTGCGCATCGATCTCATCATGGCCTCCGATGCCCTCAAGGACACCGTGACCGAGACCGGCATCGACTACGAGCTGCGCGGCATCGAGAAACCCTCGGATCACGCCCCCATCTGGACCTGCTTCGCCTGACACCAGAGCCTCTCTGGCTGACAGACGCCACACTCGTCAAACAAGGCACCCCGGGGTGCCTTGTTTGTTGCAACAGAGCCCAGGCAGGGGCATCCCGTCCCCCATGGCTCGCCATCACGGTGCGGCGCCACGACTTTCCACCTCTTGAACGCAAGGCGCCCTTGACCTTACCCCTTTAGTAAGGTTTACATTCGCCCCAACGTTTATGGGAGTTGTCCATGCTGTCATCGAGATTGCCCACTGTGCTCATCGCCCGGCTGTTGCTGGCGCTGGTGCTCGTGTGCAATCTGACCCTCTGCATCAGCTGGCACGGCGCCGCCCCCGACGACGGGGCCGCCATGGGGATGTCCGCCTCCATGGGCGGGGAACTCGCGGCCATGCAGAGCCTTGCCTGCCACGACAGCCAGGCCAGCCCCCAGAGTCAGGATGATTGCCAGATGCACGGCGGCCTCAGTGCTGGCGGTGCCGGCCTGCCCTTGCTGGCCGCCCTGCTGATCCTCTTTGCCCTGCCCCTGTTGTTGATGCCGCGCCTCGGGGATCTCCTCGCCCTGGATCAGTGGCTGCGCAACCCCTTGCTGCGCCTGCGCGGTGCCCACCCTCCCTCCTGGCCCAGACGGCATCTGATGCTCTCTGTGCTGCGCCATTAGAAACATCTTCTACCGCTAGCCTGCGTGATGGCATGTCCATCGCCTAAAGCAACCCGTACCAGTCGATTATGTCGCTGGCATCCCGTTTGCCAACCAGGCCTGCCAACCGCGATCCCGCTCTCCATTCCCGTCGGCCCTTGTCAGGCCCGGCTATCAAACATGGCGGATCCCGGCCCGGCCTGACGGCTCGTCAGAAGAGAAGATGTACCATGTCATCAGCCAAGATTGCCGCACCACGGCGCCCTGCGGGTCTTCCCGCCACCTGCCCGACTCTTGCGGGGAGGCAGCCATGAACAAGAACCTCATCCTCTGTGCCCTGCTGCTCGCCATCGGCGCCGGCGGTGGTTATCTGGCCGCCACCCGTCTCGCGGGACAGGGCGCCAGCGCCGAGAAGACCCCCCTCTACTGGGTCAACCCCATGGATCCGCGTGACAAACGCGATGGCCCCGCCAAGGACAACATGGGGATGGACTTCATTCCCGTCTATGAAGAGAAACAAGGAGGGTCGCCCGGCACCGTCACCATCAGCCCCCAGATCCAGCAAAATCTGGGAGTGCGGCTCGCGGCGGTGGAAAGGCTGCCCGTCCACCAGCAGATCGAGACCGTGGGTTACGTGGGTTATGACGAGGAGCGGCTGGAGGCCATCAACGCCCGCATGGCGGGCTGGATCCGCAACCTCGCCATCAAAAACGAGGGGCAGAAGGTGGCCAAGGGCAGCTTCATCTACGATCTCTACGCCCCGGATCTGGTGAATGCCCAGCACGAGTACCTGCTGGCGCTCAACACCACCAACCCCCTGCTGCTGCGCGCCGCCGAGGGCAAGCTGAAATCCCTGCAGGTACCGGCGGATCAGATAGCCGCCCTCAAGCGCAGCCGCCAGGTGCAGGAGACCATCCGCATCTATGCCCCGAGCAGCGGCTATGTGTCTGAGCTGAAAGTGCGCGAAGGCCAGTATGTGGAGCCCGCAGCCCCCCTGTTCAACATCAGCACCCTCTCTCAGGTGTGGGTCAGCGCCGAGGTGTTCGAACGCCAGGCCGCCCAGCTGAACGTCGGCGACCCCGTCACCATGACCCTGGACTATGCCCCCGGCCGCCAGTGGCAGGGCAAGGTGGATTACCTCTATCCCACCCTGGATGCCCAGACCCGAACCCTCAAGGTACGGCTGCGCTTTGACAATCCGGACGAGTTCTTGAAACCCAACATGTTCGCCAAGGTGAGTATCCGAAGCGGCAACGGCGCTCCCCAGAACCTGGTCCCGAGCGAAGCGGTGATCCGAACCGGCAGCCAGAACCGGCTGGTGCTGGCCCTGGCGGATGGCGACTTCAAGTCGGTGGCCGTGACCCTGGGCCCCCAGTTTGGCGACAAGGTGGCCATCCTGGAGGGGGTCGAACCCGGCGATCGCATCGTCTCCTCGGCCCAGTTCCTGCTCGATTCCGAATCCAGCATCACCTCCGACTTCCAGCGTATGACCGCGATACGGCCCCAGCAGATCTGGACCCAGGGGGAGATCCAGGCGGTGGATCTTGCCGGTCGCACCCTGGGGGTCGCCCACCAGCCCATCCCCGAGTGGCAATGGCCCGCCATGGAGATGGACTTCACCGTCGCCGAGGACGTCGACATGAGCCAGCTGAAACAGGGCCAGAGCCTGCATCTGCAGGTGGAACAAGAAGGGGATGAGTACAAGATCGTCAACGTTCATATCGAGGATGCCAACAAAGCCGCCCCTGCCAACGATGACATGAAGAGCATGGAAGACATGGATCACAGCCAGCACGACATGGGGGACAAATCATGAGCCCTGCCTTGATCCGCTGCGTTACCGGTCAGCCCTCCCAGCCACCCGCGGGCCCTGAGCGAGGAGCCACATCATGATCCCATCGATTATTCGCTGGTCCGTCGGCAACCGCTTCCTGGTGCTGCTGCTGACCCTCATGATCACCGCCTGGGGGCTCTGGTCGGTGAAACAGACCCCGGTGGACGCCCTGCCGGATCTCTCCGACGTCCAGGTGATCATCAAGACCTCCTACCCGGGCCAGGCGCCCCAGGTGGTGGAAGATCAGGTCACCTACCCCCTCACCACCGCCATGCTGGCGGTGCCGGGGGCTACCACGGTGCGCGGCTACTCCTTCTTCGGCGACTCCTTCGTCTATGTGCTGTTTGACGACAGCACCGATCTCTACTGGGCCCGGGCCCGGGTGCTGGAGTACCTGAGCCAGGTGGCCCCAAGCCTGCCCGCCTCTGCCCAGCCCCAGCTTGGCCCCGACGCCACCGGGGTGGGCTGGGTCTACCAGTACGCCCTGGTGGACAAAACCGGCAAGCACGACTTGAGCGAGCTCACCTCCCTGCAGAACTGGTTTCTGAAGTACGAGCTGCAGACGGTCAACGGGGTCTCCGAGGTCGCCACCGTGGGCGGCATGGTGCGCCAGTATCAGGTGCGGGTGGATCCGGACAAGCTGCGCGCCTACGGCATCCCGCTCTCCCTCATCCAGACCGCCATCGAGATGGGCAACCAGGAGACCGGTGCCTCCGTCATCGAGATGGCGGAAGCGGAATACATGGTGCGCTCCAACGGCTATCTGAAGAGCGTCGAGGATCTGAAACAGATCCCCCTCGGCACCAGCGTGCGGGGCGCCCCCCTGCTGCTCGGTGACGTGGCGGAGGTGATCACCGGCCCCCAGAGCCGCCGTGGCATCGCCGAGCTCAACGGCGAGGGGGAAGTGGTGGGCGGCATCATCGTCATGCGTTACGGGGAGAATGCCCAGCACACCATAGACGGGGTCAAGGCCCGCCTCGCCCAGCTCAAGTCCAGCCTGCCGGACGGGGTGGAAGTGGTCACCGTCTATGACCGCTCGGATCTCATCGCCCGCGCCATCGACAACCTCTCCGGCAAGCTCATCGAGGAGTTCGCCGTGGTGGTGCTGGTGTGTCTTGCCTTCCTGTTCCACCTGCGCTCCTCCCTGGTGGTGGTCATCTCCTTGCCCATCGCCATCCTGGTGGCCTTCATCGTCATGCACCTGCAGGGGATCAACGCCAACATCATGTCCCTTGGCGGCATCGCCATCGCCATCGGTGCCATGGTGGACGGGGCCATCGTGATGATAGAGAACGTCCACAAGCACATGGAGCGGGAGCAGCTCACCGACAAGAACCGTTGGCGCATCATCGTGGAGGCGAGCATAGAGGTGGGTCCCGCCATCTTCTTCTCCCTGCTCATCATCACCATGAGCTTCCTGCCGGTGTTCGCCCTGGAGGCCCAGGAAGGACGCATGTTCCACCCGCTCGCCTACACCAAGACCTACGCCATGGCGGCGGCGGCCGGGCTCTCCATCACGCTCGTGCCAGTCATCATGGGCTACTTCATCCGCGGCAGGGTCTTGCCCGAGCAGGCCAACCCGCTGAACCGGGGCCTGAGCAATGGCTATATTCCGCTGCTCAATGCCGTGCTGGCACGCCCCAGGACCACCCTCGTCACGGCGTTGGTGGTGACGGTGGTGGGCTTCTGGCCGCTGCACTATCTGGGCTCCGAGTTCATACCGCCGTTCGATGAGGGGGACATCATGTACATGCCCACCACGGCGGCCAACATCTCGGTGGGCAAGGCGCGGGAGATCCTGCAGCAGACCGACAAGCTCATTCGTACCGTGCCCGAGGTGGCGAATGTGTTCGGCAAGGCGGGCCGCGCCGACTCCGCCACCGATCCCGCCGATCTGGTGATGATGGAGACCAGCATCCAGCTCAAGCCCCGGGATCAGTGGCGCCCCGGCATGACCCCGGAGAAGCTGAAAGAAGAGCTCGACTCCCTCATCCGCTTCCCCGGCCTCACCAACGCCTGGGTTCCCCCCATCAAGACCCGCATCGACATGCTGGCCACCGGCATCAAGACCCCGGTGGGGATCAAGATTGCGGGCCCCGACCTCAAGATCATTCAGGAGATTGGCCAGCAGCTTGAGCAAATCGTCGGCAAGGTCGAGGGCGCCTCGTCCGTCTACGCCGAGCGGGTGGCGGGCGGGCGCTACGTCAAGGTGGATATCGACCGTCTGAAAGCGGCTCGCTATGGCCTCAACATCGCCGAGGTGCAGGCGGTACTCGCCACCGCGGTGGGGGGCATGGACGTGGGCCAGACCATAGAGGGGCGCGAGCGCTATCCCATCAACCTGCGTTATCCCCAGAGCTATCGCGACTCGGTGGCGAGCCTGGAACTGCTGCCCCTGGTCACCCCCAAAGGAGAGCGCATCGCCCTGGCGGACGTGGCCCGGGTCTATATCAGCGACGAAGCCCCCATGCTCAGGAGCGAAAACGCCCGCCTGAACGGCTGGGTCTACGTGGATATCCGGGACAGGGACATCGGCTCCTTCGTGGGCGAAGCCAGGGCCGAGGTGGAAAAACAACTGGTGCTGCCGGCGGGTTACGCCCTCACCTGGTCCGGGCAGTATGAGTACATGGAGCGGGCCAAGGCGCGTCTGGCCTACGTGGTGCCCCTGACCCTCGCCATCATAGTGCTGCTGCTCTATCTCGCGTTTCGCCGCTTCCAGGAGGTGCTGCTCATCCTCATCACCTTGCCGCTCGCCGTGGTCGGGGGGATCTGGACCGTCTGGCTGCTGGACTTCAACCTCTCGGTGGCGGTGGGGGTCGGCTTTATCGCCCTGGCCGGGGTGGCGGTGGAAACCGGCGTGCTGATGCTGGTCTACCTCAACCACGCCTGGGACGATCTCGTCGCCCGCGGCAAGCCCACCCTGCAGGGCCTGCACGACGCCGTCATCCAGGGGGCCGCCCTGCGCCTGCGACCCAAGATGATGACGGTGGTGACCATCATCGCCGGCCTGTTGCCCATCATGTGGAGCCAGGGTACCGGCTCCGAGGTGATGCAGCGCATCGCCGCCCCCATGATCGGCGGCATGGTGACGGCCCTGGTGCTCACCCTGCTGGTCCTGCCTGCGGCCTTCTATCTGTGGCGACGCCGCGCCGTGGAACGGGCACAAAGCGATGCCCAATGATCCGAACTCACTATCCAGACCCATTGAATGACAAGGAAAACATCATGAATATCAAAACATTGACCCTGACCCTCCTGCTCGGTTTCGCCTCCCTTCAGGCCCAGGCCGAGATGACCATGAACCACGAGGGGCACGACATGTCCCAGATGGCGGACAAGGAGATGGGGGACATGACCATGACCCGGGGGGTCATCACCCGCATCGACAGCGAGAACGGCAAGGTGGGGATCAAGCACGAGGCCATCACCAACCTCAAGATGCCCCCCATGACCATGGTGTTCCGGGTGGCGGATCCCGCCCTGCTGGAGGGGTTCAAGGCCGGGGATGCGGTGAACTTCCATGCCGCCAATCCGGCCGGCAAGCTGACGGTGACCATGATGCAGCAGCAGTAACGGCTGCCCAGAGCAATAAAAACGGCGGGATTATCCCGCCGTTTTTCTTTCTGACATCACAAGATGTGGTGATATCAGCCGCGAATATGCTCGATGAAGGCATCGATCTGCTCCCGGCTGCAGGCCGGGTTCATGAAGACCGCTTTTTCCCCCGCGATATAGGAGTACTTGCCCCGCTCGTCATACTCGGAGTGGGCCACCGCCTCCACCCAGTTGGTGTAGAGTCCCACCTTGCCGCGATGCTTGAACAGGTTGCGGTGATAGTCGGTGTTGCGTTGCAGCCGTGCCTTGTAGGCCGCATCCGTGCTGCGGGCCAGCTCGAAGGCGAACTCGGCCTCCGGATCCTGCACCCACTCCGGGTTGTAGATCTTGAAGCCCACGCTCGGCCCCTGGTTCTCCTGGGCCACCAGCTTGACGTTGCCGAGCTGGCTCAGACGGAAGCGGAAGTAGTTCGCGTTCTGCAGACAGTGGGCCAGCACGGTGCGATAGCCCTCCACCCCCATGTAGTTGAGGGCCGCATAGGCGCCGAACAGGCCGCTCGCGCCGCGGGAACACTCGATGGTGGACTGCAGGTGGGTCTGACCCTGGATGTCCCGCTCGAAATAGGAGAAGTTCTCCGGATCGTTCTCCATCGCCTTGAGGTCATCCTGCTCCTTGATCATCACCAGGCTGGAGGTGTAGGGCACATAGCCCCACTTCTGGAAGTCGACGGTGAAGGAGTCGGCGTATTTGAGTTCGGCGAAGCGCGCCACGTTGCGCTCAATCCCCGCCAGGGTGGCGGCGTTGATGGCAAGCGGGTTGGCGGCAAAGTCGTAATCCAGGAAGAAGATCATCGACCAGCCGATGGCGGCATCCACGTGGATGTGGGGCTTGACCGCCACCTCGAAGCGCTCGCACAGGCGATCCCGCAGCTCCACCACGGGTTTGACCTGATCCACCCCGAAGGTGTCGGTGGTGCCCATGGTGAGCATGATGGTGGGTACCACGTGTTTGAGGGCAAAGCAGGCGGTCAGGGTGCGCTCGAGATCCACCAGATCGATGTCGTTGTTCTCGCCGACCTGGATGCGGATGGTCTTGTTCTCGATGTCCACCCCGAGCAGGGAGAGGTTGGTGATGTTGGAGTAGTGGCCGCCCTGGGAGTTGATGATGCGGTAGTCCTGATAGTGGCCAAGCCCCTTGTGCTTGGCCTCGGGCAGGCTCTTGCGGATGCCGAGCAGGTAGCCGTAGAGGTTACAGAAGGTCCCCCCCTGGGTGAAGATGCCGGTGGCGCGCTCGGGATCGTAGCCCGCCAGCAGGGCTATCTGGCGCACCACCTTTTTCTCGAGCTCTTCGGCCACCCCGGCGTACTCGGAATAGACCAGGTTGGGGTTTGCGAGGATGCCCATCTGGGCGCCATAGATGGCGGGATCCGCCGACATGGTGATGACGTTCTCCACGCTGGCGGGGTTCTCCCAGTCTTTGGAGAGGGCGCCGGCAAACAGCAGCTCGGTCATGGGCTCGCCCGGCGCGCGCATGGCTTGCGGCACCGGCATGGTCTCGCAGAGATCCGCGAGGCGGGCGTGGCCGTCCGGCCAGGCGTTCAGCCGCGCATCGGGTGCCAGGCCGCGGGCGCGAAACTCGTTGAGGGTGGCGAAACCGGGCTCGCGAAACACCGGCCAGAGCTCGGGATTGCGGGAGAAGTAGTGAGCCTTGACGGTGGCGAAGCGGGCGGCGAAGGCGGGGGAGACGGCGTTGACGCCGTCATCTTTCAGGTAAACCAGGTCACTCATGTTGATACCATTTGGACTGCAACGATGGGTCCGGTTATACCCGCAGGGCTGCATTTGAAACAGCGACAATAACTAATGGCCTGCCCTACTTTTTATCATGCCCCAGTCAGGGCAAGGGCTGGCTGCAAGGGGGCGTCTCCGGCCCGTGACCGTTTCGTGATCCCGCTCTCACCCGCCGTGATGCCGCGCTGGAGCGGGTAACCCGGCAGGCCTGATGCAGCCCTGGGTTCAGCACCTGGCGCCAGCCCGATTTAGCGCAGCGCCGACACCAGCCAGCCCTGAAGTTCGGCCAGCTCGGCCGTCTGCCCAGGAAACGCCCGCTGCAGCTCGCTGAGCAAAGCGCCGATGGCCTCGGGCCGATAGGCGATGCCGGGCAACCGCTCGGCCAGGGCATCCAGGGGCGCGGGATCCAGGCTGTCGCTGAAGATCTGCACCCGGCCGATGACCCCCTTCTCCACATCGAAGTGCAACTCCACCCCGCCCCAGCCGAAGCGCTCGTCCAGCTGATGGCTGAAAGATGGCGCATGGCCGAAGTTCCACTCCCAACTGCGCTGGCGGGCGAAGGTCTCGGCAAAGCCCGGCAGGTCCGGCAGCCGCTCGGGGGAGATATGCTCGGGTTTAACCCGCTCGCCGTAATAGGCGAAGAAGGCTTCAAGGAGGGCCTCACTCACCCGCTCATGATCGACTCCCGGCAGCAGTTCGCTCAGGTTGGCGACCCGGCTGCGCACCGAGGTGATGCCCTTGGCCGCGAGCTTCTTCGGATCCGGGTTCAGGTAGTTGGCGAGGCGGCTGAGATCGGCGTCCAGCAGCAGGGTGCCGTGGTGAAAGCCGCGATCATGGGTCTCCCGATAGGCCGACCCCGATACCTTGCGATCCCCGTCCGGGGTCGCCACCAGCAGATCGTTGCGACCGGAGGCGAAGGCCTCCACCCCCAGCCGCTTCAGGGCATCCAGCACGATGGCGGTGGAGATGCTCTTATCATAGCCGGGCTTGCCCGCCATGAAGGTGAAACAGCTGTTGCCAAGATCATGGAACACGGCGCCGCCGCCGCTGCTGCGCCGGGCCAGGGTCACCCCGTCCTCCTCCATGCGGCGGGTGTTGCACTCCTTCCAGGGATTCTGGGCACGGCCTATGACCACCGTATTGGCGTTGCGCCACAGGAAGAGCACCCGCTGGCGCGGATCCATCTGGCGGAAGATGCACTCCTCCACCGCCAGGTTGAACAGGGGATCGTGGGAGTCGGAGATGAGCAGGCGCAGAGGGAGCATGGGCAAGCCTTGTTCGGAGTATGGGAGCCCGATACTACCACCTCGGGCCGGAAGATGGGCCCTGCCCACTCGGGAATACCGGGATCAAGGAGCCCGTTGCCAGCCCCTGTCCACCAGCAGCCCCACCACCACCATGGCGATGACGAAGAGCCCGATCAGGGGCTGGCCAGCGGTGACCAGCGCCAGGGCCGGCCCCGGGCAGATGCCTGCCATGCCCCAGCCGATGCCAAAGAGGGCGGCACCCCCGAGCAGGCGGCCATCCAGGGTCGGTGCGGGCACATCGGCGATGGGAGCCCCCGACAGGCTCTGGCGACGGGGCCGTATCAACAGGAAGTACCCCGGCATGAACACCAGCAAGGCGCCCCCCATCACGAAGGCCAGACTGGGATCCCAGGCTCCGGCGAGATCGAGAAAACCCAGCACTCTCGCGGGATCCACCATGCCGGAGAGGGCAAGACCCAGCCCGAACAGCAGGCCGCAGAGCAGGCTCGTCAAACGTTCCATGGTGACTTCCTCACAGCAGGTGGCGGCTGACAAACACGGTGAGTACCGCGGTCGCCATGAAGACGAGGGTGGCGACCAGGGAGCGGCGCGACAGTCGCCCCACCCCGCAGATGCCGTGGCCGCTGGTGCAGCCGTTGCCAAGACGGGTGCCTACCCCCACCAGCAGACCCGCCAGGGCGACCCAGGGCCAGGGGGGCAGCACCGCCAGGGTCGGCAGGCTGGCCCAGCCGAGGGCGAAGGCCGGCAGGGCACCACCGGCCAGCCCCAGCAGGAACAGCCAGCGCCAGCCTCCCCGCTCCTGCAGGGCCCCCGCCAGTATGCCGCTGATCCCGGCCACCCGGCCGTTGACCAGCATCAGCAGCAGGGCGGACACACCGATCAACATGCCGCCCCCGAGGGCAAACAACCACTGGCTTTCAAACATGGGACTCTCCTGCCTGGGGAAATGGGGACGCGCTCTGCTCGCAACGCTGGCGAAGCGGGCCCTGCCGTTTAATTAGATATCGCTAATAAAAGCCATTCTATCGCCGCACCCAACATTAGCAACATCTAATTTACGGCCACCATCGAGGCCCGGCTCTCTGCCCGGCCGGGAGTTGGCACCAACAACGACAGGCACCGGAAAGGTGTTTCCAGATGTTGCTGCGCCGCCCCCATCCTTTACCTTGGCGGCCCGGATCTGTACCATCTTGCCGTTCATTCACAGCGGAGACCATCAGTGGGCAACTCATCAAGTGACTGTAGCAAGCCGGCCATGGGCGTCGGCAGCCAGGTCGCGAGCTAGCCGCAGCAATCGTTCTGCCGCGCCTCGCACCCCGCGAGAGGCGAGCATCTCCTCCCTTTCTCCTTTTACACTTGACGTCAAGTGACCGGCTGCAAGCACCGGACACCTTGCCTGCATAGTTTCTGCTTCCCACAAGGAGGCTGCTATGCGTTTTGTTTCAACCCGTTTTGCTTCAATGCCCGCCCGCACTGCCGTGCGCCGCGCTCACACCCTGCTCGACAAGCTGGGGCTCGCTGCCCTGTCACGCAGGCTGGCAAAACCCAAATCCCAGCACTACCGGCTGCGGATCCGCTGCCAGGGCCGGGCCGACATGCTCCCGGTACTGGAACTGGTGGCCCACACCCTGCAACCGGCGGGGCTGCATCCGGTGCCATCGCTGCGACCGGGGCCCGGGGAAAGACGGGAGCTGGTGCTCAACCTCGACTGCACCCTGCCCCAGCGCCGCTACCTGGTGCAATTCGTCCATCAGGTCGGCCTCAGCCACCCGGTACGCTGGGAACTGCGCCCCGGCCCCTGATCCCGACTCGGGAACCAGGGGGCACAGTCGCCCCGCAAGCCCCGCAATGCCGGGGCTTGCTCATTACCCGGGGCCAGCCATCCGGGATGCTGGCCATCGCCCTCCGTGCAACATATTCATCTACCATGACGGCCTTTCACGCACGGGTTCATCTTTCATTTTGCGTATGGCAGCGATTCAAGCTGCCTTCTCGCAGGCCGTCGTCATCAAGAGGAGTACGCCATGAGAATGTGGCAACAATTTGATCTGCTGGCCCTGACCGACACCCTGGCCAGCCTGCTGCTGGCCTTCGTGCTGGGCAGTCTGGTGGGGCTGGAGCGCCAATATCGCCAGCGCACCGCCGGTCTTCGCACCAACGTCCTGGTGGCCGTGGGGGCCGCCCTGTTCGTCAATCTGGCCCAGCGCATCTATGACCTGCACGGGGGCAGCTACGGGGTGGTCCACGTGGTGGCCTATATCGTCTCCGGCATCGGTTTCCTCGGCGCCGGTGTCATCATGCGGGAATCGGGCAACATTCGCGGCATCAACACCGCCGCCACCCTCTGGGGGGTCGCCGCCGTGGGGGCCGCCTCTGGCGCCGGTTTTGCCATGGAGGCCGTGCTCGGCGCCCTCTTCGTGCTGGCCGCCAATACCCTGCTGCGCCCCCTGGTCAACCAGATCAACCGCCACCCGGTGGACAACGAGGATACCGAACTGACCTATCGCGTCACCGCCCTCATCCGTCGCACTCACCAGAAAGAGGTGCTGCCCTGGCTGGAGCAACAGCTGGAGCAGGCCAACTACCCCCTGAGCGAGCTCGATATCGAGCCGTTCGGGGAGCAGGATCTGGAGATCTCCGCCGTGCTGCTCGCCACCTCCATCGATGGCGACGAGCTGGATGCCCTGATGAAGACCCTGGGTCAGCATCCCCGCATCAAGCAGGTGTTCTGGCGCACCAGCACCACGGATTGAAGCTCCCAAGGGGGGCTATCACCCGAAACAGGCAAAAAGAAAGCCGGCACTGGGCCGGCTTTCTTGCATCACAAGAGAATCACTTGGTCAGGTCGTCGAAGAAGCGTTTCACCCCTTCGAAGAAGCCTTCCGATTTGGGCTTGTGGGTCTTGGCGGCGGCACCGCTGAACGACTCGTCCAGCTGACGCAGCAGATCTTTCTGGGTGTCGGTCAGCTTGACCGGGGTCTCGATGACCACCTTGCACATCAGATCGCCAACCTGGCCGGAGCGCACGGACTTGACGCCCTTGCCCCGCAGACGGAACAGCTTGCCGGTCTGGGTCTCGGCGGTCACCTTGAGCTTCACCCGGCCATCCAGGGTCGGCACTTCGATCTCGCCGCCAAGGGCCGCGGTGGTGAAGCTGATGGGCACTTCGCAGTAGAGATCGTTGCCATCGCGCACGAAGATCTCGTGCTCCTTGACGTGGACCTGTACGTAGAGATCCCCGGCCGATGCACCGGCTTCCCCCGCTTCCCCTTCGCCGGAGAGACGGATGCGATCGCCGGTGTCGACACCCGCCGGGATCTTGACCGACAGGGTCTTGGTCTTCTGGTAGCGACCTTCCCCATGACACTTGCGGCAGGGATCCTTGATGATCTTGCCACGGCCGTGACAGTGCGGGCAGGCCTGCTGCACCGCGAAGAAGCCCTGACGCATCTGTACCTGACCGGCACCGTGGCAGGTCGGGCAGGTCTGGGCCGTGCTGCCGGTGTGGGCACCGGAGCCGTTGCAGACCTCGCAGTGGACCTGGGTCGGGATCTTGATCTCCTTGGAGACCCCGCGCACCGCCTCTTCCAGTGTCAGCTCCATGTTGTAGCGAAGGTCGGAGCCACGGGCCGGGCCACGACGGCCACCACCACGACCACCGAAGATGTCGCCAAACACATCGCCGAAGATGTCACCGAAATCGGCACCGCCGCCGAAGCCGCCGTGACCGCCACCCTGGCTCTGATCCACACCGGCATGACCGTACTGGTCGTAGCGGGCACGCAGGTTCTCGTCGGTCAGGACCTCGTAGGCTTCCTTGACCTCTTTGAACTTCTCTTCGGCGGCCGCATCACCCTGGTTGCGATCGGGGTGATACTTCATCGCCAGACGCTTGTACGCCTTCTTGATCTCGCGCTCGTCGGCACCTTTTGCCACCCCGAGCACTTCATAGAAATCGCGCTTCGACATACTCATCCTGTTGCTATATCAGCAGTTACGCAGACGGGCGTTGGTCACCCAACGCCCGTAAATTCATCGACCAAGCCGTCGGGCGAAGTGGCTTCGCCCGACTGGGTGTGGCTTATTTCTTGTCGTCTTTCACTTCTTCGAACTCGGCGTCGACCACGTCGTCGTCAGCCTTGGCAGAAGAAGCCTGACCGGCGTCAGCACCGGCGGCGCCTTGCGCCTGGGCTTGCTGCTGGGCAATCTCCATCAGCTTCTGGGACGCCTCCATCAGAGCCTGTTGCTTGGCTTCGATGGCGGCCTTGTCGTCACCCTTGATGGCGCTTTCCAGCTCGGACAGGGCGGTCTCGATCTTGGTCTTGTCGTCCGCAGGCAGAGCTTCACCGGCTTCGGTGACCTGCTTGCGCACGGAGTGGACCAGACCGTCAGCCTGGTTGCGGGTCTGCACCAGCTCTTCGAACTTCTTGTCCTCGGCCGCGTTGGCTTCGGCTTCGCGCACCATGCGTTCGATCTCGTCATCAGACAGACCGGAGGAGGCCTGGATGGTGATCTTCTGCTCCTTGTTGGTCTCCTTGTCTTTGGCGGAGACGTGCAGGATGCCGTTGGCGTCGATGTCGAAGGTCACTTCAATCTGCGGCAGACCGCGCGGTGCCGGGCGGATGCCTTCCAGGTTGAACTGGCCCAGGGACTTGTTGTCGCTGGCGCGCTTGCGCTCACCCTGCAGCACGTGAATGGTCACGGCAGACTGGTTGTCTTCGGCGGTGGAGAACACCTGGGACTTCTTGGTCGGGATGGTGGTGTTCTTCTCAATCAGCGCGGTCATCACGCTGCCCATGGTTTCGATACCCAGGGAGAGCGGAGTCACGTCCAGCAGCAGTACGTCTGTCTTGTCACCGGACAGTACGGCACCCTGGATGGCGGCGCCCATGGCCACGGCTTCGTCCGGGTTGACGTCTTTACGCGGCTCTTTGCCGAAGAAGTCGGCAACGGTCTTCTGAACCAGCGGCATACGGGTCTGACCGCCCACCAGGATGACGTCGTCCACTTCAGACACGGACAGGCCGGAGTCCTTCAGGGCGACACGGACCGGCTCCAGGGAATCCTTGACCATGTCTTCCACCAGGGATTCCAGCTTGGCGCGGGTCACCTTGATGTTCATGTGCTTCGGACCGGTGGCATCTGCGGTGATGTACGGCAGGTTCACGTCGGTCTGCTGAGCGGAAGAGAGCTCGATCTTCGCCTTCTCGGCGGCGTCTTTCAGACGCTGCAGGGCCAGTTGGTCCTTGCGCAGGTCGATGCCCTGCTCACGCTTGAACTCATCAACCAGGTAGTTGATGACGCGGTTGTCGAAGTCTTCACCACCCAGGTGGGTGTTACCGTTGGTTGCCAGCACTTCGAAGGTGGTTTCACCTTCCACTTCGTCGATCTCGATGATGGAGATATCGAAGGTACCACCACCCAGGTCGTATACGGCGACCTTGCGCTCACCCTTGACCTTGTTCACGCCGTAGGCGAAAGCCGCGGCGGTCGGTTCGTTGATGATGCGCTTGACGTCCAGACCCGCGATGCGACCGGCATCCTTGGTAGCCTGACGCTGGGCGTCGTTGAAATAGGCCGGCACTGTGATGACCGCTTCGGTCACCGGCTCGCCCAGGTAATCCTCGGCGGTCTTCTTCATCTTTTTCAGCACTTCGGCAGAGATCTGCGGCGGTGCCATCTTCTTGCCTTTCACTTCAACCCAGGCGTCACCGTTGTCAGCCTTGGCGATGGCGTACGGCATGATCTCCAGATCGCGCTGCACTTCGTCGTCTTCGAAACGACGGCCGATCAGACGCTTGATGGCGAACAGCGTGTTCTTCGGGTTGGTGATGGCCTGACGTTTCGCCGGCTGACCAACCAGGATTTCGCCGTCATCGGCATAGGCAATGATGGACGGAGTAGTACGGTCGCCTTCCGCGTTCTCGATCACGCGAGCATTATCGCCATCCAGAATAGCGACACAGGAGTTGGTAGTACCCAGGTCAATACCGATGATTTTACCCATTTGACGAATCTCCAAATACTTTGAATAAACTGGCGAGGGGCTCGCCTTAATACGTTAACGGCTAGGTGGGGCCTGCCACTGTGGCTTTCAAGCTCCCGGCATCACATTTTGTCGCCCCTTGAATGGGGTCCATCGAGGATGCCGCCGTGGCCTTGTCACCTATATGGGGTCGCAACTTCGCGCTTCAAGCCCCGGCTTGAAAAAACTGTATCAACTGTGCCGATTTAACCCGAGCCCGGACACAGGCGCGGCATCGGGCAACAAAAAGCCCGCCGAGCGGCGGGCTCAAGGGGGGGACGCGTCTCAGGCCGGAGCCTTGGAGACCATCACCATGGCCGGACGGATCACGCGACCGTTCAGCTCGTAGCCCTTCTGCATCACGGCGATGACGGTATTCGGCGCCAGTTCTGCGTTTTCGATCATGCTCATCGCCTGATGGGCATTGGGGTCGAACGGCTGGTTCTGGGGATCCAACGCCACCAGGCCGAACTTGGCGACCCCGCCCTGCATGGATTTCAGGGTCAGCTCAACCCCTTCGATCATCGGCTTGAGGGCTTCGTTTTCCTTGTCGGCGAGCTCGATGGCACGCTCCAGGTTGTCCAGCACGGGCAGCAGTTCGCCGGCAAATTTCTCCAGCGCGAACTTGTGCGCCTTCTCTACGTCCTGGGCCGCGCGGCGACGCAGGTTTTCCATCTCGGCGACGGCACGCACGGCGCGCTCACGCTCATCGGCAGCCGCCTGCTGGGCCGCTTCCAGTTGCGCCTCAAGCTCGGCGATGCGGGCCTGCTCGGCTGTCACTTCACTGTCTACATCGGTCGGCTCGACTGGCTGGGCATCCACTTGCTCCATCGCTTCAACCTTTTGCTCTTCGTGGTTCATGACATCTCCAATATTCAGGGTGACTTCAAACAAATCAGGGCAGCCTGGCTGCGATCAATGGCGCTATTATGGGGACGCAGCCCCCGCTTTCAAGGGGAAAAGGCCAGAACATGGAGGATGAGGCCGCTTTGCCCACTCTTTCACCGCCGTTCAGGGTGGGATCAACCCAGTCCGCATGGAGGCAGACAAATCCCCACCAAAGCGAGGTATACTCCCCTCAATACTTGGCCCAGACCCGATAACCTATGGATTCTCCGTTCAAAACCATCGCCCTCATCGGCAAACCCCATCATGAAGGCGCCAACCAGACCCTCAAGGGCCTCTATCAATATCTGAGTACCCGCGGCTTTCGGGTGCTGCTCGAGAGCCGGGTCGCCCAGACGCTGGGGATCCAGGGAGAGAGCGTGCTGGATCTGGTGCAGCTCGGCGAGCAGGCGGATCTCGCCATCGTCGTCGGCGGGGATGGCAACATGCTGGGGGCGGCCCGGGTGTTGTCCCGCTTCGATGTGGCGGTGATCGGGGTCAACCGGGGCAACCTTGGCTTCCTCACCGATCTCTCCCCTCAGGATTATCTGCTGCCGCTCGAGCAGGTGCTCTCCGGCCACTTCAAGAGCGAGCATCGCTTCCTGCTCGAAGCCGCCGTCTATCGCCACGGGGAGCGCAAGTCCAGCAATCTGGCGGTCAATGAGGCGGTACTCCACCCCGGCAAGATTGCCCACATGATCGAGTTCGAGGTCTATATCGATGGCAGCTTCATGTACAGCCAGCGCTCGGACGGCATCATAGTCGCCACCCCCACCGGCTCCACCGCCTACTCCCTCTCGGCGGGGGGCGCCATCCTCACCCCCAAGCTGAACGCCATCACGCTGGTGCCCATGTTCCCCCACACCCTGAGCAGCCGCCCCATCGTGCTGGACGCGGACAGCGAGGTACGATTGCTGGTCTCCCCCGACAACCAGGATGACGCCATGCAGGTGAGCTGCGACGGCCAGGTGACCCTGGCGGTGCACCCGGGAGACGAGATCCTCATCAAGAAGAGCAACCACAAGCTGCACCTGGTGCATCCGCTGGATTACAGCTACTTCCATGTGCTGCGCAACAAGCTCGGCTGGGGCAGCAAGCTGTTCTGACATCCCTGACACGCCCCTTTTGCATCCTGCTGCGGGCCGACACTTTACTGTATGCAAAACCAGTATATACTGGATGCATACACAGTAATGTTGGCCCACACAGGATGAGACCATGCTGACCCAACTGACCATCACCAACTTCGCCATCGTCAAGTTTCTCGAACTCGACCTGCAAGCCGGCATGACCTGCATCACCGGGGAAACCGGGGCGGGCAAGTCCATCGCCATCGATGCACTCGGGCTTTGCCTTGGGGAGCGGGCCGAAGCCAGCATGGTGCGACCTGACAGTGACAAGACCGAGGTCAGTGCGCGCTTCCTGCTGGACGGCAATCCTGCCGCTCGGGCCTGGCTCGTCGCCAACGAGCTGGAAAACGAGGGAGAGTGCATCGTGCGGCGAGTGCTCTCCGCCGAGGGGCGATCCCGCAGTTACATCAACGGGGTTCCGGTACCCCTGGTGCAGCTCAAGAGCCTGGGTCAGATCCTGGTCAACGTCCACGGTCAACATGCTCATCAGTTGCTGCTCAAACCCGACTATCAACTCGCCCTGCTGGACGGTTACGCCGGCCACCACCTGCTGCTGGACGACGTGCGCCACCATTACCAGCAGTGGCGTCAGCTGCAAAATGAACTGAACCGCCTCAAGGCCGAGCAGCAGCAGCGAGAGGCCCGCCGCCAGCTCATCGAATACCAGGTGCAGGAGCTGGACGAATTCGCCTTGCAACCGGGGGAATTCGAAGCCATCGAGGAGGAGCACCAGCGTCTGGCCAACGGCACCGAGCTGATGCAGGAGTGCGGAGCCTGCCTGGATCTGCTCTATGACAACGAGGAGACCACCATCGCCGGTCTGCTTCAGCTCGCGGTGGACAGGACCGAAACCCTGGTGGCCATGGACAGTCGTCTCGGCAACGTGCTCGGCATGCTCAATGAGGCCCTGATCGGCGTGCAGGAGAGCCACAGCGAGCTGCGCAGCTACCTGGATCGACTGGAACTCGATCCCGAGCGCTTCAACGAGCTGGAGGCCCGCCTCTCTCGTGCCATCAACCTGGCCCGCAAGCACCACGTCAAACCGGCCGAGCTCGCCCAGCACCACCAGGAGCTGGCGGGAGATCTCGCCCGCCTCAACTCCGATGAGGAGCGGCTGGAAGGCATGGAGGACGAATTGCTGCGAACTCGCCAGGCCTTCGTACAGGCGGCAGAGGTACTGAGCCAGAGCCGCCAGCGTTATGCCGAGGAGCTGAGCACCAAGGTGAGTGCCAGCATGCACGAACTGGCCATGCCCGATGGCCGCTTCACCATAGAGGTGCGCCCCGATGCCCAGAGCAGCCTGTCGCCACTTGGCATCGATCGGGTGGAATTCATGGTCACCACCAACCCGGGGCAACCCATCCAGCCCCTTGGCAAAGTCGCCTCCGGTGGCGAATTGTCGCGCATCAGCCTGGCCATCGTGGTGATCAGCGCCCGCAAGATCTCGACCCCGACCCTCATCTTCGATGAAGTGGATGTGGGGATCAGCGGCCCGACCGCTGCCGTGGTCGGGCGCCTCTTGCGTCAGCTCGGCGAGTCCACCCAGGTGATGGTGGTCACCCACCTGCCCCAGGTGGCAGGCAAGGGGCACCAGCACATGGTGGTGAGCAAGCACACCGACGGCAAGACCACGGAGACCCAGATGCAGGCACTCAACCCCGGGGCACGGCTCAACGAGCTGGCCCGGCTGCTCGGAGGGGATCAGATCACTGACAACACTCTGGCCAACGCCCGCGAGCTGCTCGCCTCATAGCGCAAGGAGGGGAAGGGGCAACCCCCTTCCTCTCCTTGGAACAATCAAGATGAAATAACCACCGAGCCAGCACATACAACTAAATAACCATACCATTCAAGCATTTAAATCCACTAAATTGATGCAATTCTTCTATCTATAACCCCTCCCCGTACCGACAGATCCCCCTAAGTGATGACGCCCAAGCGGCAACCCAGTGTAAACTCCCTCTATCCTTCCCTCTGGTCGGTCTCGGCAACATGATCTCTGCCAACCCCCCCCCTCTCAATCAGGAAACCGCCCCATGATCCAGGTCTTTGGTCACAAGAATCCCGACAGCGACAGCATCTGCACCGCCCTGGTCACCGCCGACTGGCTCAACAGCCAGGGTCGCCCTGCCCGAGCCTTTGCCCTGGGAGCCCCCATCGCCGAGACCCGCTTCATTCTGGAAACCGCCGGAGTGGAGGCGCCTCCCGTGTTGACGGGCAGCGTGGCCGACACACCGGTATTTCTGGTGGATTTCAGCGAGCTGGAGCAGGGACCGGAAGGGCTGGCCGATGCGGATGTGCAGGGGCTCATCGACCACCACCGCATCGGCACCCTGATCACCCGAGGCCCCCTCGATGCCTGGGTGAGAGCCGTCGGTTGCAGCGCCACCGTGCTGCTCGAACTGATGGGCCATGAAGGCCTCTCCCGCCCTCAGGCCAGGTTGCTGCTGGGGGCCATCGTCAGCGATACCTTCAACTTCACCTCCCCCACGACCACGGTGCAGGACAGGCTGGCAGTCGAACGCCTGCTGCCCATCGCCCAGCTGGAACTGGCTCCCTTTGCCCAGACCCTGCTCGAGCGCCGTACCCAGTTGGGGGATACCCCCCTGTCCGAGGCCCTGGTCGCCGACGAGAAAGCCTATCAGATAGGGGGACATGCCCTCATGGTGAGCCAGATCTGTGTGATGAACCCGGCCGAGATCATAAACCGCTCCGATGAACTGCAGCAGGCCATGACAGCGCGACTGATGAAAGACAAGCTGGATGGGTATGTGCTGATGCTGACGGATCTCGCCAAGGGAGAGAGCCAGCTCTTCTTCGCAAGCCAGGGGATCTTGCCCGGCGAGCCTGTGCATCTGGCTGGCGCCGTCAGCCGCAAGAAGGAAGGGCTGCCCTGGTTGACCCGTTACTTCACCCAGCAACCCGCTTGATATGACCCCTCAGGCCCTCGCCAGGTGCGAGGGCCTCAACTTGGTTAACAGGTCCTTGTCAATTCTTGCAACATTTCCTTCATTTTCCATTCAACTCAATCTGTTATGATGATGTAAATGGAGCCGGAGCCCACTGCCATCATCGACAATTCGTGACTCAGTCGCCGCGCACCGGGTTCGTTTGTTCTGACATTTTGTGGACAGCCAAGGCTGGCGCCACCTGTCCGCACCTGCCGAGGAGAACTGCTTATGAGCCCGACCAATATAGTGCTGTTGCTGGAAGGCAAGGATTACGAGCAGGAGACGCTGACCAAGGCGAGCCACCTGGCACAGGCCATGGGCTGCAAACTGACCCTGCTGCACCTGACTCACAGCAGCAAGATTCGCCAGCAGAGCCTGTCACTGTCCCAGGAGGAGCGCAGCGCCCAGGGCACTCTGGATGCCAAGGCCGTCATCAGCCAGCTCATCACCCAGTTGCACCACCCGGTGGATTACCAGTGTCTGGTGGTCGATGATGTGGTCTCTGCACTCAAGCACTGGCTTTCGTCAGAACCCAACAGCCTGTTGCTGGTCGGCAGTCGCCACCACTGGATGGAAGGCTCGCTGGCACGGTTGCTGCTCTACAAGCTGCCCGTCGATATCCAGATCTGCCACGAGCCCTATGCAGAACCCCTCAAGGCCGTCGGCTGACAGACCCGGACCCGCTATCATGCGGGTCCTTCCTCCAGGCAGGAGCCTCCTGCTCCACTCTTGCCTGCTCGCCCATCGTACCTGCGCCCCATGGGCGGGATCCCTCGCCGTGATGACACCCGACCACCCAGTAATGATGATGTTATCTACATAATTACTTACACATTGTTCGCTGTTTTTTAAGCCCCATTTGCTGCAGCATAGGGCCCCTGCGCGCCTTGGCAGATTTCCGTTCAGGTAGACAAATGAAAAAATTCCCCAGACAGGGCAGGTTTGCCCTGCTCGTGCTCGTCCCGCTGGCCCTCATCGTCTGGCTCGCCTGGCCCGGCAAGAAATCGGATCCCGTCCTGACCGCCACCGTCACCCGCCAGGACGTGGAGCAGACCGTGCTCGCCAGCGGCGTACTGCAGGCCATCGAGCAGGTGGATGTGGGGGCCCAGGTCTCGGGCCAGGTCACTTATCTCGCGGTCGAAGCCGGGCAGCAGGTCAAGCAGGGAGATCTGCTGGCCGAGATCGATCCCCTCATCGCCCAGAACAACCTCAAGACCGCCGAGGCGGATCTCGCCAGCCGCCGTGCCCAGCTCAAGATCAAGCAGGCTCAGCTCAAGCAAAATGAACTGGCCTGGCGTCGTCAGCAGCAGATGTTCCGTCAGGAGGCGAGCTCCCGGGCCGATCTCGAGAGTGCCGAGGCCCAGCTCGCCGTCACCCGTGCCGAGTTGCAAAGCGCCCAGGCCGACATCGACAATGCCGTCATCAAGGTGGATCGCACCAAGACAGAACTCGGCTACAACCGCATTCAGGCCCCCATGGATGGCACCGTCATCTCCATCGTGACCCGGCAGGGCCAGACCCTGGCCGCCAGCCAGACGGTACCGACCCTGCTCAAGCTCGCCAATCTCGACACCATGACCGTCAAGGCCCAGATCTCCGAGGCCGACGTCACCAAGGTCAGGGCCGGCATGCCGGTCTATTTCACCCTGATAGGCGACCCGGATACCCGCTATCCCGCCACTCTGCGCACTGTCGAGCTGGCCCCCACCAACATCAACGATCAGACCACGACCACCAGCACCACCAGCAATGCCGCCATCTACTACTATGCCCTGTTCGACGTGCCCAACCCCAATCACCAGCTGCGGGTCGCCATGACCACCCAGGTCACCATAGTGCTCGGAGAGCGCAAGCAGGTGCTGGCCATCCCCCAGACCGCCCTTGGCAAGAAACTCGGCGACAACGAATACGAAGTGACCCTGCTCAAAAGCGATGAGCAACGGGAAACCCGCCGCATCAAGACCGGCATGAAGGATGACATCAAGATCGAGGTCATCAGCGGCCTCGATGAGCAGGACAAGGTGACCCTGGAGCAAGGTCAGCCCGTCCAGCACCATGAGCCGGAGGGCATGCTGTGAGCGAGCCGCTGATCCAGCTCAGGGGCATCGAGAAGCGCTACCAGAGCGGGGAGCAGGAGGTGACCGTGCTGCACCCGCTGGATCTCTGCATCCAGGCCGGGGAGATGGTCGCCATCGTCGGCGCCTCCGGCTCCGGCAAGTCCACCCTGATGAACCTGCTGGGTTGCCTCGATCATCCGAGCGGTGGCCAGTATCTGTTTCACGGGCAGGACACGGCCCGCATGGATGCCCTGGCCCTGGCCCGCCTGCGTTGCCACCACTTCGGTTTCATCTTCCAGCGTTATCACCTGCTGCCCCATCTGGATGCGGCCGCCAACGTGGAGATCCCGGCGGTCTACGCCGGCACGCCCCGCCCCGAGCGCCAGGCCCGTGCCCATGCCCTGCTGACGCGCCTAGGCCTCAAGGATCGCAGCCACCACAGGCCGGGGCAGCTCTCCGGCGGCCAGCAGCAGCGGGTCAGTATCGCCCGGGCCCTGGCCAACGGCGGCGAGGTGATCCTGGCCGATGAACCCACCGGTGCCCTCGACAGCCACAGCGGCAAGGAGGTGATGGCCATCCTGAAGGAGCTGCACGCCCAGGGCCACACCATCATACTGGTGACCCACGACATGGCGGTGGCCAACCACGCCGATCGCATCATCACCCTGCGCGATGGCCGGGTGGTGGAAGACAGCGTCAATCAGAGCGACATCGATGGGGCCACCCCTTCTCCTGCGAGCGAGCCCAAGGCACAGCCACCCCAGGCCCCCGCTCATCCTGCCCGCAGCGGCCTGCTCCCCCGGGGCTGGGATCGGTATCGGGAGGCGGGACGCATGGCCCTGCATGCCATGCTGGCCCACCGCATGCGCACCTTCCTCACCATGCTCGGCATCATCATCGGCATCGCCGCCGTGGTCAGCGTGGTCGCCCTCGGCCAGGGGGCCCGCGCCAAGGTGATCAATGACATCAATGCCATGGGCACCAACACCATCGACATCTTCCCCGGCAAGGATTGGGGAGACGAGAAGGCGGCCAGCATCCAGACCCTGAACGAGGGGGATCTCAGGAGCCTGCTCGGCCAGCCCTATCTGGAGGGGGCCAGCCCCCAGATCGCCACCTCGGGTCAGCTCAGGTATCGCAACAAGACCAGCAGCGGCAGCGTGGTGGGGGTCGGCAGCGACTTCTTCCGGGTCAAGGGGATGACCCTGACCCAGGGGCGTCTGCTCAGCGAGCAGGATATCCAGCGCCGGACGGCAGTCGCCGTGGTGGATGGCAAGACCATAGAGAGTCTGCTCGGCAAGGAAGATCCCGTCGGCAAGGTGGTACTGGTCGGCACCCTGCCGGTGCGGATCATCGGCGTGGTGGCGCAGGAGACCGGCTTTGGCCCCAGCAGCCAGTCGGTCAACATCTGGCTACCCTACAGCGCCGTGATGAGCCGCCTCATCTCCCAGAACCACTTCAGCCAGCTCACCATCCGGGTCAAGGACGGGATCCAGCCCGCCCTGGCGGAACAGGCGGCCGTGGCCCTGCTGACCCAGCGCCACGGGGTGAAGGACTTCTTCACCTTCAGCAGCGACAGCATCATCAAGTCAGTGGAGAAGACCACGGCCACCATGACCCTGCTGGTCTCCGCCATCGCGGTGATTTCACTCATCGTCGGTGGCGTCGGAGTCATGAACATCATGCTGGTCTCGGTGGTGGAACGCACCCGGGAGATAGGGATCCGCATCGCGGTGGGAGCCCGTCAGTCCGACATCCTGCAGCAGTTCCTGATTGAAGCCGTGATGGTCAGCCTGCTGGGAGGTCTGCTCGGGATCGGCCTGGCACTGCTCATCGGCTTCCTCTTCTCGCTGCTGGTGGCGAGCTTCCAGATGTCCTTCTCCCTCTTCTCCATCCTGATGGCCTTTGGCTGCTCCTCGCTCATCGGGATCCTGTTTGGTTACCTGCCTGCCCGCAACGCGGCCCGGCTCGATCCGGTCGAGGCACTGGCAAGAGAATGATGATGCACCACTTATCCCGCCTCTTGGCAAAACAGGGCGACAACCGTTTCCCGAGACCCCTGCTCGCACTCGCCGTCACGCTGGCCCTGAGTGCCTGCAGCCAGCAGAGTACCTATCACAGACCGGAATTGGCCGTGGCGCCAAGCTGGCAGCAAACCAACCAGGGGCTCAACCAGCAGCAGGCCGGTCCCTGGTGGCAAGGCTTTGATGATCCCGCCCTCGACCAGCTGGTGGCGGCGGTGCTCGCCGCCAACCCTGACATGCAGGTGGCCGGGCTGCGCCTCAAGAGTGCCCTGCTCAGCGCCGATCTGGCCGATACCAATCTTACCCCTTCGGTCAACGCCAGCATCGGGGCCAACGGCAACAAGAACCTGGGGACGGGCAAGTCCGACGGCAATCTGGGTCCCACCCTCAACCTGAGCTACGAGGTGGATCTCTGGGGCCGGCTCGCCGCGGTACGGGATCAGGCGCAGTGGGAGGCCGAGGCGAGCGAACAGGATCTGGCTGCCACTCGTCTGCTGCTCATCGGCAAGACCCTGGAGCAGTATTGGCAACTGGCCTACCTCGGCTCGGCCATCACGCTGGGGGAGCGCCAGTTGCTCAACGTTGAGCGGGCCGAGCGGCTGACCCGGGCCAAGTATGAGGCGGGGGCCATTACCCGTCTCGACATGGTACAGGCCAGCCAGCAAAAGGCGGGCAAGCAGGCCGAGCTCGCGGCCCTCGTCCAGCAGCGGGAGCAGGCCGGCAACGCCCTGCGTCTGCTGCTCGGACGCAGTTATGGCCCGCTGGAGTTTGCCCCCGGCGAGCTTGCCGTGCATCCCATCCCGACCCTGGCGGTCGGGATCCCGGCGGATGTGCTGGCCAGGCGCCCCGATGTGCGGGCCGCCGAGCTCAGGCTGCGCAAAACCCTGGCCAAGGGGGATGAGATCCGCACCGGCTTCTATCCCACCCTGAGCCTCACCGGCGGAGCCAGCAGCACCTCGGACACCCTGACCCAGGTGCTGAGCAACCCGGTCGGCTCCCTGGGGGCGACCCTGGCCCTGCCCTTCCTCGAATACAACAAGACCCGGCTCAGCATTGCGAGCTCCGACATCGATTACCAGATAGCCGAGACCGAGTTTCGCAAGCAGCTCTACACCGCCCTGCTGGAGGTGGAGGACGGCCTGGCGGCACGCCGCCAGGGGGAGCAACGATTGCGCTATCTGGAGCAACAGCTGGGATATGCGAAAGAGGCCGAGCGACTGGCGCAGGCTCGCTTCCAGGCTGGCGCCACCGGAGTGCAACCCTGGTTGGATGAGCAGAATCGCCTGTGGGATGCGCAACTTAGCCTGCTCGCCCAACAGCAGACCCAGCTCAATACCATGGCCGGGATCTACCGCGCCCTGGGGGGGAGTGACCGGGGATAACGCGCTCATTGCATCTCATGACAACCACGAAGAGAGGGGGATCCATGTCCCCTTTTTCTCGCCTCTCTCTTGCTCATAAAGCAATTGATAATAGTTTTCATTTGCCTGAGAATGGGCGCCATTGCCTGTCAGGAGTACTCATATGTCACAGCCCGCCCCGGTCAATCGCCCCCGCCTGCTCACCGTAAAACATGTCCAAGATGTGGGGGCGAACCTGCGCCGACTCTGCCTGACCAGCCCGGATCTGGCAGATTATCCCTTCACCTGTGGTGGCGCCCACATCAAGATCATGCTGCCCCAGGCCAACCAGCAACATATTGTGCTGCCCACTCCAACGCCCAAGGGGCCGCGCTGGGAAGACCCCAGCCAGAAACCCATCATCCGCACCTTCACCATACGGGCGTTTCGCCGCGAGGCACTGGAGCTGGATATCGACTTCGCCCTGCACGGGGATCTCGGCCCTGCCAGCCGTTTTGCCCTGCAGGCCAAGCCTGGCGATCAATTGGCCGTCTCCGGCCCTGGCGGCCCGGACCCCATGCTGCAAGCGGCGCAGCACTACTACATGGTGGGGGATCTGAGCTCCCTCCCCGCCATCAGTGCCATGGCCGAGGCGATGCCCGCCGATGCCTGCGGCCACATCGCCCTGCTGGTGCCTCAGCAGGAAGATGTGCAGGATCTGTCGCTGCCAAGCGGCGTCAGCCAGCGCTGGTTTGTCGGTTCTCCCGAGCAAACCGAACCCCTGGTGAGCTATTTCACTGCCCTGCCCATGATATCGGCGCAGAGCTACTTCTGGTTTGGTGGTGAGGAGGGGCTGGTCGTCCCCCTGCGTCGTCACGTCAGACGCACCCTGGATGTGGACCGCCAGCGGGTCTACGCCGTGCCCTACTGGCGCAGCGGCAAGGATGAAGACGCCTATCATCAGGACAGACATGCCGTGATGGATAGCTGATAATCAAAATTCCCTATATAAATCAGGCCTATCTCTGCACGAGACAGGTCTGAACTTCGAGTCGATTGCCACTCTTTTTTCCCCTATCCCCCCATCTTGGTGATCCCCTCACCAGAGCTTGCATTCGACAGAGACAGCAAGATAATGATAATCACTCTCAACAAAGTGATCTGTCATTGTCTCACTCTCTGACCCGGAGCCGATGAGTCCAGGCAGGCCACCCACCCCAGGTACAGCAAGGTAATCCAGATGGCAGTTTTGAATTCGGTAATGCGCGCCTTTGCGGTTGAAGCCCTCCCCACCCCTGCCGAGCTGTTGGCACAACACCCCTGCCCCAGCGACATGGCGCAGCAGATTGACCACCACCGGCACCAGGTGCGCCAGATCCTGAACGGCGACGACGACCGTCTGCTGGTCGTGATAGGACCCTGCTCCATCCACGATCCCCTCGCCGCCCTCGATTACGCCCGGCGCCTGGCAGGACTCGCCACCCAGTATCAGGACAGCTTGCTCATCATCATGCGCACCTACTTCGAAAAACCCCGCACCACGGTCGGCTGGAAGGGATTGGTGTTCGACCCTCACCTGGATGGCAGCAATGACATCAGGCACGGGCTTCACCTGGCTCGCCAGTTGTTGCTGGACATCAATCAGCTCGGACTTGCCACCGCCACCGAGTTCCTCGACACCACCAGCTTCCTCTATCTGGCCGATCTCATCAGCTGGGGAGCCATAGGGGCACGTACCACAGAATCCCAGGTGCATAGGCAGCTCGCCTCGGCTTTGCCCTGCCCCGTCGGCTTCAAGAACGGGACGGATGGCAACATACGGGTGGCCATCGATGCCATTCAGGCCAGCACGGCTTCCCACCTCTTTACCGCGCCGGGCAGCCAGGGGGGCATCGTCGTCATCAAGAGCGAGGGCAACCCGGATGGTCACATCATCTTGCGAGGAGGCACCCTCCCCAACTACCACCAGAGCGATGTGGAGGACGCCGCCGAGCGACTGGCGCGTCAGGGGCTCAGTCATCGGCTGATGGTGGATTGCAGCCACGGCAATAGCCAGAAGCAGCATCAGAACCAGGTCCGGGTGGCGGGGGAGCTGTGCCGTCAGTTGAGTGAAGGGAGTGAGGCCGTGGCCGCCGTCATGGTGGAGAGCTTCCTGCAGGGGGGAAGCCAGAAACCGGCGCCTCTGGATGAACTGCAGTACGGTCAGTCGATCACCGATGCCTGCCTCTGCTGGGAAGAGAGCCAGACCCTGCTGGCCATGCTGGCCGATGGGGTCAAGGCGCGCAGGCACGCGGTGCAATCCTCCATAGCCACACCGCATCCCGAACATATCCAGCCCATCCGCCAGGCCGTGGTATAAATAACGGAAACGGGGCTGATCTTGGCCCCGTCTTTATCCCTGAGGTTTCATCTCGTCAATTTCGTTAATATCCGTCAAACAAGGGTTTCAAATAGACCATTCACAGTCTCTGAAATAACAAAAGCGAGAGAGTGTTGATTTAATCGGGGCGAAATATGCGTACTACCTCTGCCACTCAGCCTGACAGTGATTGAAGCATGAAGTGATACAGTACCGGTCAACATGGTAGGGTTAACAGACGGGCTGTATGAGTCCTGAATAAGCGTGTAACGAAAAATCGATGATGCATGTTTCCATGCCACCTGTCTGAAGCCTTTTGCTATTGCAAGGCCCGAAAACATGTGAGTCGAGATCCGGCAGCACAAATAGTAGGCTGAACGCCACATTCATGGACCGATATGACCCTACAAATAATAATGCCGCCCATTGGGCGGCATTATTGATGAACTGATAAAGGCTATCAGATCAGGAAATCGTTCAGGTCCTTGCCCAGCGCAACTTGCTCGGCAATGGCCTTGGGCATGCGGCCCTGACCGGTCCAGGTCTTCTCCTGGCCATCTTCCTGATACTTGTACTTGGGCGGACGCGGGGCGCGCTTGCTCTTGGTGGAGCCAGTGGCAGCAGGCGCCGCGGCAGTACCGATCAGTTCGCGGGGATCGATGCCAGCCTGTTGCAGCATCTCGGTAAATTCGCTCAGCTTGCGCTGACGCTCTTCTTGCTCGGCACGCTCTTGTTCAACAGATTCAGCGCGCTCGTTATATACCAGATCAAACTTCTCTTTCGCTTCTTGCAGCTGTTCAAAGGGCAGTTCACGAATGGCAGCACGCAGGCTGCGAATGTTCAGCAGAACCTTCAGAAACTCGTTCATTACTTCCTCACAGAATTATTTTTGTTCGTCACAGGGATAGCACAATTTGAGAATAACATGCCAATTCGACAACAACATAATGATTTTATCGCTACTCGACGAGACTTGACAAGTCATCGCCATTATTCAGCCATGTTTATTCGTCCCTATCATTTATAGCCAGATATCGTTAAGCGGCATTATTTCTCTCGCCCCTCATAACAGAGTTGTCGTTCTCCCATTACAGGCCACCAGAAAAATGAAAACGCTGTCAGCCCTGCATGGATACTGAGCATTCACGTCGGGACGCTAGGCAAAATCCAAAAAGGGAGCTTCTCTGCCGGCTGAACCTTATACCCTGAGGAAGGTTTTGCTATTTTCCCAATTTAACGCCATGGAATATGTGTCATATCAGGCAGAGCTGAAACTCGGGGCCGCAGCGGGATGGGTCCATTCTCGCTGGGACCGGCACCGATCTGAATCCTGTCGCTTCCCCATATCATTCACCCGTCCCCACTTTGCCCATCCGGCAATGACATTATCGACCGAGGCCTATACAGCGGCATTCCAGCACCATTCATCATCAGCGCCCCCCTACCTTCCCCTGGTCGAATAGCACACCTGTCCGGACACAAGCAGATCCCATAGTGTCTTTCACTGCCCGATGCCGTTCTCATCAGACTTTTCTCTTCAAATAACAGCAAGATGACACGGATTATGGCGTCACCATCACGGTGGCCAAATCATCCGTTTGATGTTAATCCCCCCAAGTTGGTTATTTTGTGATACGATAGTGGCCGTTTTTTGATAATTGCGCGTCGTTATCACCCAGATCCGGCAGGATCAGGGGCAAAAACACTGCCGATGACGAGTCGATATGCGATGCAAAAAGTGACCTGGATGAGCCTGTCTGGCGGGATTGATCCGCTGTACGGCTATCACCAAGCGCACCTTAGATAAGGAGATCGGACGATGAAACAATATCAAAGCTGGCTGGGACAATATCTGATGAGCCGCCGCGATGGCGATCACGCCATGGCATCCGAGCTCGCCAGCTCCATCTGCGAATTCTGGCAGTCTCAAGGAGATGAGGCTGAACTCAGCAAGTGGCAGCAGATCTACCAGCAACACGTCGACAAGACCACCTGACGGCTGAGGTGGCGTCCCGTCACCCATAAAAAACCGGCGCTCATGGCGCCGGTTTTTGCTTTTCAGAACCTGGACATTACATCTGGTCGATCATGTCCTGGGCGAACTGGGAGCAGGAGCGCAGGGTGGCACCTTCCATCAGACGCTCGAAGTCATAGGTCACGGTCTTGTTGCGGATCGCCGCTTCCATCCCCTTGATGATGAGATCGGCCGCCTCGGTCCAGCCCAGGTGGCGCAGCATCATCTCGGCGGAGAGGATCAGCGAACCGGGATTAACCTTGTCCTGACCGGCATACTTCGGCGCAGTGCCGTGAGTCGCTTCGAACAGGGCCACACCGTCACCGATGTTGGCGCCCGGGGCAATGCCGATGCCGCCTACCTGAGCGGCCAGGGCGTCGGAGATGTAGTCACCGTTCAAGTTCATGCAGGCGATGACGTCATACTCGGCCGGACGCAGCAGGATCTGTTGCAGGAAGGCGTCGGCGATGACGTCTTTCACGACAATGGTCTTGCCGGTTTTCGGATTCTTGAAGGAGCACCAGGGGCCGCCGTCGATGAGCTGGGCATCGTACTCTTTCTGGGCCAGGGCATAGCCCCAGTCCTTGAAGGCACCCTCGGTGAACTTCATGATGTTGCCCTTGTGCACCAGGGTCACGGAGTCACGGTCGTTGTCGATGGCGTACTCGATGGCGGCACGGACCAGACGCTCGGTACCGGCCTTGGACATGGGCTTGATGCCGATGCCGCAGGACTCGGGGAAGCGGATCTTCTTCACGCCCATCTCGTTTTGCAGGAAGGCGATCACCTTCTTGGCTTCATCGCTGTCGGCCTTCCACTCGATACCGGCGTAGATGTCTTCGGCGTTTTCGCGGAAGATCACCATGTCGGTCAAATCAGGACGCTTGACCGGGCTCGGGGTCCCTTCGTAGTAACGGACCGGACGCAGGCAGACGTAGAGGTCCAGCTCCTGACGCAGGGCCACGTTCAGGGAGCGAATACCGCCACCGACCGGGGTAGTCAGCGGGCCCTTGATGGCGACGCAGTATTCACGAATGAAGTCCAGGGTTTCGGCTGGCAGCCAGGCACCTTCGCCATAGACATGGGTAGACTTCTCGCCGGTATAAATTTCCATCCAGGCGATGTTGCGCTCGCCTTTGTAGGCTTTCTCGACCGCGGCATTCACCACATTCAGCATGGCAGGGGTCACATCCACACCGATGCCATCCCCTTCGATGAACGGAATGATCGGGTTGTGGGGGACATTCAGCTTGCCGTTGGCATCGACTGTGATTTTCTGGCCCTGGGTCGGGATAACTACTTTGCTTTCCATCGGCATCTCCTAACTTCCGTTTGTTATCAATCTGATCGTTGCGCGCGGCCATCTTAGCCCATCCATTTGCATAATCAAATGGCGAGCGTGCATGTCCGACCATAGTCGGGCACTGGATCACAATGCGCCCCATCCACTCACACCGGGCTTGTCGCCATACCAGCCGGCACATGACTTCCAAAGACACGGCTCTCGCTGTGCCTCATCCTGCCAGCCCCTCCTCCTGCCCCTGTGGCTGACTCAGGGAGCGGTACTGGGAGGGGGTCAACCCCGTCTTTAACTTGAACACCCGGCAGAAATAATTTACATCGCCGTAACCGCAGCGGGTCGCCACCTCTTCGAGCCGGAATCGATATTTCTTGAGCATGAATTTGGCCCGATCGATCCGTACCCAGCTGATGTAATCGGCAAGGCGCATATGGCCCTGCTCGCGAAACAGATGGGAGAGATGGCTGGCCGAGACGTTGAAGCGATGGGCGATGGAGTCCCGGCTGATGGGGCGGTGAAAATTCTCCTGGATATAGATGCAGATCCCGTGAAACAGATCCGCCCCCCGTGGCCGCTCGGCGGCGGATCCCGCCAGCAGTTGACGGGCGCTGGTGAGCAGCGCCTGCAACAGGTGGTTGTCGGTGGGGGAGCGACCGGGATCCTCGGCCAACGCATTGAGCGCCGCCAGTATGTGTTCGAGCACGTGGCCGGCTCTGGCCATGATGCTGTGCTTCTGCACGTCGAAGAAATCAGGCTCGTCCTGGCGCTTGCTCACCAGGCTGAACCCCAGCTGGCGCTTGCCAAACAGCAGGCTCAGCACCGAGCAATCCGTGGTCCATTCAGGCTTGTTCCAGGCGTTTGGCGGTATGTAAAGCGCCTGCCCCGGCAGTACGCTGACCTCCATGCACCCCTGATCCCTGTCCCAGATCTGGTTGCGATACTCGCCGCTGAAGACCAGCTCCAGACGGGGGAAGTTGACCTGATAGCTGAACCCCGGCGGCACCCCCTGATCCTGGGCAAACCAGATCTGTTCGAAGGGAGCTTGCTCCTGAAGGGCGCCGTCCAGCAGCTGGTTGAAGATGAGTGACATGTTGATCCCAGTCAAGAGAGAGGCAAGCGATTGCGGCGGGTACGGCCGCCCATGTTATAGTCCGCCCCTGATGGTCAATGCCACCTTTTTCTTTATCCCGGTTTTCTCAACATCCAACGAGGCGTCCCATATGAGCTGTCGCGATCTGCCCTCCTTTCTGCTGATGCACAACCCCGTTCAGGGTTACGAGTGGGGCAGCCATGACGCCCTGACCCGCCTGTTTGACATCCCGAATCCGGATGGCAAGCCCCAGGCCGAGCTCTGGATGGGCGCCCATCCCAACGGCTGCTCCGAGGTGACCCTGGGTTGCGACGTGCAAAAACTCTCCACCCTGATCGACAGCGCTCCCGCCGCCATGCTGGGGGAGGCCACCGTCGCCCGCTTCGCCAGCCTCCCCTTCCTGTTCAAGGTGCTGTGCGCCGAGAAGGCCCTCTCCATCCAGGTGCATCCGAGCAAGGCCCAGGCCGAAGCGGGCTTCGCCAGGGAAGAGGCCGCGGGCATCCCCCTCAAGGCGGGCAATCGCAACTACAAGGATCCGAACCACAAACCGGAGCTGGTGTTTGCCCTCACCCCCTATCAGGCGATGAACGGTTTTCGCGCCATTCCCACCATCCTGGCGCTGTTCGAACGGGTCAGTCTCCCCGCCCTCGGCGATCTGGTCGCAGGCCTTGGTGCCAGCCAAAACGAAACCGGCCTGCAGCACTTCTTCCATCAGCTGCTGATCCTGGAAGGAACCCGCAAGGAGGAAGCCCTGGCAGGCCTGCTGGCCTATGCCGCCGCCCATCAGGATGAGGAAACCTTTGCCCTCGTCACCGCCCTCGCCGCCCAGTACCCCGGCGATGTGGGACTCTTCTCGCCGCTGCTGCTCAACGTGGTGACCCTGCAACCCGGTCAGGCCATGTTCCTGGATGCCTGTACCCCTCACGCCTATGTGCGCGGCACCGGCCTTGAGATCATGGCGAACTCCGACAACGTGCTGCGCGCCGGGCTCACCCCCAAATACATCGACGTGGCGGAGCTGCTGGACTGTACCCGCTGCTTGCCCAAGCCGGATGACCAGATCCTGCTCAGTCCCCGTCTTGACGGCGCGGTGCAGTACTTCGACGTACCGGTGCCGGACTTCACCTTCAGCGTCTATCCGGCGGGGGAACACGCGCTCACCACCGCCAGCGCCGAGATCCTGTTTGCCATCGACGGCGACGTCCTGCTCAAGCGGGGCGACGAAACTCTGCAGATCAGCAAGGGCCAGTCCGCCTTCGTGCCCGCCACCACCGGCCACTATCAGTTGCTTGCAAGCGGCCGGGTCGCCCGTGCCGGCAACCGCAGCTGATCGCGCACGGAGCCTCTCATGATGATGGATGGCCACTGGCTGACCCCGCTCTGGACCCTGTTCGAGCAACAACCCCTGGCGCAAGGCATCGGCCTCGCCGCCATGCTGGTCGGGATCAGCGCCTTCCGGCAGCGGGACGACGCACGTTTTCGGCTGAGGCTCTGCCTCTATCAGGGGACTATCGTCCTCCACTTCCTGCTGATGGGGGCAAACACCGCGGCCCTTAGCGCCGGGCTCAGTTGTGCGCGCACCCTGGTCTCCGGACGCACTCGCAGCGTCTGGGTCATGGTGTTCTTCCTGGTGCTGGTGTGGGCTCTCGGCATTCCGGGGATACACAGCCCGGTGCAGTGGCTGCCCATCATAGGCACCACCATCGGCACCTGGGGGCTGTTCCGGGCGAAGGGCATAGGGCTGCGGCTCTCCATGCTGGCAGGCGGCCTGTGCTGGACCAGCCACAACATACTGATAGGCTCCATCGGCGGCAGCCTGATCGAGCTGAGCTTCCTGTTCGTCAACTGCCACACCATGTACCGCATGTGGCGCCAGCCGGTACCAAGCGCCGGCTGATCCCGACTCATGGCGCCCGGGTAAGGCCCGAGACGCACGCAGCATAGGCCCCATAGAAAACCCCCACCGTCCTCGCGGGCGGTGGGGGTTTGATTATCAGCCTGATGGGTGACCCCTACGGGCCATCACCGGACTAGTGTTCTGCCGTCTCCGGCTGGGACGCTTCGGCGCGCTCCCGCTGCAGCTCATCGACCCTGGCCTGCCACTTGTCATTGGCCTGCTTGCGCTCCTGTTGCTTGAACTCTTCGCGCATGATGTCGACTTCTTGGTCAAGTTTTTCCATCAGGATGTCTCCTTACATCTCGGGTTACACACTGGCTGACGGCACTGTTTGGCCAACCTGCTCCCTCGTTTCGACTCTGTCGTCGCTCCAAAGGTTCAAGGAAATTACCGATTGATAGTGGATAATTCAATCTAAAAATTGGTTATAAATGCATTTTCCTGCCAACATGAGCCACACGGAACCTCCTCACGGAAAGCCCCTTCGTTTTGAAAGCCAGCTCACATTTCTCCCCATCGGTGAGCCGCACAAATCTCCAGACTTCGCCGTCGTCACCCCTCCATCTACGCCGTAAGCGCCTTCCCTATCGTTTCGAAAAATACAAATAACTCATTGTTTTTAAACTGCATTTACACTCCACAATCGCCATTTCGATAAACGCTCAAAATGCGACCCTGGTCACAGCCGGCAGGGGATGACACAAAACTCCAGTAAACGGCACATTTATCCGATTCCCGCCACAGGGCAATGGCGAAACAATAGCCAGGTCAAACACTTGCCCTCAAGACGGCCTCATGACGAAGCCAGGAGACTCTTATGCTCACCACCTTGATAGATGAAGGACTGATCTGCCTAGACCTTGCCGCCACCGACAAGCAGGGACTGTTCAGCGAACTGGCGGCACAGCTGAAAAAAGCCGGAAAAATCAGTGATCAGGAGAATTTCGTGCGCGATCTCTGGGCACGGGAGAATCTCGGCAACACCGGCTTCGAACAAGGTGTCGCCCTGCCCCACGCCAAGAGCGAGGCGGTGCTGCAACCGGCCATCGTCGTCGGCATCAGCCGCCAGGGGATCGATTTTGGCGCCGAGGACGGGCTGCCCTCCCGCCTGTTCTTCATGATTGCCTCCCCCACCGGCGCCGCCAACCACCATATCGAGGTGTTGGCCGAGCTCTCCACCAGGCTGCTCGAACCCGGCTTCATCCCGCATATGCAGGGAGCCACCTGCAAGGCTGAGGTGTTGGCCCTGCTCGCGGCCAAGACCCCCGCCGCCCGGCCCGCTCAAACCCAGGCTAGCCCCAAGCAGGCCCCGCACACCCCGGAGCCGGCCGATCGCAACATCAAGGCCCAGCTCAATACCTTGAAGCAACACCTGCTGTTTGGTACCTCCCACATGATCCCCTTCATCGTCGCAGGGGGCGTGCTGCTGTCGCTCTCGGTCATGATGAGTGGCAAAGGGGCCGTGCCCGAGGCTGGGGTGCTCAAGGACATGGCCGACATGGGGATAGCGGGGCTCACCCTGTTCACCGCCGTGCTCGGCGGCTACATCGCCTACTCCATGGCGGACAAGCCGGGTCTGGCCCCCGGCATGATCGGCTCCTGGATTGCGGTACAGCAGTTCCACACCGGTTTTCTCGGCGCCATCCTGGTGGGCTTCATCGCCGGGCTCATCGTCAATCAGCTCAAGCGCATCAAATTGCCGGACTCCATGAGTTCGCTCGGCTCCATCTTCATCTATCCGCTCATCGGCACCTTCCTGGTGTGCGGCATCGTCATGTGGGTCATCGGTGCGCCGATCGCCGCCATGATGGAGGGGATGAACCACTGGCTCTCCAGCATGGCGGGCTCCGGCAAGGTGATGCTCGGCGCCATCCTGGGCGGCATGACCGCCTTTGACATGGGCGGCCCGGTCAACAAGGTCGCCACCCTGTTTGCCCAGACCCAGGTCAACACCCAGCCCTGGCTGATGGGGGGGGTCGGCATCGCCATCTGCGTGCCGCCGCTCGGCATGGCCCTGGCCACCCTGCTCTCCCCCAAACGCTACAAGAAGGAGGAGCGTGAAGCAGGCAAGGCGGCCGCTATCATGGGCATGATCGGCATCAGCGAAGGGGCCATCCCGTTCGCCGCCGCCGATCCGGTGCGGGTCATCCCAGCCATCGTCGCGGGCGGCATCGTCGGCAACATCACGGGGTTCATGATGCACAGCATCAACCACGCCCCCTGGGGCGGCTGGATAGTGCTGCCGGTAGTGGAAGGCAAGATGGGCTATATCCTGGGTACCCTGCTCGGCGCCCTCACCACCGCCCTTGTCGTCAACCTGCTGAAAAAACCGGTGACCGAAGAAGATGACGTGACCGTGGCCGACACCGACTACCAGGCCATAGAAGCGGAAGGGGAAGCCGAGGTGCTCGCCATCACGGCCTGCCCCTCCGGCGTGGCCCACACCTTCCTCGCCGCCAAGAGCCTGCAAAAGGCGGCGGCCAAGGCGGGGATCAAGCTCAAAGTGGAGACCCAGGGCGCCAACGGCATCATCAACCGCATCACGGCAAAGGACGTGGCCAACGCCCGCTGCGTCATCCTGGCCCACGACGTGGCCATCAAGAACAAGGAGCGCTTCACTAATATCGAGATAATCGATGTCAAGACCAAGGATGCTATCCATAATCCAGATGGATTGCTGGCCCAGACTCTGGCTGGCAGCAGCAAGGTGGCCTGATAAACCCCGGGTGATAGTGATAACCCGTTGAGACTAAAAGGGGCCCCTAAGCCCCTTTTTAGTCGATGTCTCGCTGCATTCCCCATCGATAGCCCAACCCTCGGAGACCGTCAGGATACGGCGCCCCTTGCCCCGTTTTCCCTTGCCGTTCGGGTGGCGCTACAAGCGTACCCAAGGCAATGGGCTTGACCCAAGTGGGGATGGCCGCCCATGGTGCCGGCTCGTTAAGATAGGCCCACTGATACCACGCCTTTCCCACTTCGGAGTCATCGATGGATCTCATGCTGTTGCTGGGCCTGCTCGCCATGGGTGGCACCCTCTATGCCGTGCATTTTTGGAACGCGCGCCACGTCCAGCCCGACTGGCCAGATCCTCGCTATCGTCACACCAGCCTTTCCTGTGGCAAGGTACTGTTTCGCACCGAAGAGCCCAGGTGAATGGCTTTAAACATCCCTAAATCAAAGCAATATCACTGATATGTGGTGCTTGAACCCACGAAAACTCGGACTAATAGAGATGGAAAGCAATGGCGCAAGATTTAACAGCCCTGAAGCGAAAATGGCTTAAAAAGCATCTGCAAGAGTTACGGGCAGCCAAAAATGAGGATGAGGAAAAAGGAGGAATGCTGAGTTTTGTCGGCATCCTGTGCGCACTCATCCCCCTGTTGACAGCGGCTGTGTACTTTGTGGGGATGCGTTACTACCACGGCTATCTGAGCCAGTTCGGACTCGAACATACCGAATTCTCTCAACCAGCGGATGTGACTCTCTTTTACGGATTTTACCTGCTGCTCAAACTGTTCTTACCTTATGTACTTCCTCTGGTGATGACAGTTGGAGGGCTATTCGCCGTACTCACATTTTTCTTTTTCAAAGTAAAGTGGCGACTGGCACTCTCTTGGTTGGTTATTCGCTTTTTTGTTCTGCTCCCCATAGTGCTGAAGGGAGGAAAAATCGCTCACAACTATCCGGCCCCCTTTACCTTTAATTGCTTGATTTGGCTAAAAAACACTTACTTAAAATTTGCACTTTTTATTCTTCCTCCCCTGCTGGTTGTTTGGGCATCCGAATACACCAAACCCATGGGAGAAGAGCTGGCCCGCAACCAGATCACTAACCTAACGCAAGGCAAGTGGCCAGAGAACGAGGCCCATAGCCAGTCGCCACTGCTGGGAGATGAGCCCCATATCCGCATCGCCTGCAACGGCTCTCACTGCGCCTATCGCCTCAAGGGAGGTGATACCCTGCTCCTGCGCTTCGATCAGATAGAGCAGACCCGTTACCGCTCGAAGCCATCAACCCCAAACGAAACGGGCCACCCTTAGGTGGCCCGTTTCGTTACTCACGCCATCCCTCTCATGACAACTCGGTGAGAGCGCCGATCAGGGCGTCCAGCCCCTTGTCGAGCTTCTTGCGCGAGCAGCCGACGTTGAGGCGGATAAAACCGCGCCCCTCGGGGCCATAGGTGTCGCCGCGCATGATGGCGACCCGGTACTTTTCCACCAGCAGGCTCTGCAGCAGATCCATCTGCTCTGCCGAGTCGATGCCAAGGCCGCTCAGGTCAATCCAGGCGAGGTAGGTCCCCTCGGGCACCTTGTAGTCGATGGCGGGGAAGGCGGCGTTGAGCCGCGTGGCCACCCGACTCAAGTTGCCATGCAGGTGGATTTTCAGGGCTTCGAGCCACTCATCGCCGTCTCGATAGGCGCTGATATGGGCCAGCACCCCGAGAATCGGGGGGGATGAGAGACCGTGGGCGGCCTTGAGGCGGCGCAAGTAATAATCCCGCACCTCTCGATTGGGTACAAACGCATAGGCGCCGCCAAGGGCCGGGATATTGAAGGATTTGGAGCCCGAACTCACCAGGGCCCAATCATCCCCCTGGGCCACCTCGCTCCAGGGCACATAGGGGACGAAGCTCATGTCCATGTGGATATCATCCGAGATGACCCGCACCCCGTGGCGCTGGCAGACTGTCGCCATCCGCCCCAGCTCTTCCCGCGTCCAGACCCGGCCCGTGGGGTTGTGAGGATTGCACAGCAGCAGGATGCGGCAATCCGGGCGGGCCGCCAGGCGCTCGAAGCATGCCCAGTCGATCTCATGGTTTCCCTCCCGCTGTTGCAACGGGCACGGGAGCAGCACCCGATCGTTGGCGCCGAGCATATTGCCGAAGGCGTCGTAGGCCGGGGTGTGTACCAGCACGCCATCCCCCGGCCTGGACCAGAGGAGGATCAGCTGGGCGATGATATAGATGACGGAGGGTCCGTAGACCAGGGTGTCGGCGTTCAGTTCGGCGCCGTGGCGGCGAGCGAACCAGTCGCAGACCGCGCCCTTGAAGTCGTCGTGGTTCCAGCGGCTGTAGCCAAAGACCCCGTGTTCCAGCCGGTTGGCCAACGTGGTGCGAATGCAGGGGGCCGTCTCCAGATCCATGTCGGAGATGGTAAAGGGGAGCAGATCGGCATGACCGAATCGGTCTGCTACATAGTCCCACTGGGTACAGTAGGTGCCGTGGCGGTCGACCTCCCGCTCGAAGTCATAAATCTGGTGCATGGATTTTCATTCTCCATCGATGGGACGAATAATCAGGCGTCATGGACAAGGGGGCCTCGGCCCCCGATGTCATGGATGATGACGATGGCTCAGGTCTCCATCAGGCTCTGCAGCTGGTTTTTCACCAGGTGAACCTGAGGGCCGATGACCACCTGCAGGTTGTGCTCGTCGAGCTTGATCACCCCGATGGCGCCGTTGGCTTTGAGCAGCTTGTCGTCGACGCGGCTCATGTCCTGCACCGACATCCGCAGCCGGGTGATGCAGTTGTCCAGCGCGAGTATGTTGTCCGCGCCCCCCAGGGCATTGAGGATGACCTCCCCGTTGTAGCCGCTGCTGCCTGCCTTCTTGCCGGCCGGTTGCGGCGCGTCGTTGCTCTCGATCTCGCGGCCCGGGGTTTTCAGGTTGAAGCGCACGATGGCGAAACGGAATACCCCGTAGTAGACCGCGAACCAGATGGCCGCCACCACGGGCACCAGATACCACTTGGTGGCGGTGCCCTGCAGCACGCCGAACACCAGGAAGTCGATGAGGTTGCCGTCGGTGTTGCCGATGGTGACGCCGAGCAGCCCCATGGTCATGAAGCCCAGACCCGTCAGGATGGCGTGCACGACGTAGAGCACGGGAGCGACGAACAGGAACAGGAACTCGAGCGGCTCGGTGATCCCGCCGATGACGCAGGCCACCACGCCGGAGACCAGCAGCGCCTTGATCTTGCCGCGATTCTCCGGACGGGCGCAGTGATACATGGCGAGCGCCGCCCCCGGCAGGCCGCCGAGGAAGGCCGGCATCTTGCCCTGGGAGAGGAAGGAGGTGGCCGACACCGAGAACTGGGTGGTATCGGCGCAGGAGAGCTCGGAGTAGAAGATGTTGAGCGCCCCGCTCACCTCGTGGCCGCACACCAACTGGGTACCACCGGCCTCGGTGAAGCGAATGAGCGCCACCAGGATGTGGTGCAGGCCAAGGGGCAGCAGCAGTCGTTCACCGGTACCGAACAGGAAGGGACCGAAGGGACCTGCGTGGGAAATGACGGCGCCGATGCCGTTGATCCCGGCCGCAAACCAGGGCCAGACCAGGGGCACTACCAGACCCACCACCCCCAGCACGATGGCGGTGGTGATGGGCACGAAGCGGGCGCCGCCGAAGAAGGCCAGGGCATCGGGCATCTTGTAGGTGTAGAAGCGGGCGTGGAGCTTGGCGACGATGATCCCGACGATGATGGCCCCGAGGATCCCGGTGTCGATGGAGCTGATGCCGAGGATGGATTTCACCCCGTAGGCCTTCTCCGCCGCCCCGTCGCCGATGACGTTCGCCACCGTCAGGTAGAAGTTGATGGAGAGGTTCAGGGCCGCATAGCCGACGAAACCGGCGAAGGCCGCCACCCCCTTCTCTTCACGGGCCAGCCCCAGCGGGATCGCGACCGCGAACATCACCGGCAGGTAGATGAAGGCCACCAGCCCCACCTTGGTCATCCAGAGGAACAGCAGCTGCAGCACCATATTGTCGAGGAAGGGCATGCTCTGCTTCACCGCATCGCTGGTGAGCGAGCTGCCGACACCGAGCAGAATACCGGAGAAGGCGAGCAGGGCGACCGGCAGCATAAAGGTCTTGCCGAGGCTCTGCAGGAACTCCCAGATTGTGGATTTGGCGGGGGACTTGGCCATCTGTCTAATCCTTGTGAAGTGAAGGTCAGATCCTGTGTCTATCCTCTGCCGCGTCATCGGGGTGCCAGCAGCTGGAATAGCATCAGGTTTTGTGAATGATAAAACGTTTTATCAACTCAAAATCCCCCGCAAGATCACAAAACAACCGCTCAATAATGCGGCGGATGCCAAATCTGTGAGGCAGATCCCTCCCTGCATGCTGTAACGTTTTACTCCCTCCCGGCAGGGGGTATGCTGTGCCTCTCGGCTCTCTTTTTTCTCCACACAAGCGCCTATGCCGCCCACATCACAACCTTCCAAGCATGCCAAGATCACCGATGTGGCCCAGTTGGCGGGGGTCTCGGTCACCACCGTCTCCTTGGTGCTGCGGGGCAAGGGGCGCATCTCTCCCGCCACCGCAGAGCGGGTGCAGCAGGCCATCGACACCCTCGCCTACGTGCCCAACAGCGCCGCCGCCAACCTGCGCAGCCAGCACTCCAATCTGGTGGGCCTGATCCTGCGGGACATCACGGATCCCTTCTATACCGAGGTGACCGCCGGGGTGAGCGAGGTGCTGGAGCAGCAGGGCTATCTGCTGTTTCTGACCCAGTGCGGCCACAGCCCGGAGCGGTTGCAGCAGAGCATCCAGTCTCTCTCCCGCCAGGGGGTGGCCGGCATCATCTTCAACCCGGTGCGCGGCGCCGCTGCCAAGACGCTGCAGGCACTCATCGATTCCCAGCTGCCCGTGGTGTGCGCCGCTCGTTCCTACTATCGCGACGACGTGGATTTCATCGGCCCGGACAACACCCATGCCGCCCAGCAGGCCGCCACCTACCTCATCGAGCAGGGCCATCGCCATATTGCCTACGTGGGGGGGCGCGCGGACTCCCTGACCCGGGCCGAGCGGATCGGCGGCTACTGCGCCAGCCTGCTGCAATACGGATTGCCGTTCAAACCCGAGTGGGTATTGGAGTGCGATCGCACCCAGCGCAGCGCCGCCGACACCATAGCCCAGCTGCTGCACCAGCATCCCAAGGTGACCGCCATCCTCTGCCACTACCCCGAGGTGGCCCTCGGCGGCATCTACGGGGTGGAGGCGAGCGGGCGCACCGTGGGCAAGGACAATTACATCGGCCAGCAGGTGGCTCTGCTCGGTTTTGACGACATTGCCGAGGCCGAGCTCAGCTCCCCCGCCCTCACCTTCGTCGACTCCCCGGCCCGGGAGATTGGCCGTCAGGCCGCCCGCCGCCTGCTGGCCCGCATGCAGCAACCCGAGCTCGTCCCCAATCGCCATATCATCACCCCCAGCCTGCAGAAGCGGGAGTCGGCCTGAGCTTGAACGGCTGAGGCCATCATCGGCACGTCCATCCCCCTTTCCCAGTCCTTTGAGCACCGATAGCGGATATTGCCAAACAAGGCCACCATGGGAAAGTCAGCATCAGGAAGGGCTATCGGAGACGGGGCGGCTGACCCTGGCCAAGACGGTGCCACTGATATGTCTGCTCGCCATCCGACCCACCGACGCCAGTCCCTTGTCACAGCAAAGAACAGCGGCATTGGGCGGATTCATTGATCTTGAGCAGGGTGCAGCGCCGGGTTTTGGGAAATCATGCCATTGATTGGCATGTTTTGTTCGCTCACCTGCGGGACAAGGATATTGCCTCAGACACCCTCGGCATCCCACTGAGGTCCAGTCAGAGCCTGATATGAAGGGCGCGGCGCATTGACGTTGCATCACCGGAGGAAGGAATGTACGGATTGGCACTGTTGTTACATATACTCGCGGCCACGGTCTGGACTGGCGGCCATATAGTGCTGTCGGTGGTCGTACTGCCAAGGGTATTGAGGGAGCGCTCGCCCGCCAGACTATTGGAGTTCGAATCCGTTTACGAAAAAATCGGCATGCCGGCCCTGATCATCCAGGTGATAACGGGTCTGTTTCTGGCCCATAGAATGCTGCCGGATGTCAGCCAGTGGCTGGATTTTTCCAATCCCGTCGCCCACCCGATCCTGTTGAAACTGTCGCTGCTCGCCTTGACGCTCTGCTTTGCACTGAGTGCGAGGTTTCGCGTCATTCCAAACCTGTCCGAAAAAAACCTCACCACCATGGCCTGGCATATCATCCCGGTGACCATTATCTCCATCCTCTTTGTCATCACTGGCGTGTCGTTCAGGACCGGTTGGTTCTATTGATGAGGGCATCAAATCGGTGACGGCGACCTCGATGGGATAGCCAGGAGGAGAGGCCTGATGGGCCGCTATCTTGCCACGAGCTGGCCCCCTGTTTGGGGCCTTGAGCGTCCACGGGTGAAGGCTATGATGGGCGCGCCATTCACAGCAGAGTCATCATCATGACAGCAGAGTGCGCCACCCACACTCACCCCGAACCCCAGAGCGAGATCCACCGCTGTGACCAGTGCGGCGAACGAACCCGCCATATCGTGGTGTTGGTCCCCCGTGACCACAGCCAGGACATCATGCCCAAGGATCCGCGCAAGGCCTTCTGGCAAGCCTTTACCTCCAGCAGCATCACTAACGAGGTATTCGGCGACAAGCTCGCCTATCTGGATCCCAATGTGCGGCACCTGATCTGCGAGCGCTGCGGCGAGACGTTTCTCGAGCGCTGAATCACGTGGCCACCCCCATGGTGTAGGTGGTGAGAAGGGCCAGGAAACCGATGATACGCCAAAGAACCATATCGGTCTGCCCCATGTAGGCAACAATCTGTCAGCAACAAGGTGAGGTGAAAATAAATTGTCTCGAGGTCGATATCAACGAATTACTCATGGCACTGCTGCTAGTAGCGGATCCGGCAAAACCGTGCATTGATGCCGTCCTGAAGGATCATTTCCTTAATCCACAACGAAGCCCCTGATGGAACTGGGCATTCAATTCCGAGGCTTTCGCTGACGCTGGAACCCTCAAGCTGACCCCTAGCGGCCAGTAATCTTCTTGTCTAGTTAACAAACTTCACTTGGCAACCTATCGCTTATCGGGGTTATCTACATGCTGAAACGTCGCTCCCTATACACAGGTAAATAGTGAACATTGACTGCTGTCATTCAGCAGTGAGCAAGTGACTTCAGTGATAATGGCAATGCACACGCAATCCCCTTCATTGATGTTTACTCGGCGCGACAAGAGAATGATTGATCACGAAAGATTCAGAACCTTAATACAACAGCTCTATTCGACGGTGACAGAACTGGAATCCATGTTTCCAGGGCGACACTTTACTCCTGATGGACATATGGTTGGCAGCATTGGTGAATGCTTGGTAGCTGATGCTTACGGGCTGAACTTGATGAAATCCTCAAACAAGGGATATGACGCCCACTCTTCATCCGGGTTACAAGTTGAAATCAAAGCAACGCAGTCAACATCAGCAGCGTTTCGCTGCCAGCCTGAACATACGATCGTTATCAAAATACTTCCCGATGGTACTTTCGAAGAGATTTTTAATGGTCCAGGCAATCTGGTGTGGAAGCAGTTTAATGGGAAGCCTTTGCCTACAAACGGCCAATATCAAATATCCCTTGGCAGGCTCAAAGAATTACAAAAAGCTGTCGACGATTCACTACGTATTCCAAGAGTCAGTTAATTAACCTACGTTGCAAAGATAGTCCCACTCGCGAGGCGGCCCCCTCCCGCCTCTCAGTCGAACTTCCCTGACAAGACAGGTATTCAAGCCAAGGAATGCGCAGATGAGACAGGCAAGAAGGGCCAGCCCAGATGAACTGGATACCATCTACTGGATGGGGTTTGATGCCTGGGGTGGTGAGCTTGCACCCACTGAATATCTCGCCAGCTGCCAACGCAGTAAAAAATACCAGTCCGGTGTTTGGTATCTGCTGGTTGCCGATCATCAGCCGGTCTCGTCCCTTATCGTTTATCGCGACCAATTTGGCCTCGGCCAGGGCTGTGTTGGTATCGGCTCCCTGGCGACGGATCCGGCGATGAGGGGAAAGGGGTTTGGCTCTCATCTGCTGCGTGGTGTGACAGACATGCTCCTGAGTGATCCCGATACAGCCGCGACTTTTCTGCATGCGGATATCGACCATGGATTCTACGAAAGGCTGGGGTATCGACGCCTTTCGGGTAGTGATTGCATGTATTTCTCCCTTGCACAGCCACGCTATATCGGTAAACCGCCGACCTACTTTTAGTCCACCTCCAGCCACCATCCATACGGCGGCCACTCGATGGCTCACGACATTTATCCACCTTGCCCTCTCCTCTTCCCCCCCTGACCACCACCATTTATGTGCACTGGCTCACATCTCAAAGCCTGTTTGCGCCTCATTAATTTGCAGAAAAGTGCACTACCACTGTTGAGTGAAATCGCTATACCAGTTCACGCTCCGCCTCAGAATCAATAATAACAAATTGATTTAAAATAACTTAACTATGTAAATCGATGCCGTAAACACCCACCGGGCCGCTCAAGCCGCTTTGAGAGCTCGCTCACACTCAACGCCATATCGCACAAAAATCCAGTATTTCGCAGCCTTGTCCCATAGGGAGAAGGTCACGCCCCCACCATAATAGGAGGGTCAAATTTGTCTGCATGTCCCGGGGTAGCACCTGTCGTGGTCACCCGGGAAACGATGCCAACAGGCTCCAGCGAGGAGCGGGGAGAACACCATGATCACCACCCTTATCAACGAGCAGCTGATCGCGCTCGATTTAAAGGCCAGCCGCAAGGAGGAGGTCTTCAGCGAGATGGCCCATCTGCTGGCGGCGCAAGGCAATGTCAGCGACGAGCAGCAGTTCATCAAGGACTTGTGGGCCCGGGAAGCGCTGGACAACACCGGCTTCGAGGAAGGAGTCGCCCTGCCCCACGCGAAGAGCGCGGCGGTGAGCACCCCGGCGGTGGCGATCGGCATCAGCCGTGCCGGCATCGACTACGGCGCCGAGGATGGCAAGCCGTCCCGCCTGTTCTTCATGATTGCCTCCCCGGCGGGCGGCGCCAATCACCATATCGAGGTGTTGGCCGAGCTCTCCGCCAAGCTGATTGAAGAGGGCTTTATCGACGCCCTGCTGGCCGCCAAGACCCCGACCGAGGCGCTGGCGCTCTTGCTCGAGAAGAAAGAAGAGACGGTGGCCGCTCCGGCTGCCGACAAGGGCCTCATCATCGGGGTCACCGGCTGCCCGGCCGGTATCGCCCACACCTATCTGGCTGCCGAATCCCTGGAGCGCGCCGCCAAGGAGCTGGGCTTTGAGGTGAAGGTGGAGACCAACGGCTCCATCGGCGTCAAGAACAGCCCGACTGCGGCCGACATCGCCCGCGCCAGCGCCATCGTGGTGGCCTGCGACAAACAGGTGGACATGGCCCGCTTCAACGGAAAACCGCTCATCAAGACCGGGGTCAAGGCCCCCATCAAGGATGGTAAGGGGCTGATCGAGCAGGCCCTCAAGGCCCCCGCCTACGTGGCGGACAAGGATGAGCGCAAGAGTGAGGAGAAGAGCGCCGGCGGCACCTCGGATCTTTACCGCTATCTGATGAACGGCGTCTCCCACATGATCCCCTTCGTGGTGACCGGGGGCTTGCTGATCGCCCTGGCGCTCGCCATCGGCGGCGATCCGACCCCGAGTGGCATGCAGATCCCGGCAGGCAGCATGTGGAACCAGATCCTCAACGTAGGCGTCGCCGCCTTCACCCTGATGATCCCCATCCTCGCCGGTTACATCGCCTACGCCATCGGTGACAGGCCAGCCCTGGCCCCCGGCTTTATCGGCGGCTGGATCGCCAATAACGGCAGCTTCTACGGCGCCGACGCCGGGACCGGCTTTATCGGTGCCATCATCGCAGGCCTGCTGGTCGGTTATCTGGTGCGCTGGATCGCGACCCGCCAGTACCACAAGATGGTGCAGCCGCTGGTGCCGATCCTCATCGCCCCCATCGTCGGGTCGCTCTTTATCGCCGCCGTTTTCATCTTCATCATCGGTGCCCCCATCGCCGACATGATGACAGGCCTGAACGCCATGCTGCTCTCCATGAGCGGCGGCAGCCTGGTGTTGCTCGGTATCGTGCTGGGGGGCATGGCGGGCTTTGACATGGGTGGCCCGGTCAACAAGGTGGCCTTCCTGTTCTCCGTGGGCATGATTGCCTCCGGCCAGACCCAGTTCATGGGCGCCATGGCCTGCGCCATCCCGGCCGCGCCCCTTGGCATGTCGCTGGCCACCGTACTCGGTCGCAAGCTCGGCATCTTCGATGAAACCGAGATTGAGGCAGGCAAGGCCGCCGGTGCCATGGGCCTGGTGGGGATCTCCGAGGGGGCCATTCCGTTCGCCGCCCGTGACCCGCTCGCCGTCATTCCGGCCAACATGCTGGGCAGCATGACCGCCGCCGTCATGGCCTTCCTGTTTGGCATCACCAACAGCGTGGCCCACGGTGGCCCCATCGTGGCCTTGCTCGGTGCGGTCAACAAGCCCCTGCTGGCCCTGCTCTGCATGATCTGCGGCGCCATCGTTACCGGTGTGGTGGCGGTTGCCCTGAAAAAGCTGCGGATGAAGAAGACGGACGAGCGCGCGCTGGCCAAGGCCGCCTGATCCCCTCCTGGCTGCAAGAAAGCACTGCAAGACGCAAAGAGGCCACCCCAAGGTGGCCTCTTCTTGTTTCTGGTCACAGCGCCTGCCCACTTACGGCTTGGCCAAGCAAGCCTTCCGTCATCACATTGACCATCCCGCCTCCCTGCCACCGCGTTCCCTGTCGCCCACTCTTGCCGTGATCCCCTTCACAGTTCGGGGGCGAACACCGCCAAACTAGGAAATTTTCTTAAGTCCACTAGGGATGGCTCTCACGCCACAGGCAGCCCTCCTCATTACAGTCAGGCCTACCTGATGCAGTGATCCCCCCGCCAAACGGCGGCCGGACACAGGTTCCACAGGCAGGAGAGCGAGACAAGAGTCCACCCTGCCGCCTTTTCGTGGCGTGACCTCCCATAACAGGCCGACTCATCGGCCGCCATAACCCAGGGGCGCGGCGAAAATTCCGTCTATTCGCAGAGGAAGAACGAAGATGTTGAAACTGCTCGAACAGATCAGGGTCCCCACCCTGGATCTGCCGCTCGAAGCCCGGCGCAAGCTCTGGTTCAAGCCCTTTATGCAATCCTATCTGGTGGTCTTCATCGGCTACCTGACCATGTATCTGATCCGCAAGAACTTCAACATTGCACAGAACGACATGATCCAGGAGTACGGCCTCTCCATGACCGAGCTCGGCATGATAGGTCTTGGCTTCTCCATCACCTACGGGGTGGGCAAGACCATCGTCTCCTACTACGCCGACGGCAAGAACACCAAGCAGTTCCTGCCGCTGATGCTGATCCTCTCCGCCCTGTGCATGCTGGGCTTCAGCGCCAGCATGGGGGGCACGGGTTTCAGCCTCTACCTGATGATCTTCTTCTATGCCCTGAGCGGCTTCTTCCAGAGCTGTGGCGGCTCCTGCAGCTACTCCACCATCACCAAGTGGACCCCTCGCAACAAGCGCGGCACTTATCTGGGCATGTGGAACCTCTCCCACAACGTGGGCGGGGCCGGTGCGGCCGGGGTGGCACTGTTCGGTGCCAACTACCTGTTCGATGGCAACGTGCTCGGCATGTTTATCTTCCCCTCCATCATCGCCCTCATCGTCGGCTTCGTGGGCCTGCGTTTTGGCAGCGATTCACCGGAATCCTATGGCCTTGGCAAGGTGGAAGAGCTGTTTGACGAAGTGGCGAGCGAAGAGGACGTCGCCACCGAGGAGCAGAAGCTCACCAAGTGGCAGATCTTCGTGAAATACGTGCTGATGAACAAGGTAATCTGGCTGCTCTGCTTCGCCAACATCTTCCTCTACGTGGTGCGCATCGGTATCGACCAGTGGTCTACCGTCTATGCTCACCAGGAGCTCGGCTTCTCCAAGGACGTAGCCATTCAGGGCTTCACCTTCTTCGAAGTGGGCGCCCTGGTCGGCACCCTGATGTGGGGTTACCTCTCGGATCTGGCGAACGGTCGTCGCGGCCTGGTGGCCTGCGTGGCGCTGGCGCTCATCATCGCCACCCTGGGACTCTATCAGCACGCCACCACCCAGTTCATGTTCCTGGGATCCCTCTTCCTGCTGGGCTTCCTGGTGTTCGGTCCGCAGTTGCTGATCGGCGTCGCCGCCGTGGGCTTTGTGCCTAAACAGGGCATCAGCGTGGCCGACGGGGTCAAGGGCACCTTCGCCTACCTCATCGGTGACAGCTTCGCCAAGCTGGGCCTTGGCATGATTGCCGACGGCACCCCCATCTTCGGCCTGACCGGCTGGGACGGCACCTTCGCGGCGCTGGACATGGCCGCCGCCGCCTGCCTGGTGTTGATGGCCTGCGTGGCCGTGGCCGAGGAGCGCAAGATCCGCCGCATCAAGCGGGAGATGAAGGCCGCCACCCTGGCGACCCAATCCGCCTGATAACCCAGGTTTCACTCCGTTGTGTGCATTCGGCTCGTCTCTGGCGGGCCGTTTTTTATACCGCCGTCAAATGGCCCCATGCCTTGCACAAAGGGGCACCAGAGCACCGCCAAGATCCCACTTTTGCGGCTCCCCTTTGGCAAAAACGGCCCTGCGGCGCTATTGTGTTGCCCCACCCGAATTTGCCGTGAGAGTCCATGAAGATCCTCGCCGTCACCGCCTGCCCCACCGGCATCGCCCACACCTACATGGCCGCCGAGGCGCTGCAAAAAGCCGCCGACAAGCTGGGGCTCAAGATCAAGGTCGAGACCCAGGGCGCCATGGGGCTGGAGAACGTGCTGACCGCCCGGGACATCGCCGGGGCGGATCTGGTGCTCATCGCCTCCGACATCGACATAGAACAGAAAGAACGCTTCGCCGGCTGCACGCTGCGCCAGGTATCGCTGGAATCCGTGCTGCTGGATGCCGCCGCCGTGCTCAAAACCGCCACCGCCACCCGCTGATGCTCAGCCGCGAGATCACCTTCTTCTGCCGCGCCGGGCTCACCATCACCCAGGCCAAGCAGCTTTGCCGGCTGGCGGGGCTGTTCAAATCCCATGTCCAGTTCGCCAATCTAACCCGCCGCCAGAGCGTGGGGGCGGCCAACCAGCTCGCTCTGCTCACCCTGGCGACCCAGCCGGGGGATCTCTGCCAGTTGCAGATAGAGGGGCTGGACGCCGAACTCGCCCACATGGCCTTCACCTGCTGGTGCGGGGAGCTGGGCCAGCCGCTGGGGCGCCCAGGCCAGGCCGCCCAGGCCGAGCAACGCCTGTGCCAGACCCTGCCCGATTATTGCTTCACCCAATCCCAGCTCGGTCACGCCAGCGCCCCCATCGACAAGGCGCTGGCGCTGACGGTGCTGCTGGACTTGCTGCCCGCCGAGCTGGTGCGCGATAGGGGCGCGCTGGAGCACGCCATCGACGAGCGGGAGCGACTCGCCCCCACCATCATCCGGCCGGGGCTCGCCATGCCCCACGTGATCTGCCCGGCCATCCGCCAGCCCTCCCTCTCGCTACTCAGCAGCGCCGCCCCCATCGACTGGGGCTCTTCTCTGGGGCAGGTGGAGACCATCATCCTGCTGGCGATCCCCGCCGGGCTTCCCCCCGAGCAGTTGCGCCCCCTCACCCGCTTGGCCCGGGCCCTGATGGACGACGTGGTGAGCACGGGCCTGCTCAAGGCCGGCACGGCCTCCGCCCGTCAGGCCATGGTCATCGACGCCCTGCTCAGCTGAGCGCCCCCGTTCATCCCTGCGCCCGTCCCCTGTGTTACAATCCCCCATCCCCTGTTTTTGGTATGCCCGCGATGAAACCAAGCCGCCCCCGCCTCTCCCCCCGGCCTGCTGCCGAGCGCACGCCCACCGTGGGCCAGCGCCGACGTGAACCCGGGAGCGAGGCCCCTCGCAAGCCCGAGGTGGCGCCCGAGGATCGCAAGCTGCTGCTGCTGAACAAGCCCTACATGGTGCTCTGCCAGTTCACCGACGAAGCCGGGCGCGAGACCCTCAAGGATTACATCTCCGAGCCCGGCATCTATGCCGCAGGGCGGCTCGACCGCGACAGCGAGGGGCTCTTGCTGCTCACCAACGACGGCAAGCTGCAGGCGCACCTCACCCAGCCGGGGGAGAAGACCCCCAAGACTTATTGGGTGCAAGTGGAAGGAATTCCAAGCGAGGCGGCGCTGGCGAGCCTGCGGGCCGGGGTGGCGCTGAACGACGGCATGACCCTGCCCGCCGGGGCGCGGATCATGGCGGAGCCCGCCCTGTGGCCACGTAACCCGCCGATCCGTGAGCGCAAGGCGATCCCCACCTGCTGGCTCGAGATCACCATAGTGGAGGGGCGCAACCGTCAGGTGCGACGCATGACGGCCCACATCGGCCACCCCACCCTGCGCCTCATCCGCTACGCCATCGGAGAGTGGAACCTGGGTAACTGGCAAGAAGAGGGGCTGGCCCCCGGCCAGAGTCGGGCCCTGCCCATCCCCGCGCTGGCGGCGCCCTCTCGCGCTCCTGCCTCCCGCCGGGACGACCATGGCCACCCGAAACAGGCAGTCAAAAACACTGCCAACGGCGTTTCTGGCGATCGGTCACCCAACAAAAACAGGTCAAAAATAGTACAAGACACTGCCGATCGCGCCGCCCCCCAGCGCTCTCGCACCGGTGGCCCCCGTGCCGACCAGCCCATCCCTGGCAAGCCTCGCAGCCCGGGACGTGGTACGGCCCGCCGCCCCGCTCGCGGCGGCAATGGCCAATCCTGAATCCCATCACGCGACAAGGAGTCCCCATGCTTGAACACCCGCCGACAGAGGAGAGAATGCAGAGCCGCCTGACGGTCGCCGCCCTGGTGCACTGGCAGGGCCGCTTCCTGCTGGTGGAAGAGGAGATAGCGGGCCAGCGCCGCTTCAACCAGCCCGCCGGCCATGTGGAGCCTGGTGAGACGCTGATCGAGGCCGCCTGCCGCGAGCTGAAAGAGGAGACGGGCCTTGACGCCGCCCCCACCGCCTGGCTCGGGGTCTATCTGTTCAAACCGGCAGACAGCGAGGCCACCTTCATGCGCACCGCCGTCATCTTCGACCTTGAAAAGGCGCCGGGTCAGCACCATCCAGAGGATCCCGACGGGGACGTGCTGGCCTGCCACTGGCTCACCCTGGAGGAGATCGCCGAGTGCAAGCCGGCCCTGCGCAGTCCCCTGGTGTGGCAATGCATCCAGGATTATCTGGCCGGTACCCGCTTGCCCCTGTCGGCGATCCAGGCCTTTATCTGAGGCCAGGTGACGCCACTTTTCCAATGAGGGGGGGATGGCGAGAAAAACGATTTCCCCTTGCCGGGACTCCCACGGGATCCCGCGCAGGGAGATGTGACCGGGGGCGCAAAACTCTGGTAGAATACGCCCCGTTTAAACGAACTGGTAACTTCGACTAATGACAGACAACAGCCAAATCAAGGTGATCGTCGGCATGTCCGGCGGTGTGGATTCTTCCGTCTCGGCCTACCTGCTCCAGCAGCAGGGCTATCAGGTCGAAGGCTTGTTCATGAAGAACTGGGAAGAAGACGACACGGACGAGTATTGCTCTGCCTCCCAGGATTTGGCTGACGCTCAGGCCGTCTGCGACAAGCTGGGCATGAAGCTGCATACCATCAACTTCGCTGCCGAGTACTGGGACAACGTGTTCGAGCACTTCCTCGAAGAGTACAAGGCGGGCCGCACGCCGAACCCGGATATCCTGTGCAACAAGGAGATCAAGTTCAAGGCGTTCCTGGAGTTTGCCGCCGAAGAGCTGGGGGCCACCTACATCGCCACCGGCCACTATGTGCGCCGTGACGACAGCACCGGCCGCCCGCGCCTCTTGCGCGGCCTCGATGGCAACAAGGATCAGAGCTACTTCCTCTACACCTTGAGCGAAGCCCAGGTGGGTCAGAGCCTGTTCCCGGTCGGGGATCTGGAGAAGCCCGAGGTGCGCCGCATCGCCGAGCAGCTCGATCTCATCACCGCCAAGAAGAAGGACTCCACCGGGATCTGCTTCATCGGTGAGCGCAAGTTCAAGGACTTCCTCGCGAAATTCCTGCCCGCCCAGCCCGGCCCCATCGAAACCGTGGATGGCAAGGTGATAGGCGAGCACCAGGGGCTGATGTACCACACCCTGGGTCAGCGCAAGGGCCTTGGCATCGGCGGTCGCAAGGACGCCACCGAGGAGGCCTGGTACGTGGTGGACAAAGAGGTGGAGCGCAACACCCTGATCGTGGCGCAAGGGGAACATCCCCGTCTCTACTCCGACGGCCTCATCGCGAGTCAGCTGCACTGGGTGGATCGCACCCCCATCCGCGCGCCGCGCCGCTGCACCGTCAAGACCCGCTACCGCCAGGAAGACATTCCCTGCCTCATCCAGCCCATCGACGATGAGACCATCCGGGTCATCTTCGACGAGAAACAGGCTGCGGTGACCCCGGGCCAGTCCGCCGTCTTCTACGACGGGGAAGAGTGCCTGGGCGGTGGCATCATAGAGCAGCGCTTCAGCCACCCGGTCTAAGGGCCGCCGTGGCGCCTTCCTCCGATGAGCGAAGGCACGGGAGAGGGACAAGCCCCTCTCCCTCAACGAACAGAGAAAAAGATCATGGCTTGCTACGGCATCAGCCAATGAGTGAACAAGACAGGGCCGTGAAACGATGAGCGATAAATTCCAAGACAGAACCATGGCCTTTGCCGGCATCTGCCAGGCGGCCTACCTGGTGCAGAAGGTGGCCCGTGACGGCACCTGTGACGAGTCCTCCCTGCGCGAGAGCCTGCAAAGCGTGCTGGTGACCGATCCCAAGCAACCCCTGGAAGTGTTCGGCAGCCACCTCGCCATTCGCGACGGCTACCGCGCCCTAGTGGAGCAACTCGGTGCCGACGGCAGCCAGAAGAACGCCGAACTGACCCGTTACGTGGTGAGCCTGATTGCACTCGAGCGCAAGCTCGCCAAGCGCAAGGACATCCTCAACATGCTGGGGGAGCGGATCAGCCAGATCGGTCGCCAGCAACAGCATTTCGATCTGCTCGACGAGCAGATCCTGGCCAACATGGCGAGCATCTACAGCGATCTCATCAGCCCCATAGGCCCCCGGATCCAGGTGGCGGGCACCCCGCTGTTCCTGCAGCAGCCGCTGGTGCAGCACAAGGTGCGTGCCCTGCTGCTGGCGGGGATCCGCGCCGTGGTACTGTGGCGCCAGCTTGGCGGCAGCCGCACCCAGATCATCTTCGCCCGCAAGAAGATGGTGGAACTGGCCAAACGTTTTTAAGTTTCTCACCCCCACACATCAGGAGTTCACCCCATGGAGCTGTCCGCGCTGACTGCTGTTTCCCCGATTGACGGTCGTTATGGCGACAAGGCCGAAGCCCTGCGTCCTATCTTCTCCGAATTCGGCCTGCTGCGTTTTCGCGTCGAAGTCGAGGTGCGCTGGTTGCAAAAACTGGCAAGCCACGCCGGGATCCCGGAAGTCCCAGCCCTGAGCGCAGCCGCGAGCGCCCTGCTCGACGGCATCGTCAGCAACTTCAACGAGAGCGACGCCGCCCGTATCAAACAGATCGAGCGCACCACCAACCATGATGTGAAAGCGGTGGAGTACTTCCTCAAAGAGAAGGTGGAAGTGAACCCGGAGCTCGCCGCCATCAGCGAGTTCATCCACTTCGCCTGCACCTCGGAAGACATCAACAACAACTCCCACGGCCTGATGCTGAAAACCGCTCGTGAAGAGGTGATCAAGCCTTATTGCGAGAAGCTGATTTCCGAGCTCAAGCGTCTGGCCCATGAGTACCGCGACATGCCACTGCTCTCCCGTACCCACGGCCAGCCGGCGACCCCGAGCACCATGGGCAAGGAGATGGCCAACGTCGCCTACCGTCTGGAGCGCCAGTACAAGCAGATCATGGCCGTCGAGATCCTCGGCAAGATCAACGGTGCGGTCGGCAACTACAACGCCCACCTGAGCGCCTACCCGCAGGTGGACTGGCACCAGTTCGCCGAGGAGTTCGTCACTTCCCTCGGCCTTTCCTGGAACCCCTACACCACCCAGATCGAGCCCCACGACTACATCGCCGAGCTGTTCGACGCCCTGGCCCGCTTCAACACCATCCTCATCGACTTCGACCGGGACGTGTGGGGCTACATTTCGCTCGGCCACTTCAAGCAGCGCACCATCGCCGGCGAGATTGGCTCCTCCACCATGCCCCACAAGGTCAACCCCATCGACTTCGAGAACTCCGAAGGCAATCTGGGTCTGGCCAACGCCGTGTTCCAGCACCTGGCGAGCAAGCTGCCCATCTCCCGCTGGCAGCGTGATCTCACCGACTCCACCGTGCTGCGCAACCTGGGTGTGGCGGTCGGTTACTCCCTGATTGCCTATCAGGCGACCCTGAAGGGGATCTCCAAGCTCGAAGCGAACAGCGATGCCATGGCCGCCGATCTGGACGCGAACTGGGAAGTGCTGGCCGAGCCCATCCAGACCGTGATGCGCCGCTACGGCATCGAGAAGCCCTACGAGAAGCTCAAAGAGCTGACCCGTGGCCGCCGTGTCGACGCCGAAGGCATGCGTACCTTTATCGACACCCTCGAATTGCCTGAGGACGTGAAGATAGAGCTCAAGAAGCTGACGCCGGCCAACTACATCGGTGATGCCCAGCGTCTGGTCGATCTGCTGAAGTAAGCGGTCAACCCAACCTGACAGAGGCCCTGCCATGGCTGCAGGGCCTCTGTTGATCTTGGCCCGCGCCATCACGTCATCCGTGATCGGGCCATATCAGAGCACTTGCCCAAGCCCGGTTTGGGCAAGATCTCTCACAAGATACGAGAAGCACCATGTACGAACTCAATCTGGATATCGCTCACTTCCTCGAGCATCACTGGCAGAAGCGCCCCCTGCTCATCAAGGGCGGCTTCAAGGACTTCCAGGATCCCATCAGCCCGGACGAGCTGGCGGGCCTGGCCATGGAAGAGGTGGTGGAATCGCGCCTCGTCACCCGCTTCAACAACAAGTGGGAGGCGGCCCACGGTCCCTTCGAAGCCTACGATCACCTGGGGGAAGAGAACTGGACCGTGCTGGTGCAGGCGTGCAACCACTGGGCCCCGGAGGTGCACGAGCTGGCGCTGCCGTTCCAGTTCATCCCGGGCTGGCGCTTTGACGATGTGATGGTGAGCTTCTCCACTCCTCACGGCGGCGTCGGCCCCCACATCGACAACTACGACGTCTTCATCACCCAGGGTCAGGGCAAGCGCCACTGGCGGGTCGGCGATGCCGAGCCCTTGAACGAGTTCGCCGCCCACGCGGCCCTGCTGCACTGCGAGCCGTTCGAGGCGATCATCGACGTCATCATGGAGCCGGGCGACATCCTCTACATCCCGCCCGGATTCCCCCACGAGGGCTATGCCATCGAGCCCTCCCTGAACTTCTCCGTGGGCTTCCGCGCCCCGGACGCCAAGGCGCTCATCTCCTCCTTTGCCGATCACCTGATCGACAACGAGGTGCGCACCGAGCGTTATGGCGATGCCGATCTCAAGCCCCGCACCCACCACGGCGAGATCCAGCCCCATGAGCTGCACCGCCTGCGGGAACTGATGCAGCAAGCCCTGGACGACGAAACCCTGTTCAAGGAGTGGTTCGGCGCCATGATCTCCGAAGCCAAGCACGATCTGGACGTCAATCCGGTGGAGCCGGACTACAGCGCCGAGGAGATTGCCGACCTGCTGACCCAGGGCGAGCCCGCCATCAAGGTGCCGGGCCTGCGCACCGTCTGGTTCAGCGGCGAAGCCCACGCCTGCTACATCGACGGCGAAGCCTGGACCCTGCAAAGCGAGGACGCCGCCGCCATTTCACTCTTGTGTGACAAGGACATGGTCACCCAGGCCGACATGGTGGAGCTCGCCGATCAGGCCGGCTTCCTGCAACTGCTGACCCGGCTGGTCAACCGCGGCTACTGGTTCTTCGCCTAAGCCCTGCCGGCCCGGACGAGCGCCGGGCTCCCTATAAAGAGAAGCGCCGCGGACATCAGCGGCGCTTTTTTATGGATGAGTTTATGGATGAAAGGCATGGGGAGCTCTGTCATCACCATGCTGCCCTGGCGAGCCCCCCGCTTGTCGCTACACTTGAAGGCGCTCCGGCTGACCCAACCCCTTCGAACAGCGGCGCCGATTTCTTGCGCAGCTTTTGTTATTTAACTACATAAGATCGGTTTGCCCCTGAGGCTGATGATGGGTACCAAATGGGCAGCGATGAGCGAAACCAATTATTTTAGCCCCTAAAATCAACAGTGAGCGAAAACGTTATCTTGTGAAATGAGGCTGTTTTAGCTCAAAACGTTGTTTCTGGATCATAAAAAGTATCCAAAAACTGGTGTATATTGCACGGCGGAAACTCCTTAACCATGAAGACTGACATGAAAAAGACCAAAATCGTCTGCACCATCGGTCCCAAGACCGAATCCAAAGCAATGCTCGGCAAGATGCTCGACGCCGGCATGAACGTCATGCGCCTGAACTTCTCTCACGGTGATTACGAAGAGCACGGCACCCGTATCAGCAACCTGCGTGAAGTGATGGCCGAGACCGGCAAGCACGCAGCCATCCTGCTCGATACCAAGGGTCCGGAAATCCGTACCATGAAACTGGAAGGTGGCAACGATGTGTCTCTGGTCGCTGGCCAGACCTTCACCTTCACTACCGACCAGACCGTAGTGGGCAACAAGGACAAGGTCGCCGTGACCTACGCCGGCTTCGCCAACGACCTGCGCGTCGGCAACCGCATCCTGGTTGACGATGGCCTGATCGGTCTGGACGTCATCGAGATCACCGAACGCGAAGTCATCTGCAAGGTGCTGAACAATGGTGACCTGGGTGAGAACAAGGGTGTCAACCTGCCGGGCGTCTCCATCAAGCTGCCGGCCCTGGCCGAGAAAGACAAGCGTGACCTCGTCTTCGGTTGCGAGCAAGGTGTTGATTTCGTTGCTGCCTCCTTCATTCGCAAGAAAGAAGACGTGCTGGAGATCCGTGAGCACCTGAAGGCCCACGGTGGCGAGAACATCCAGATCATCTCCAAGATCGAAAACCAGGAAGGCCTGGACAACTTCGACGACATCCTGGCTGTCTCCGACGGCATCATGGTCGCCCGCGGCGACATGGGTGTGGAAATCCCGGTAGAAGAGGTGATCTTCGCCCAGAAGATGATCATCACCAAGTGCAACAAGGCGCGCAAAGTGGTCATCACCGCGACCCAGATGCTGGATTCCATGATCAAGAACCCGCGTCCGACCCGCGCCGAAGCTGGCGACGTAGCCAACGCCATCCTGGATGGTACCGATGCGGTCATGCTGTCCGGCGAGTCTGCCAAGGGCAAGTACCCGCTGGAAGCCGTGACCATCATGGCCACCATCTGCGAGCGCACCGACGCCGTGATGCCGTCCAACCTGTCTGCTGCCAATGACAGCAACAAGCTGCGCATCACCGAAGCCGTCTGCAAGGGCGCCGTCGAGACCTCCGAGAAGCTGGATGCCCCGCTGATCGTGGTTGCCACCGAAGGCGGCAAGTCTGCCAAGGCCATTCGCAAGTACTTCCCGAAAGCCTGGATCCTGGCCGTCACCACCAACAAGAAGACCGCCGCCCAACTGGTCCTGACCAAGGGCGTGGTGGCTCACGTGGTTGACAGCATCGCCTCCACCGACGATTTCTATCGCATCGGCAAGGAAGCGGCACTGGCCAGCGGCATGGGCCTAAAGGGCGACGTCGTCGTCATGGTCTCCGGTGCCCTGGTACCGAGCGGTACGACCAACACCGCCTCCGTTCACGTGCTGTAATCAGCCCTGAACCGATGAAAACGGCGCCTCCGGGCGCCGTTTTTTTTATCTCTCCCCCCTGCTGCCCCTTTCAGCCCGGTGTTAGAATCCACGCGGATTTCCCCCACGTGGGATATCTCCCAAATATCGCGTAATAACCCGGAAGTTTTATGCCCTCAACACAGTTCAGACGAGTATCGGCCGCCTTGTTGCCGCTGCTCTGGTTATTCATCAGCCTCTGCGCCCCGCAAGCCCTGGCGCAGGACGTGCCGCAACGGGCCACGGTCCAGCGTTCCCTCGACGCCCTCGGCAAGTCGGAGGCCCTTACCGTCAGCCAGCAGGCGGATCAGAAATTCCTGACCGATACCCTGAGCCTGCTTGACAGCATCGACAAGGAGCAGGCCAAAGCCAAGGCCCAGACCCTGCGTGTGCGCTCGCTCCCCGCCGATTTGAAAGAGATCAGTGCCAAGCTCGATACCCTCGGCCAGAGCAAGAGCCCTGAGCAGCTCAAGAGCGAATATGCCGCCATGAGCGTGATGGAGCTGGAGAATCGCCAGGCCGAGATCATGGTCAATCTGCAGGAGGCCCAGGAGGCGCTCGGCACCATCGGCAGCCAGATCACCAGCTTGCAGACCCTGCCGGAACGCGCCCAGGCCAACATGAGCCGGGCCTATCAACGCAGCCAGGAGATCCGCAGCCGACTGAACTCGGGCGACAACATCAGCAGCGCCGAGAAGATGAAACTCAACACCGAGTCGGCCCTGCTGGACCTGCAACTGGCCAACCTGCAAAAGGAGCTGGATAACCGCACCAGCATGCAGGATCTGGTGGTCAAGCAGCGAGACTATCAAAGCGCCCGCCTCGCCTACGAGGAGCAGCGACTGCAGGCCCTGCAGGAGCAGATCAGCGCCAAGCGTCTCGGCGACACCGAGAAGACCGCCGAGCAGACCGGTGAGCTGGTGACCACGGCTGACAATCCCCTGGTGCAGAAAGAGCAGGAGATCAACCAGCAGCTGAGCCAACAGCTCGTGAGCGCCACCGCCAACCTCAACACCCTGGTGCAGAAGAACCTGCAGGCCAAGAGCTGGCTGGAACGCGGCACCCAGACCGAGCGCAACCTGAACGAACAGGTGCAGATGCTCAAGGGCAACCTGCTGCTGTCACGCATTCTCTACCAGCTCTATCAGCAGCTGGAGGCGGCCCCCTCCTCCCTGGTGAAGAACCTGGAGGAGCAGATCGCCGACTTGCATCTGGCCCAGTTCGAATTGAGCCAGCAGCGTGATCAGCTGTTCCAGAAAAACCTGTACCTGGACAACCTCATCGCCGGCAGCAGCGAGCCGGTCAGTGAAGAAGACAAGGCGACCCTTGCCAAGCTCATCGATACCCGCGTCAGCCTGCTCGATCAGCTGAACCGCCAGCTCGACAGCCAGCTGACCAACGCCATCAGCCTGCAGCTGACCCAGCAGCAGCTGACCCGGGTCTATGCCTCGGTCGAATTCACCCTGCAACAACACATCTTCTGGGTCAGCAGCAACAAACCCGTCGATGGCAAGTGGCTGCTCAGCTGGCCTGCCCAGGCCTTCAAGCAGGCGTCCGACTGGGTGATCAAGCCGGAGGTGAACAAGTGGGGCGAGATGCTGCTGCCCCTCTCCCTGCTCGCCCTGCCGCTGTTGCTGATCGGGGGGTTGCTGCTGTGGAAACGGCCAGCCATCGTCGAGCGCCAGCAGAGAATTGCCAAGGATCTCGGCCGCTTCCGTCAGGACAGCCAGTGGCATACTCCGCGTGCCCTGCTCTACACCGTGTTGCAGCGCCTGCCCGGCACCCTGTTTATCCTGGCCGCCGGTCTGATGCTCACCTATTGCGGTCTCCTGAGCCCCAAACTCATCTTCCAGATCACCCTGAACCTGGCGCTCGGCTACCTGGTCTTCAGCGTCTATCTGTCGGTGATGCGGCCGGGGGGCATCGGTGAATCCCACTTCCGCATGCCACGGGCCGAGTTGCAGGCCAAGCGCAACAGCATGCGCTACCTGTGGATCCCCCTGTTACCGCTGATCATGCTGTCAACCAAGGCTGTGGTAGAACCTTCCTCTCTTGGCAATGACGTCATCGGTCAGGCCCTGACCCTGGTCCTGCTCGGTCTCACCGCCTATCTGGTGCTGCCCATCTCCCGCGCCAGCATCAAGGGCGAGGCCAGCATGGCGCAGATCATGAAGGCGATCGCCCTGGCACTGGCACCGGTGGCGCTCATCGTGCTCGTCGTCCTTGGCTACTACTACACGGCCCTGAAGCTCACCGGCCGATTGATCGAGTCCTTCTACCTCATCATCATCTGGGGCCTGCTCTATCGCACCGCCCTGCGGGGCCTGGAGCTGGCGGCCCGCCGTCTGGCCTATCGCCGCGCCGTTGCCAAGCGTGAGCACAAATCCTCCGAAGATGCGGAAGGGGGGGAAGCCATCGAAGAGCAGCCGATGGATCTGGAGGATGTCAGCCAGCAGTCCCTGCGCCTGACCCGGATCATGCTGCTGCTGGTGTTCGGCGTCGCCTTCTACTGGCTCTGGTCCGATCTGGTGGCGGTCTTCACCTATCTGGACAGCGTGGTGCTCTGGCACAAGAGTGAGGGCACCGGCGCCAATGCCGTGCTCTTCCCCATCAGCCTGAGTGACGTGCTGACCGGCCTGTTCCTGTTCGGGGCCGCCTTGTCCCTGGCGCGCAACCTGCCCGGCCTGCTGGAGGTGCTGGTCCTCTCCAAGCTGCGCCTGGCCCAGGGCTCGGCCTACGCCATCACCACCATGCTCAACTATGTGCTGATCGGGGTGGGCTCCCTCACCGCCCTGGCCATGCTGGGCGTACAGTGGGAGAAACTGCAATGGCTGGCTGCCGGCCTCTCGGTGGGTATCGGCTTCGGCATGCAGCAGATCGTCTCCAACTTCATCTCGGGGATCATCATACTGTTCGAGCGTCCGGTGCGGATCGGCGACACCGTCACCATCGGCACCATCTCGGGCACGGTCAACAAGATCCGCATCCGCTCCACCACCCTCACCGACTTCGATCGCAAAGAGGTGATCATCCCCAACCAGCAACTGATGATAGAGCGACTGGTCAACTGGTCCCTGTCGGATACCGTCACCCGGGTGATCGCCCGGGTCGGGGTGGCCTATGGTTCGGATCTGGAGCTGACCCGCAAGCTGCTGATGCAGGCGGCCATGGAGAACAGCCGGGTGTTGAAGGATCCGGCTCCCATCGTCTACTTCCTCACCTTCGGCGCCAGCACCCTGGATCACGAGCTGCGCTTCTTCGTGAGCGAACTCGGGGATCGCAACCCGGCCATCGATGAGCTGAACCGCCGCATCGACGTGCTGTTCCGCGAACACGGCATCGACATCGCATTCAACCAGATGGATGTGCATATCAAGAACGAGCAAGGGGAAGAGCAGAAGGTAGAGTCCCGCAAGAGCCTGCCGCCCGCCCCAAACCGGAGCAGCGATCCCAGCTGATCCGGCGCCACGCCGATACCAACGGGCCCCATCGCGGGGCCCGTTTCTTTTTGGCCCCTTGAAAGGGAGGCCGGCTCCCCAATATAGAGGGGACAATGGAATGTCATAGCGCGAGGATTGAATGGATTATCTCTATGCCGTGTTGCTGTTCGCCGTCTCCTCCTCGGTCACTCCGGGGCCGAACAACCTGATGGTGATGAGTTCGGGACTCAATTTCGGGGTGAAGCGGAGCCTGCCGCTTCTGGCCGGCATCTGCGTCGGCTTTACCCTGATGCTGCTGTTGGTGGGGCTGGGATTCGGTCAGCTGTTCACCCTCTTCCCCCCTCTGCACCTCATCATCAAGTGCGTGGGCACCCTCTACCTGCTCTATCTGGCCTGGCTCATCGCCTGCTCGGCAGGCGAGCTGGCGGGCAAGGGGCAGGCCCGACCCCTCGGTTTTCTCAAGGGAGCCCTGTTCCAGTGGGTCAACGCCAAAGCCTGGGTGGTGGCCACCGGCGCCATCGCCGCCTTCACCAGCGCCGGAGCCGGTTTCTATCAGCAGAACCTCACCCTGGCGCTGACCTTCTTCATCATCTCCTTCCCGAGCGTCGGCATCTGGCTGCTGTTCGGCTCAGTGCTCAAACGCTGGCTCGCCGGCGAGCGGGCCCGTCGCCGTTTCAACCAGGCCATGGGGGCCCTGCTAGCCCTCTCCGTCGCCCCCGTGGTGTGGGAGATCTGGCAACAACTGGCCTGACGGGAGTGAGTGAACGGCGCGCTGGGCTCAGGCCCCCATCTGTGCCACCATCCCCGGGCCATCCCGCCCGTTGTTTGCGGGACATATCGCCATCAGGAGGCGTCATGCAGCAAGTGGTTTATATCGCCAACCCGGTGAGCGGGTTGATCCATGTCTTCGAACTGACCGCCTCCGGGCTCAGCCCCCTGCAACAGGTGCAGACCGGTGGCGAGGTGCAGCCCCTGGTCATCAGCCCGGACCGACGCTGGCTCTATGCCGGGGTGCGCCCCGACTTCAAGGTGCTGAGCTACCCCATCGCCTTGGATGGTCGGCTCGGCGAGCCCGCGTCGGCGCCGCTCGCAGGCAGCGCCTCCCACACCTGTACCGATGCCACAGGCCGGCTCTTCTTCGCCGCCTCCTACGCCTTCAACCACGTCAGCGTCTCCCCCATGGATGAGACCGGCCGGGTGCGGGAGATGCAACAGCGCATCGACAATCTGATGGCCGCCCATTCGGTCACCCTGCTGGTGGATGAGCGGGACAGGCAGGAGCTGCTGGTGGCCTGCCTGAAAGAGGATGCCATCCGCCGTTTTGCGCTCGATGATGAAGGCAGGCTGACGCCCCATCCGCTCGGGGATCTCCACACCGCTCCCGGCGCCGGGCCACGGCATCTGGCACTGCACCCGACCCATGGCAGTCTCTATTGCCTCAACGAGCTCGATGGCACCCTCAATCACTACCAGCGGGAGCAGGATGGCCGGATCCTGCTGCGCGAGTCTCTGGACATGCTGCCGCCTGGCTACGAGGGGGAGCGCTGGGGGGCGGATCTGCACCTCACTCCGGACGGGCGCTTCCTCTATACCAGCGAGCGTGCCAGCAGCCTGCTGACCCTGTTCGGGGTGAGCGAACACGATGGCAGCCTCAGCGTGCTCGCCCACTTCCCCACCGCGTCCTGCCCCCGCGGTTTTGCCATCGACCACAGCGGTCAGTGGCTCATCGCCACCGGACAGACCAGCGAGACGCTGATCCTGCACCGCATCGATGAGCAAACGGGCCAGCTGACGCAAACGGCTCGCCACGAGGTCGGCCAGGGGGCCATGTGGGTGAGGGTATTGACCCTGGATGGGCGCACGGCCTGAGAAGCCGGGCCCTGACGGATCATAAGAAAACAGGCGGCGCTTATGAAGCGCCGCCTGCATTCAAGGGGAGACCCACCACTATCTGCCGTTGAGATCTTCATCCGGCCAATATTTGTACCCCTGCATGGTGGCCTGTACCGCCAGCCCCTGTTCGGTGAGCTGATACATCTTCACCTTCTGGAAATCCGCATTGGCCGCCTCGCTCACCACCACCTTGCCATCATCCGCCGCCTTCGCGGCCACATCGGCCTGGGCGCTGGCATCGAAGCCGGTGGTAATGAATCTGTCCAGAGCGGTGACATCATTGAAGATGATCAGGGCCTGGAACTTCTTGACCCCCAACCCCACGCCGAAACCGGCGGTCGCCATCTTCATGTAGGTGTCGCGGCCGTTGCGGTTGTCCCGGAGCACCCCGTAGCCGGTCCCCGCACTGAGCAGCAACAGGTTGTTGTTCACGTTGCTGAACACCGCATACCCCTTGGATCTGGCCACTTCCTGTCTGATCTTGCCATCCTTGGCATACAGGGTGGAGAGCGCCTGCTCGCGCATCTGCACTATGCTGCTGCGCTGCTCGGCCGGGGTATCCCCCTTGGCGCCGCAGCCTGCCAGCAGCAACAGGATCAGGATCTGGCTCCATCGCCGTAAGTGACGCATGTCATGACTCCTTTTCTGTATATCCCGCAGGGGCCAGGCCCCTTTGTCCGTTCGAAACGGAATCCGCAGCCTGTCGCCGATCCCGCCTCATCGTCCCTTGCGGCCATCTCGCCGGTACCGCAAGGGCCTGATGCAGAGAGTATAGGGCCACCTATCCCTTGGTGACTTCCCCCAGAAACTCGGTGAAACGCAGCCAGGACTTGGCATCGGCGTCGGCTCTATAGTTCTCGGAGCCAAACACGCTGAATGCATGGGGAGCACCGCTGTAAGTGGTCGCCTCATGCCTGATGCCGGTGCTTTCGAGTTCGGAGACCAACCCGGCAAACTGACCGAGGGAGACCGCCTGATCCGCACTGCCATGCTGAATGAGCAGTTGGGCCTTGGTCTGCTTGTAGTCCTGGCCGGGGGGCGTCTCCAGGCCGCCGTGCACGCTTACCACCCCCTTGAGATCCGCGCCGCTGCGAGCCAGCTCCAGCACGGCGGCACCGCCGAAGCAGTAACCGAGCGCCACGGCGTTGTCGAGCCGCCCCCCGAGCTTGCCCGCCTCGGCCAGGGCTCCGGCCAGCAGCTTGCGCATCCGGGGCCTGTCCTGATAGAGGGCGCCGGTGAGCTTTTTCTTCTCCTCCACCGCGGTGGGACGAACGCCCGCGCCGAACAGATCTGCCGCAAATACGCTGTAGCCCAGGGCCACCAGCATCTGGGCCCGCTTGACCTCGTATTCGGTCAGCCCGTCCCAGTCATGTACCAGCAGCACCAGAGGCGCCCCCTTGTCCGCCGCCAGGTAATAACCCTCGAACGACTGGCCATCGACCTCGTAGCGCACCGCTTCCGCCTGGGCCAGAGCGCCCCACATCAACCCCATCAGGGCCAGGATCCATCGCTTCATCATCTTTCTCTCCCTGGATTGTGAATAACGCCCCTGATTGTAGTCGCCGGTGTCGGCAAGGCGGGGGAACCTGCAGACTCCCCCTGCTGAGGCGCCAGGCAGCGCGACCCGCGGACCATCAAATGGGCAACAGACCGAGGCCATCTCGCCCTTCCCTGCGCCGACTCGTGCACCTGGGCGGCAAAAAGCAGAAGGCCACCCGCAGGTGGCCTTCTGGCGTCATGACCGAACTAATTTGGCGTTCAGTCCTTGGCGCTCTCCATGGCACCCGTTTCGGAATGCTGGGGCAGGATGAGGTTGAGCAGGATGGCGGCCACCGAGGCCAGGCCCACGCCGGCCAGGGCGAAGTCACCGATCTTCATCTCGAGGGCACCCACGCCGACGGTCAGGGTCACGGCCACGATGGCGATGTTGCGGGCCAGGCCGAGATCCACCTTGGACTCCACCAGGGTCTTGAGACCGATGGCGGCGATGGATCCGAACAGCAGCAGCATGATGCCGCCCATCACCGGCATGGGGATGGAGGTGAGCAGGGCGTTGAACTTGCCGAAGAAGGCCAGAATGATGGCGAATACCGCGGCCCAGGTCATGGTGACCGGGTTGAAGTTGCGGGTGATCATCACGGCGCCGGTCACTTCGGCGTAAGTGGTGACGGGAGGGCCACCGATGAAGCCGGCGAAGCAGACGCCGATGCCGTCACCGGCCAGGGTGCGGTGCAGGCCCGGATCCTTGGTGTAATCCTTGTCGGTCACGCCACCGATGGCGAGCACGCCGCCGATGTGTTCAATACAGGGGGCGATGGCCACCGGCAGCATGAACAGGGCGGCGGCCCAGTTGATCTCCGGGGTCACGAAGTGGGGCATCGCCAGCCAGGGGGCGCTGACCATGCCATCGAAGCTCACCTGACCCATCATGATCGCGGCCACATAACCGACGATGACGCCGGAGAGGATGGGGATGAGCTTGATCCAGCCCTTGCAGAACACGGCGGCGATCAGGGTCACCGCCAAGGAGATGCCTGCCAGGGTCAGGGCAGTCGCCGGCGGCACCACCTGTTCACCACCGGCGCGGCCCATCGCCATGTTGCAGGCGACCTGGGCAACCGACAGACCGATCACCATGATCACCGGGCCAATCACCACCGGTGGCAGCAGCTTGTGCACGAACCCCATGCCACGGGCGCGGATGATGGCGGCCAGGATGAAGTACATGAAACCGGCGGCAAACAGACCAAACATGGTGGAGGGCAGGCCCCAGGTCTGGGTGGCGTAGATGATGGGGGCGATGAAGGCGAAGCTGGAGCCGAGGAAGATCGGGACCTGGCGACGGGTGCAGAGCTGGAACAGCAGGGTGCCTACACCGGCGCCAAGCAGGGCCATGGAGGGGTTCAGTCCGGTGAGCAGGGGCACCAGAACCATGGCACCGAAGGCGACAAACAGAATTTGCAGCCCGGCGACACTTTGCTTGACCAAGGAAAACATGGGTGTCCTTAATTTTTTGATAACTGGCAGGGATAATTGACACTTTTCAGTCATCACATCAGGTCTTCAAGGCAACAAGCGCACATCGTGGCGCCATTTGTTACCTTTCACTGCTTGGGGAGGGCATGAAACTGGCTTTTTAGGCGGGATTCGTTGCTACAAGCATCGAGGATGCGATTTTACGCACTTTTCATGGTGAAGCAAAACGTTTTTCAGCTGAACTGAGTGAATGTGAAAGGGAGTGCGTTGACATTGTGAGCACCAACCCGCTGATCCGGGGGTCGCCCTCGCCATGCGCGGGCAATCCGGGCCTGGGCCAATCAACCCGCCATAAAAGAGGGGATGGCATGGCCATCCCCTCTTGCAAATCAGTCCGGCGCCGGGCCGGACGGCAGTGATATCCGCTGCCTTTATACCCTTCTATATGGCAGGTATACCGGCTCCCACATGTGACTCAGAATATGCTGCTGCAGATCCTGCCCGATGAGGGGATGGGAGGGATCCCGGCGCACTATGTCCTTGAGCACCGCAGTCGCCACGTGCACCGAGATGCTGCGCAGATCGCTGATGCGCGGGTAGACGGCGCCACGGGCCAGATCCGCCTCGTTCACGCACTCCGCCAGGGCAAAGGCCGCCGTGGTGAAGATATCCGGGCTGATTTCGTGGATCTGGCTGACGATGGCCGCGAGCCCCACCCCCGGGAAGATGAAGACGTTGTTGCCCTGACCGATGCGGTAATCCTGCCCCTCGAAGTGCACGTCCTTGAACGGACTGCCGGTGGCGACGATGGCGCGGCCCTGGCTCCAGCGGTAGATATCCTCCGGCAACGCCTCGCAGTTGGCGGTGGGGTTGGAGAGGGGGAATACCATGGGGTGCTCGCAGTGCTCCAGCATCAGCTGGATATGCTGCTCCTGGAAGGCACCGCCGGCGCCACTGGTGCCAAGCAGCACGGTGATGGGGACGTGGCGCAGTACCTCGGTGAGCCCCGCCTTGCCCTGCAGATCCCACTGGGCCAGCAATAGGCCCGGCTTGGCATAGCGGCGCTTGTACTCGTCGAGCCCTTCCCGGTTGTCACACACCAGCCCCTGGGTATCCAGGATGTAGATGCGATCCCGCGCAGCCTGGGGATCCAGCCCCTCGCGGATCATGCCGGCGCAGATCTGATCCGCCACCCCGACCCCGCCGGCTCCGGCCCCATAGACCAGGTAGTTCTGCTGGCCCAGGGTCTCGTTCTTGGACTTGACCGCCCCGATGATCCCCGCCAGCACCACGGCCCCCGTGCCCTGGATATCGTCATTGAAGGAGGGCAGCGCCTGCTGGTAACGGGAGAGATTGTTGAAGGCGTTGGATTTGCTGAAATCTTCCCACTGCAGCACGGCGTTCGGGAAGTGGCGCTTGACCCCGGCCACGAACTTGTCGATGAAATCGTCATACTCCTTGCCGCGGATCCGCTTGTGAGGCTGCCCCAGGTACATGGGGTCATCCAGCAGGGCCTGGTTGTCGGTCCCCACATCCAGGGCGATGGGCAGGCAGCAGGCAGGGTGGATGCCGGCGGCCAGGGTGTAGAGAGAGAGCTTGCCGATGGGGATCCCCATGCCGCCCACCCCCTGATCGCCGATGCCGAGGATGCCCTGGCTGTCGGTGACGACGATGATGCGCACCGACTTGGCATCCATGTGCCGCGCCAGGGATCCCATGTCATCCACGTTGTGCTGGGTGATGTAGAGGCCGCGCGCCTTCTGGTAGCGGTGGCTGAACTCCTGGCACGCCTTGCCCACGGTCGGGGTATAGATGATGGGGGTCATCTCCTCCACGTGGCGCGACAGCAGGGCGTAGAACAGGGTCTCGTTGCGATCCTGCAAGGCCCGCAGATTCTGGTACTTCTCCATGTCGCTGCAGGCGCTCAGGAAGGCCTCATAAACCCGCTCCAGCTGGGCCTCGAAGGTCTGGACCTGGGGAGGCAGCAGGCCGTCGAGCTCAAAGTCGGCCCGCTCCTGTTCGGTGAAGGCGGTGCCCTTGTTGAGGTTGCGATCGTTGAGCAGGTTGGTGCCTGTCAGTGAGACGGGGCGAAAATCCTCTCCCTGTGCGTCTTTCCACAGCAGATATTGTCCGGTAGCCATAGTCATTCTCTTTGATTTACATGAAGTTGCCATTGGGCAGGAGAGCAAGACTCATAACCGCGCATCATAAGCGCTTTGGCCTTTCGGTTTTGTGAGCTCAGCCATACCCTGCGGCCAAAACGCAGGATTATCGGCCCCATCCCCCGGATTGGGTTGCAGGTCAGGCGGCCCTGGCGCAAGATCGGCAACCGACGGACGCGGTGCTAACCCCCACAGGGCACACCGCCGCCCAGGCCCTTGACTCGACCATCCGGAGCACCATGACCATTCCCGCCCCCCACGCCTTTCCCGTCAGCGCCGTGATCCTGGCCGGTGGTCGCGCCACCCGCATGGGAGGGGACGACAAGGGCTGGGTGCCCCTGGCAGGCCAGCCCCTCATCTTGCATGTGCTGGCGCGGCTGCAACCCCAGGTGGACGAGGTGCTGATCAATGCCAATCGCAGCGAGGCGCGCTACCGCACCCTGGCCCCCGTCATCGCGGACGAGCTCGCCGATTTTCAGGGCCCCCTCGCCGGCATGCTGGCGGGCCTTCAGGCCGCCCGCCACGACTGGGTATTGTTCGTGCCCTGTGATGGCCCCGCCCTGCCTCTGGATCTGATGGTGCGCTTTCGCGCGGCGCTGAGCGCACAGCCAGATGCCGAAGGGGTGGTGGCCCACGACGGCAGCCATTTGCAACCCGTGGTCGCCCTGCTGCACCGCTCCTTGCAAGGATCGCTGCGCGAGGCCCTGGCGCAGGGCGAGCGCAAGATTGCCAGCTGGTTCGGCCGCCACCAGATGGCGGTGGTGCGCATCGATGAGCCAGACGCCTTTCTCAACCTCAACAGCCCGAGGGAGCTGGCCGAGTATGAGGCGCGGCTGTCGGCCGACGCCGCCAAGGGCGGTGGGGAGTCTGCATGATGCACGGCAATCGCCCCCTGCTCGGCTTTGTCGCCTGGAGCGGCACCGGCAAGACCACCCTGCTGGAGCGGATCATCCCAGAGCTTCGTGAGCGCGGCCTGCGCCTCGGGGTGCTCAAGCACACCCATCACCAGTTCGACATGGACAAGCCCGGCAAGGACAGTTATCGCCTGCGCCAGGCGGGCGCCGCCCAGGTGATGGCCGCCTCCAGCCTGCGCCACGCCCTCATCCGCGAGACCCCCGAGGGGGAGCCCCCCTTTGCCCAACTGCTGGCCAGCTTCGACTGGTCGCAGCTCGACCTGCTGCTCATCGAGGGCTTCAAGCACGAGCACTTCCCCAAGATAGAGCTGCACCGCGCCGCCATCGGCCGTCCCCTGATGTTTCCCACCGATCCCGATGTGATGGCCCTAGTGAGCGATGACCCCCTCACCACCACGCTGCCCAGGTTCGGATTTGCCACGCTTGCCCCCCTCTGCGACTTTATCTGCGCCCGCGTTGCCACTAAGGTTGGGGCGGTGGAACCGTCCACTGCCCCAGCGGCCACCACCGCCCCCCTGCGCCTGCTCGCCCAGCTGTGCGCCCCCATCCCCGCCGGGGAAACCGGGCCCCTGCCCGGCCATCTCGAACAGGATGCCGATGGCCGCTTGCAGGTGCGCCCGGCAAATGGTTTGATGTCTGCGGCCATGCCGGGCCCCAACTGCCTCATCGAGTGCCCCTCCCCGCCCCGGTGCATCGCGCAGGGAGAGCAAGTCTGGATCCAGCTGCTACCTCAGCAGCTGCGCTGATTGGGACGCCCGGCTTTTCGTTCAACCCGAGATGAGACGACGCACTTGCGCCTGAACGCCCCCCTCTCCCGCTTCGATCTGCTGGTGTATGGAAACTACCGACTGGTGCACGGACTGCGCATCGCCCTGGCCTTCACCATCACCTTCATGCTGACCCGTCACTTTCACGTGCCGGAGAGCACCTGGCCCCTCATCACCCTGGTGGTGGTGATGGGTCCCATCTCGTTCTGGGGCAATGTGTTTCCCCGCGCCCTGCAGCGGGTGGTGGGCACCATCTTCGGTGCTGCCTGTGGCGTGGTGGCCCTCTATCTGGAGCTCTACTCGATCCCCCTGATGCTGATCTGGAGCTTCGCCATCATGTTCCTGTGCGGCTATCTGGCCCTCGGCAAGCGCCCCTATGCCGGTTTGCTCATCGGCATCACGCTGGCGGTCATCATGGGGGGCAAGCCGGGGGACATAGAGACGGCCCTGTGGCGCAGCGGCGACGTCATCCTGGGCTCTTTGCTGGCACTGCTGTTTTGCAGCATCTATCCCCAGCGAGCCTATATCCACTGGCGGCTGCAGATGCACGACACCCTGATGATGGCCCAGCGCCTCTATCACACCCATCTCTCCCCCAACATGCTGGAGCGGCCCAAGTTGACCCGCAACCATGCACGCGTGCTTGCCAAGATGGTCAGTCTGCGCCCCCTGCTGACCCCGGCCGTCAAGGAGACCCGCCTCAACGCCCCCCATTTCGAGGCCATCCAGGCGACCTTGCGCAACACCCTCTGCACCCTGGAGATGCTGGCCAACACCTACTGGAACGATCGCCACAGCCACTTCCTGATGCAGAGCACCCCTGAACTGCGGGCCTGCCAGCAGGCGACCGAGACGGTGATCACCCAGCTCGCCCTCATGCTCAAGAGCGGCGAACAACGGGAGCTGGATGTCGCCATCGCCTGCCTGGACGAGGCCACCACCCGGGTGCGGCTCTGCGCCGAGGGGGAAGCCAGCATCAGCGGCTACCTCTGGCTCAACGTGCAGCTCACCGAGCAGCTCAAGCAGCTGAGCCGTTTGCTGGGGCTGGTATTGCAGCCCTATGGCAAACCGACCGCACGCTGATGCCGTCCCGTCGCCCATGAAAAAGCCCCGCATCTGCGGGGCTTTTTGCCGACATCCGGTATCAGCGGGCTGCGCCAGCCATCAGGCCAGGGTGCGCTTGCCCTCGCTTATCTCGGCCAGCTGCTGCTCGCTCAGGGTCGACACCAGCTTGCCGTCGAGATAGAGATCCACCTGATTGCCCCGCTTTTCACCGCGCATCATGCTGCTGCGGCCATCCAGGTAGTGAATTTCCATCTGGGCGCTGCGATCGTCAGGATAAGTGACTTCCACTTCCCGCACGCCCTGGGGCAGCATGGCGAGCGGCACCTTGTTGAGGGAAGGGTCCAGATGCTGGTTGACCTTGATCACCGCATCGGCCTTCTGATCCACCAGGGCCGGCGACTTGCCGGTGATGGGATTCTTGCCGGACCAGAATTCGATGGTGTTGAACACGAACAGATCCGCAGTCGCCGCCAGACCATAGACGGGGGAGAGCAGCACGAAGACCCCGGCGCGGCCATAACGGTTATCCACCACGCTCAGGTTGCCCTTGGTCACCATGGCGGAGAGCCCCATGGACCCCATGCAGCCACTCAACCCCAGACTCGCCACCAACCCCAGCAACAGGGCAGTCGCCCTGCTTTTCTGTCCCACAGCCATCACATCACTCCAGCTCAATGAAAAATGAGCCGGCAGACTAATCAAGGGGAGAAGCCGGAACAATCGACAAGGGGGGCACGGTACAGGCCGGATTCAGTTTGCCTGACTGACCGCTCACACTTTTGGCGATCTCGTCAGATACCGCCGCAGGGGGCGGTATCTGACGCGTCGTCATCACTCAGATGGAGAGGTTGGAGACGGTTTCCGACACCCGGTTCGCCTCCTGGCGGATCTCCACCATGACGGCATCGACCCGGGCTATCTGCTCCTTGCCCAGCTCGGCGCTGCCCGCCACCCCGGCCATGTCACCGGTCACCCTGGCCGTCAACTCGCGGTTCTTTTGCACTACCTTGGCAATCTCGCCGGTCGACAGCGAGGTGCGGGCCGCCAGCTGGCGCACCTCGTCCGCCACCACGGCAAAGCCGCGGCCCTGATCCCCCGCCCGCGCCGCCTCGATAGCCGCATTGAGGGCCAGCAGATTGGTTTGATCGGCGATGGCGCTGATGGTGGAGACGATGGCCTCGATATGCCTCGACTGCTCATTGAGCTGACCGATGAGGTCGATGGCCTGCTCCACCTGGGTCGCGATGAGGGAGGAGGTCTCCACCGCGGCGCGCAATAGCCCCGCCCCCTGCTCGGCGCTGCTGAGGGTCTCCTGGGCCGTGTGATGGGCAAGCCGGGCCGCATCCCGGGTGGCATTGTTCTGATGAATGCGCGCCGTGATGTCGCTGGCGAACTTGACCACCCTCACCACCTTGCCGCTCCCATCCCGGATCGGGTTGTAGGTCGCCTCCAGCCAGATGGCCTCCCCCCGGCTGTTGTAGCGCATGAAGAGACCAGACTTGAACTGGCCCCGTGCCAGTTCATCCCAGAAATGGGGCTGCTCGCGCAAGAAATCCTCGTCGCAGAAGATCTTGTGATGCTTGCCCTGCAACTGGCTCGCGCTGTAGCCCATGCAGGCGAGGAAGTTCTCATTGGCGCTCAGGATGTCGCCACTCGGGGTGAACTCTATCATCGCCTGGGACTTGTCCAGCGCCAGGGCCAGCGCCTCCTGACGTTGCAGCTGCTGCTGGCGGGCCGTGGTATCGCTGGCAATTAGCACCACCCGCACCACCCTGCCCTGCTGCTTCACCGGGCAATAGCTCGCCTCCAGCCAGAGCGACTCTCCGCGCTGGTTGATGTGCTCGAACACCCCGGCTCCCTGCTGACCCTGACGCAGCCCCGCCCAGAACTGCTGATGCTCGGCGGACTGGCCCCAGCCTTGGGGACACAGCTGCGCATGGTGTTTCCCCACCAGCTCATCGGCGCGGTAACCCATCAGCCTCGCAAAGGCTTCATTAACGTCGATGATCTCCCCCTGTGGGGTGAAGATCGCGCTGGCAACCCCCTGCCGGATGGCATTCACCACCCCTTGCTGCTCATCGAGTCGCGCCTGGCAAGCCTGCAACTGCGCCTTCAGTTTGTTATTGAACATGGATGACCTACCTCTGAACCCTATAGATGGAGGCCATTTCGCCCCCTGTTCCGATCACGCCTGCACAGCCACTCACCTCCCTCGGGATACCCTGTTATCGGCAGAGCCGGACCCGAAGAGAGTGCGCCTGTTGAGGTCCGATGAGCAGACACCAACTTGCCCCGGCAGCGGTTCGTTGTCGGGGGCGCGCAGTGTAGAGAAAAGCAGCAGATGTGCCAAGGGCAGAGAGTACGTTTAACACTCGTTTTAGGATCATCAATAGCAGGCCTCCATTCATGAAACCCATTCCAGATAGGCTGCCTTATCCGCAGATCTCATGCGTTCCATGCCAGCCCCATCAATCGATGGGGTGCCATTCCAGGCAGGCCGGGTTGCCTGCAAAGCCCATGCGCTCATAGAGGGGGCGCCCCTCCTCGCTGGCATGAAGCCACAGCTTGCCCAGTTTCAACGCTCTGGCACAGCGGGTCATGGCCTCGAGCAGGGCTCTCGCCATGCCCTGCTTGCGCCAGTCTGGCCGGGTATACATGTTGAGCAGATAGGCCTCTCGCCCGCTCAGGTTGCCGGGATAGGGGGGACGCACGAACAAGGCCAGGGTCCCGCAGGCCACGGCCTCTCCGTCCACCTCCACCAGCCAGGAGCGGCCGTTGCCCTCCTGCATCGCGGCCGTGAAATAATCCCGGGTCGCCCGCGCCAGGGCAGGATCGGCCTCGGGGCTGGCCAGCTCCCCCAGTTCACAGAACAGCTGCAAGCGCAGCGCTACCAGGGCAGGGATATCCGCCAGTCCGGCCTCGCGAACTCTCATCTCGCACACCTCGCACACATCATGACTCTCCTCTTTGCGCCACCCTGGACGGGGCGATAAAAAAGGGGCCAAAGGCCCCCTCACATGGCTTGCAGGCTAACCCTGCAGCCGATCTCTTTCAAGGCGCCAGAAGTCCAGCGACAGGGGGCCGCCCCCCCAGACCACCAGGGTCAGCAGCATCCAGCCCCACAACTGGTGATCGTAGAAGCCCCCCGCCCAGAGGGTGGGGTAGGAGACGACCGCCATGATGTTGAAGCCAAACAGCAAGAAGGCGACCGGGCGGGTGAAGAGCCCCCCCACCAGCAGCAGTGGCAGCAACAGCTCGGTGGCCGTTCCCACATAGGCTGCCCACTGCCAGGGCAGCAGCGGAACCTGATATTCGAACTCGAACAGATAGAGGGTGGAGTCCCAGGCGCTCAGCTTGAGCCAGCCGGAGCGCAGGAAAATCAGCGCTACCCAGAGCCGTGCCAGCAGCAGCACGGCGCCGACGAGGGCGGGTTGAATACGCGACGCCCAGAGGCTGTCGGCCGGAATGATAGTGTGTTCAGTCATGGACAAGCTCCAGATCGACCAGCAGATCGAGGGTAACGAGGGTGGGCAGCTGTTCCGCCAGGGCGGGATCCTGCCCAAGCAGGGCGGCCAGCGGCTGACCCTGACGACAGCCTTGCAGCAGCTGCCAGGCAGGCATGTTGAGAGAGAGAGGATCGATCCGGTGATCCGGCCGCTTCTTGAGCACCAGCCAGCAGGGGGAGTCCAGCTTCTCGACCGCAGCCCCGCCGTGCAGGGCCATCTGCCAGATGGCGAGCACCGGATAGCGGCTCTCAAACCCCAGCACATCCCCGGCGCAACTCAGCACCAGCCGATCCCAGAGAGCGGGAGGAATGGCGGCCAGGCGCTGCGCCGGCCAGCGGCGGGGATCCGGTGGCAGCAGGGCGGTGCGATCCAGCGCCCATTCGAAGCGGGCGAGATCCTCAAGCCAGGGGAGCGCGGCCGTGGTGGGCAGGCCCGCAAGCCAGTCACCGAATCCTTCGCCGTAATGCATGACAGAGCCCTCTTCCAGTGGCTCGGCCAACACGAAGCCACGGGCGGCGGCGGCAAAGAACGCCTCCCCTACCATGGCCTTGACGGCGGGATAGGTGCTGGCCAGCACCTCGCTCAGACTCAGCACGAAGTTGTTGCGATAGACCTGCAGGAGGGCGGCGGCTGGCAGGCTCGCCGGGGCGATGAGCCCCAGGGCCGCCTCCTCGTCACCGAGCAGCCCGGCGGCAAATCCCTGCTGCACCCGCTGCAACGGCGCCAGCGGATCAGAGTCCAAAGGCGCGGACATGGCAGTCAGCTCAGGCATGGGACGCCTCCCCGGCCAATGTGGCCATGGATGGGGCTGCGCTGATGATCTCACTCGCCAGCTCAGCCTCCCCCAGCAGCACCGGCAACGGCGGTATCTCCAGATCCCACTCGATCAGGGTGGGGATGGCCCGCCGGGCGCAGATCTGGCGATACAGTTCCCACACGGGGGGCGCCACCGGGGCACTGTGGGTGTCGATGTAGAGGTGCCCCTCTGGCAGGGATTTGTCGGTGTAACCGGCGAGGTGGATCTCCCCCACCGCATCCAGATCGATGGCCGCGAAGTAGTCGGCGCAGTCAAAACCGTGGTTGAAGGCACTGACATGAAGATTGTTGAGATCGAGCAATATGCCGCAGCCGCTTCGCCGGGCCAGCTCGGCCAGAAACTCCCACTCGCTCATCTCCCCCGGCAGTTGCAGATAGGATGAGGGATTCTCGATGAGCAGCTGGCGACCCAGGGTCTGCTGTACCGTCTCTATCTTGTCGCTCATCCGGGTCAGCGCCGCCCGGGTGTAGGGCACCGGCAGCAGATCGTTGAAATAGCGCCCGCCGATGCTGCCCCAACTCAGGTGTTCGGAGACCCGCACCGGCCCGATGTCCCGCACCAGGGCCGCCAGCTGGCGCAGATGCTGCTGATCCAGAGGATCGGCGGAGCCCAGCGACATGCCCACCCCGTGCAGGCTGACGGGATAATGGCTGGCCAGCTCGGCCAGTACCTCGAATCCCTGGCTGTGGCGCTCGAAGTAGTTCTCGCTGTGCACCTCCAGCCAACCCACTGCGGGGCGGGTCTGACGAAGGTCATCATAGTGAGGCGGACGTAATCCGATACCGATCAAGGGGTTCATGGCGGGATCTCTTGGCAGGAAATGGCCAGGGAACGGCGGGTCCGCCCCCTGGCACAGGGCTTACTTCGGCTGCAGGGAGCCGCCAGCCAGCTTCTCGCACAGGCCCTTGGGCATCACCACGAAGGCATCACCCTGGGCGTCCATCTTGGCGGTGCCGGCGCAGGAGGCCGTCTTGGTGGCGCAGTCGTTCTTGCCCGCTTTCACCACGCCGTAGCACTTCTCTTTCTCCTCGGCAGCCATGGCCGGGGCAGCGACCATCTGGGCTCCCAGTGCCAACAGACCGGTCATGGCGCAGGTGATGGCGGTGCTTTTTTTCACGTTCATAGGGACATTCCTTATTGTTGAGCCTGACGGCTGATCTCTGCGGTGTGAAAGTGTTGCCGGGCTTGCGCGCCGGCTACCCCCTATAAAACCGGCACCGGGGGGAAAAGATTTCATCAAAAGCGTGAATTGGCGAAAATAAATGATGGGTGCAAATCTAACGCATTGTTTTTATTGAAAATAACATCATTAAAACAACACGAGGAAATCCTGACGCGCGGCTCGCCGGGCGGCGACCACCGCAGGGAAATGCATTGAGGGGATGAGTAACAGCATCAAACACTGCATTGCCATAAAAAACCGACCACTTTCGCTACCAGTACCATTCAGGCAGCAAGAGTCACTGCCCCACTCCCGTTGAATAGAGAAAGGGACCAGGGGCCCCTTTCATCAGCGCATAGGCGCTCAGGCCGTCTTGACGCATTTCTGGATGAAGCTGTTCTTGGCTGCCCCCGCCAGCTTCTTGTCAGCCGCCGCCTTCTCGCACTGGCTCGCCTTGTCCGCCGCCCCGTCCGTCTTCACGCACTTCTGGATAAAGCTGTTCTTGGCCGCCCCTGCCAGCTTCTTGTCGGCCGCCGCCTTCTCGCACTGGCTCGCCTTGGCGCTGCTGGCGCCAGCCGCGGCATCCTTGACGCACTTGCCCACAAAGCTGGTCTTGGCAGCGCCAGCCAACTTCTTCGCCGCGGCCTGCGCCTCGCACGCCTGCTCGGCCGCCGTGGCTGCCGCCGCGCTCTGGACGGCCCCCATGCCCATCAAAAACACCGTCATCAGGATGGCAATACCTTTCATATGACAAGCCCTCGTTATTGATTTGATTGTGGTTCTGGCAACGAGAGAACGAGCCTCACCCGCCTCCCTCTTCCGGTTGCACTATAGTCCTCCCACCGGCTGACCACCAGAACGCTGTCATTTGGATACTCCCCGGCACTTGTCAGAAAGCGGCCCATCGAGCGCGGAAGGGTCCGTCAGAGCTCGGGGAAGTGTGGATGGGGATCTTCACAAGATGTGCGCCTCACCTGTCCTTTCTGTTGCCAACCCACTTATAGTGTCTTGAGTCCCTCCAGCCAAAGGTGTCCCATGAACGCGTCACGCCCCCCCCGCAGCACCCTTTCATTGCCCATTTTTATCCCCGGCTTGCTCTTTATCCTGGCATTGCTGGCCATCTGCTCCCTGGCACCCGAGGCCGCCGCCCGCTTCTTCGGCGCAGGCCAGAGCTGGATCACCGCGCACTTCAGCTGGTTCTACGTGCTGGTGGTCGGCATGTTCCTGATCCTGCTGCTGGTGATCGCATTCAGCCACTACGGCAACATTCGCCTGGGACCGGATGACGCCCGCCCCGAGTTCAGCTTCACCTCCTGGCTTGCCATGCTGTTCGCCGCTGGCATGGGCATAGGGCTCATGTATTTCGGGGTGGGCGAACCCATGAGCCACTTCGTCTCTCCGCCCCAGGCCGCCCCCCTGACGCAGGCAGCCGCCCGGGAGGCCATGGTCACCACCTTCTTCCACTGGGGCTTCCACGCCTGGGCCATCTACGCCATCGTCGGTCTGGTGCTGGCCTACTTCGGCTTTCGCTACAACCTGCCGCTCACCATCCGCTCCGGTCTCTACCCCATCTTCAAGGAGAAGATCCATGGCCCCCTCGGCCACGCCGTGGACATCTTCGCCCTGGTGGGCACCATCTTCGGCATCGCCACCACGCTGGGCTACGGGGTGATGCAGCTGTCGGCGGGGATCACCCGGCTCACCGGGATGGACACCACGGGAGAGTTGTTCCGCTTCGGCCTCATCGGGGTCGTCATCGCCCTCGCCGGCCTCTCGGCGGTCACCGGCCTCGACAAGGGGGTAAAGCGCCTCTCCGAGCTGAACCTCTTCCTCGCCATCGTGCTCCTGCTGTTCGTGCTCATCGCCGGCCCCACCCAATACCTGCTGGGGGCCCTCTCCGAGAACATCGGCAACTATGTCTCCGCCCTGACCCAGCTCACCTTCCGCACCTTCACCTATAGCGAGACGCGCCAGGCGGGCTGGTTTGGCAACTGGACCCTGCTCTACTGGGCCTGGTGGATCTCCTGGTCCCCCTTCGTCGGCCTCTTCATCGCCCGCATCTCCCGCGGACGCACCCTGCGCGAGTTCATTCTGGGCGTCCTGTTCGTCCCCACCGCCTTCAACCTCATCTGGATGACGGTGTTCGGCAACGCCGCCATCTGGGCCAGCCAGCACGCCGGCGGCCAGAGCCTCATCGACTCGGTGGGCAACATCGACACCCTGCTGTTCAACTTCTTCGATCTGCTGCCGGGGGCCGACATCACCTCGGCGCTGGCGGTGATCCTCATCAGCGTCTTCTTCGTCACCTCCGCCGACTCCGGCGCCTTCGTCATCGACAACATCGCCACCCAGGGCAAGGAGGGCTCCCCCGTCTGGCAGCGCCTGTTCTGGGCCGTTCTGCTCGGGATCACTGCGGGCACCCTGATGAGCACGGGGGGACTCGCGGCCCTGCAATCCATGACCCTGATCGCCGCCCTGCCCTTTGCCTTTATCATGGTGCTGCTCTGTCTCGGTCTCTGCCGCGGCCTGGTGGCGGACAGGGAGCACTCGGCCAGGCGCCTCTCCCCCGCCACCGACTTCTGGAACGGCAAGCAGTGGCGCACCCGCATGGATCACCTGCTGCGCCCCTCCACCGAGCAGGGAGCCCGCCGCTTCCTCAATGACATCGCCCTGCCCGCGCTGACCGCCCTGCGCCAGGAGTTCGAGGCCCGCGGGCTCACCTGCCGGGTCGAGCAGAGCGACCCGGATCAGTGCCTGCTGCTGGTGCCTCAGGAGGGTCGGCGCGACTTCGGCTACGGGATACGCATCGAATCCAGGCCCGCCCCCGCCTTCAACCCCCTGGAGGCCGCTCACAATCACGATCCGGAGGCCTGCATCTTCGAACCCATGACCTTCTTCGCCGATGGCCGCGCCGGTTATGACATCCAGTACCTGACCCGGGACGAGCTGAGTGCAGACGTCCTGCGCCAGTACGAGCGCTATCTGGTGCTGAGCCAGGACGAGGGGCTGGACTTGTTGAGCGCGGCGCCCGAACACACCCAGCCGGAGTCCGGGAGCTGATACGCTGCTGACCGCCATCAAGCGGGTCATGTCTCCGGCACGGCCCTGCTGCTGCGCTGGTGCCAGAGAGAAATAAAAAATCCCCCATCACGGGGGATTTTTATTGTCACGCCGCCTCGTTGACTATCCCGCCATGGGTTGCCATGAGGTCGTGGTCGCGCCCTCTTTTGAGCAAACTGCCGCGTATCACGTCGCGTGACAGGGCCCAAGAAAATCCCGGCGGCATAAAAACACCGGCCGAGGCCGGTGCTTGCTCACTCTAGAACGCCTGTCCGTCGCTACCCGATACGATCGCGTAAAAATGAGAACACCTTTGCATCGGACTCGGCACTGTCAGGGTCGACGAAGTAGGCGACATCGATCCTCGGGGAGCGCCGCGTCTCATCCCCGGACCACTCCAGCACGCCCCACTTCAAGGTCGCGGAAAAAATCTGGTGATCCCACTGATAGGCATAGTGCCTCAGGGGAGCGCGGCGCTCCTCGATCGCCAGCAATATGTCATCCGCGACCAGCGCCCTGTTCTTGTACTCGGCAAACAGTGTCGCATCCCGGCTCGCCGTGACGGGATCCAGGAAGTACGCCACATCATGGCGAGGTGACAAGGCGATGGGGCCACCGCATTTCTCACCGACTCCCGCACATTTCACCACAATCCACTGGATCGCCGGCTGTGCGATCCGGTGATCGAACTCCAGTGCAACATAAGGCATAACATTGTCTCCCTTGGAAAATGAACATTTGACTAGGAGTCATTCAACTCCACACCTAGCGTAGATGACTTTTTCCTGGTGCCATCATCGTCCACGTTTCTCATGCCAATGGCCTATTTCCTTCTCACTCTTTGGGACAAGAGCCCTCGACGCCTCGCGGGTTAATGGGGGAATGGTGACAGTACCCGGGGGGAGTCAATGCTGGGAGCATCCCTCCATAAGGCCTGGATGGTGGACTGAGCGGGGGGGCGGGCGGCCAGAGCGCCACGCTGGTCTGGGGTTGCTGCAAGGCGTGCCGATGCGGGGCCCCCTCCCTGTTACACCGGTTACAGCATCCGGGATGATGGGAGAGGCGACGGGCCACAGCGGGCCCGGAGAGGTTACTCCGGGAAAGGCTCCTCCGGCAGCGGCGCCTCGGACTCCCCTTGAGTGCAATCGATGATGGAGCGCTTGGGGTTGTTGGGATCGCGCAGCAGCAGGGGAGCTTCCCCCTTGTTGTGCTTCTCCTCGTTGGCAAATTCGCTGCCATAGGCGTTGTGGGTCAGCCGCCTGGCGTTGGCGATGGGGGTATCGACGAAGAGCGCATGCACCTCGAAGGTGGAGGTGGGAATGAGGAAGCCCGTGATGGGCAAGCCGTGCAACTCCTGATGGGTCTTGTACCAGGCAAAGCCGTCGCTGTTCTTGTAGGGGGTGAAGGTCTTGAGCAGGGGATGGGAGGGTTCCCCCGTCTCGCTGTCGAGATAGAGACCATCCAGTTCGCAGGTCGCCAGCCCTTGCCACATGGATTCGAACGGCGTGGCGCACGCCGTCAGTTGTAGGCACACCAGCGCGGCCAGCGTCTCTCTTCCCATTCCCCTTCCCCTTCCCTTCTCTGATTGCATCATTGCCCGCTGAATACCTGCAGGCGCTCCACCAGCAGATCGATGAAACCGTGCCTGTCCAGTCCCAGCAGGACCCGGGCATTGGCGGGCTTGCCGGTCAGGCCGTAGCGATCCACCACCGTCATCCCCACAGTATGGGTGCCCCGGGTTTCGATGCCGACCCAGCAGTCTATCCCGTGGAACAGCGTTGGCGCCAGCAACCAGGCGATGGTGCAGGGATCATGCAGGGGGGCGCCGGTGAATCCCCACTTGGGATCCCTGTGATAGATCATGAAGAAATCGAGCAGCCCGGCCACGCACTGGGCCACCGGGTTGGCGATGGCCCGCACCCGCTCGATGTCTTCGTCCATCACCTGGGCCTCGTGGGTCACATCCAGCCCGCACATGGTGATGGGAATACCGGACCTGAACACCATATCGGCCGCTTCCGGATCCACGAAAATGTTGAACTCCGCCGCCGGCGTCCAGTTGCCCGGCCCGGCCGCGCCCCCCATCAGCACGATGCGGGCAATCCTCGGCTTGAGTTCAGGGTGGGCGGCCAGCAGCAGGGCGATGTTGGTGAGCGGGCCGGTCGGCACCAGGGTGACCGGTTCCGGGCTCTCGCGCAACGTCTTGGCCATCAGCTCCAGCGCCGTCATGGCCTGGGGAGCGAAACCGGGATCCGGCAGCCTGGGACCATCGAGACCAGTCTCCCCGTGCACGTTGTCGGCGATAATGAGTTCGCGGGCCAGGGGCTTGGGTGCCCCCACCGCCACCGGAATGTCGTGGCGCCCGAGCAGGGTGAGGATGCGCAGGGCGTTGTTGAGGGTCTTGTCCGGGGTCTGGTTGCCCGCGCTGGTGGTCACCGCCAGCACATTCAACTCCGGACTCGCCAGCGCCAGAATGAGGGCAATGGCATCATCGTGGCCGGGATCGCAATCGAGAATGACGGGCAAAGACATGGCAGACTCCTGACAAGGTGACAAAGCGCATACCTTAGCAAGGGAGCTGAGAATTAACTCAGGGGGCAGTCACAAAATGGCTCCGCCTGAATAATCAGTGGCTTGCCAGCGACGCCCGCCGGCAGGGGCCGGTGGATTCGCCGAACGGGGCGGCTTCTTGTATGATCCCCTCCCGCTCCTCAACCCCAACGCCCTATGTCCGTCATCGTCGATACCTTCATCGCCCCCCCCTGCGCCGCCGCCATCGAGATCCTGTTCGAGGACGAATACCTGCTGCTCATCAACAAGCCGAGCGGACTGCTGAGCCTCTCCGGCAAGAACCCGCAGAACCTCGACTCCGTGCACCACCGACTGGTACAGGACTACCCCGGCTGCACCCTGATCCATCGCCTCGACTTTGGCACCTCGGGGATCATGGTGCTGGCCAGAAACAAGGCCATCAACGCCCTCTTGTGCCAGCAGTTCAGCCAGCGCGCCGTGACCAAGACGTACGAGGCGCTGCTCTGCGGCCACCTGGCCGAGGACGAGGGGTTGATTGAGGCACCCATCGCCAAGGATCCGGCCCTCTTTCCCCTGATGACGATCTGCGCCGAGCGCGGCAAACCCGCCCGCTCCCGCTATCGGGTGCTGGTGCGGACCGAGCGCCTGAACGAGACAGGTGAACTCCTGCCCGTGACCCGGGTAGCGCTCAGTCCCGAGACGGGTCGCACTCATCAGTTGCGCATTCATTGCCAGTGGCTGGGCCACCCCATCCTGGGATGCGACCTTTACGGCGGCCTGGTGCAACCGGGCACGGAGCGGACTCCCCGACTGATGCTGCACGCAAATGCGCTGAGGTTCCGACATCCGGTGAGTGGTGAGCAGATGGCAGTGACTTGTGCCACGCCGTTTTAATCTGGCAGAGGAAATGAATCGTAAAACGGGATAGAGCCAGCAGACTGGATCAGGGAATGGCTGAACGGCAGATAAAGATAGGGGCCGTGCTTTCGCAGCGGCCCCCACCCCCACTCGGTACTCTCTGTTTAAGAGAGCGTCAGATCAGCTTGCGGGCGGCGCCCAGCACGATCTTGATAGCGTCAGATTCGGTTTTGGCCATGGTGGCGGCACTCGGGATCTCTTGCTGGGTACGGTTGACGATGATGCCCGCCACCATACCGGCACGCAGACCCTGGCTGGCACACATGGTCAACAGGGTGGCAGACTCCATCTCGAAGTTCAGCACGCCCATGGATTGCCACTCTTTCATGGAGCCCTGGAAGCGGCTCACCACGCGGCCGGAGTAGGTGTCGTAACGCTCCTGACCCGGGTAGAAGGTGTCGGAGGAGGCAGTCACGCCCACGTGCAGCTTGGAGCCCAGCTCCTTGGCGGTCTCGACCAGTGCGGTGGTGCACTCGAAGTCGGCGACGGCCGGGAATTCCATGGGCGCGAAGTGCAGGCTGGCACCGTCGAGGCGCACGGAGCCGGTGGTGACGATGACGTCGCCCACATTCAGGTGCGGCTGGATGGCGCCGGTGGTGCCGATGCGCAGGAAGGTGCGGATGCCCAGCTGGGCCAGCTCTTCCACCGCGATGGAGGTAGACGGGCCGCCGATGCCGGTGGAGCAGACGATGACGGCGGTACCGCCCATCTCGCCGCGCCAGGTAGTGAATTCACGATGACTGGCCAGGTGTACCGGGTTGTCCAACAGTTCTGCGATACGCTTCACACGCTCGGGGTCACCGGGAACGATCGCCAGGGTGGCGCCTTGCAGATCAGCTTTCTTCAAACCCAAGTGAAAAACATCAGACATAGTGGACTCCTGGTTGCGCTCCGCCACGGATGGCAGCGTGCAGTTAAGATGGTTCTTTATGTAATTTTCAAGCCAGTTTTCCCCTCGTTCGGGAAGGCGCAACTATGGGCGAAAGCGCTTTCCAAATCCTTGAGGCAACTCACAGTTTCACGCATTGACAGCAGCCATTTTCATGCAAAACGTTTGCTAACGTGATGAATTAATTGAAAAACGTTTTTCTTTTGTCAACCCCTTCCCGCCCCTTGTCAAGCCCTCTCTGGGGGTGAATCCACAGAGCGCGATCGAGTCCACAAAGTTGTACATCAGATACCATTGAAGCCTGCCAATCCCGATTGACGCTGCTATTTTGACGCCACACTACTACTTAATGGCTAATCTACGGAGTTCACCATGGCTACATTCAAGTTCTATATTCCGGCGGTCAACCTGATGGGTGCGGGTTGCCTGCAGGAGGCTGCCGCCGACATCAAGGGCTATGGCTATCGCAAGGCACTGATCGTCACCGATCGCATCCTCAACCAGCTGGGCGTGGTGGCCAAGGTAGCCAAACTGCTGGCGGAGCAGGGCATCGAGAGCCAGGTGTTCGACGACACCAAACCCAACCCCACCATGACCAACGTCGAGCAGGGGCTGGCCATGCTCAGGGCCAACCAGTGCGACTGCGTCATCTCCCTCGGGGGCGGCTCCCCCCACGACTGCGCCAAGGGGATCGCCCTGGTGGCGGCCAACGGCGGCAGCATTCAGGACTACGAAGGGGTGGATCGCTCCGCCAAGCCCCAGCTGCCGCTCATCGCCATCAACACCACGGCCGGCACCGCCTCCGAGATGACCCGGTTTTGCATCATCACCGACGAGGCCCGTCAGGTGAAGATGGCCATCGTCGACAAGCACGTCACCCCGCTGATGTCGGTCAATGACCCCGAGCTGATGCTGGCCAAGCCCGCCGGGCTCACCGCCGCCACCGGCATGGACGCCCTGACCCACGCCATCGAAGCCTATGTCTCCATCGCCGCCACCCCGGTGACCGATGCCAGCGCCATCATGGCCATCCAGCTCGTCGCCAGGCACCTGCGCACCGCGGTCCATCAGGGGGATGATCTGCACGCCCGCGAGCAGATGGCCTATGCCCAGTTCCTGGCCGGCATGGCGTTCAACAATGCGAGCCTCGGCTATGTGCACGCCATGGCCCACCAGCTCGGCGGCTTCTATGACCTGCCCCACGGGGTATGCAACGCGGTGCTCCTGCCCCACGTGCAGGCCTACAACGCCCAGGTGAGCGCCGCCCGCCTCAAGGACGTGGCCCGCCACATGGGAGTGGACGTGAGCGCCATGAACGACGAGCAGGGGGCTGCCGCCGCCATTGCCGCCATCAAGACGCTGGCCCGGGACGTGAACATCCCCGCCGGTCTCGAGCAGCTCGGGGTCAAGGCCGATGACTTCGACGTGCTGGCCACCAATGCCCTCAAGGATGCCTGCGGCTTCACCAACCCCAAGCAGGCCACCCACGCCGAGATTGTCGAGATCTTCCGCACCGCCATGTAAGCCGTGCGCCAGCTTGCCAAGGGCCGCCTCGCGGCCCTTTTTACTGCCAGTCAGATCAATGGCTTTTTACTTCCGCGCAGGGAGTGGGTATGATTTGCCGAGCTAAAAAAGACTGTATGGATGATCTGAACCCGATATGCGGATGAAACACCTGATTGCCGCGGCCTTGACCGCCCTCACCCTGTCCGGTTGCAGCCTGGTCTATCGCATCGATATTCCCCAGGGCAACTACGTAGAACAAAAGCAGGTCGACAAACTGCGCCAGGGCATGACGCGCGAGCAGGTCGTGTACGTGCTGGGTTCCCCCATGCTGCGCGACGGTTTCGACCCCAATACCTGGTATTACCTCTACGAGTTCACGCCCGGTCGTGGCGACAAGGAGCGCAAGGAGCTGACCCTGAACTTCGTCGGCGACCGGCTCTCCACCGCCACCGGCGACTTCCCGCTCCCGGCAGCCTTCACGACCCCGCTCTGATTGCACACAAAACCGGCCTTGGCCGGTTTTGTCTTTCTGGGGCCGGGAGCCCAGGTTGAAGCATGCGGCGGCTTGGCCCAAGGTTGAAGGGCCTCCATCCACACAGGGCCTCAGTGCCACACCGGGAGATCCCATGAGCCAGATCCTCATCGCCGGGGCCACCGGCCTCATCGGCCGCGCGCTCGTTCGCCAGCTTGGCGCCGACCACGCACTGACCCTGCTCTGTCGCACGCCAGGGGAGCCTGCCCCGAACCGCCACTGGCTGCCGGTGGATTTTGAGCGACTGGCAGAGGTGGCACTCCCCGCCCCGGTCGATCTCGCCTTCTGCTGTCTCGGCACGACCCGCAAGGACGCCGGCTCGGATGCCGCCTTTTGCCGGGTCGATCACGACTATGTGCTGGCCTTCGCCGCCCTCGCCCGCCGTCACGGTTGCCGCCGCCTGCTGATCGTCTCAAGCCTCGGCGCCAATCCCCACTCCCCTGCCCTCTATCCCCGCACCAAGGGGGAGATGGAGCAGGCGCTGCTGGCCCAGCAATGGCAGCGGCTCGCCATCGTTCGTCCCGCCATGCTGCTCGGGGATCGCCAGCCGCCGCGCACCTCGGAGCGACTCATCCAGGCGCTCTATCCCCTGGTGAAACCCCTGCTGCGCGGGCGCTTCACCCGCTGGCGCGCCATCGAGGCGAGTCAGGTGGCCCATGCCATGACGGTGCTCGCAAGCCAGGATGACGGCGTGGAGATCGTTGAAAACGAGCGACTGCTGGTGCTGTGACGGCCCCGTTTGGCAGTGCATATCGCTGCCGTATTACATAAAAGCAGTTAGAAACGACAAGAGGCGCCATGGCGCCTCTTGTTTATGCTGTAAAAACAGGGAGTATCAGGCCGGGTCGCCCTCGTCCCGCTTGCGGTGCACGTCCGGCCGCCCGCCGGTGACCACGTCGGCCCGTCCCTCTTCCTTGGCTTTCTCGGCCCGCTTCTTGCGCATCTCCTTGGGGTCGGCGATGAGGGGGCGATAGATCTCGATGCGATCCCCGTCCTGCACCGCCTCCCCCCCCTTGACCGGACGGCTGTAGATGCCGAATTTGTTGACCGCGAGATCGATCTCCGGATGTTTGCCGAGGATGCCGGACTGCTCGATGGCGGCCAGCACGCTGGTGCCGGGGGCGACCCGGATACGCAATACTGTCTGACGTTCGGGCAGGGCGTAGGCGACTTCTATATTGAGCAGATCAGACACCGTAGACCACCTTGGCACGATTGGAGAAGGCCAGCACCATGGAGCTCACCAGCTCGCGGAAGATCTGGCCAAACGCCAGTTCGATGAGTTTGGAGGTGAATTCGAAGTCGAGATCGAACTCCACCTTGCAGGCATCCACATCAAGCGGGGTGAAGGTCCACCAGCCCGCCAGCGTCTTGAAGGGCCCCTCCACCAGCTCCATCTTGATGCGGCGGTTGGCATCGAGCTGGTTGCGGGTGGTGAAGGTCTTGGCGATGCCCGCCTTGGCCACATCCACCGAGGCGGTCATGTAGTCCTCCCCCGTCTCGTGAACGCGGCTGCCGACACAGCCGGGCAGGAATTCGGGGTAGGCGTGAACGTCGTTGACCAGCCGGAACATCTGTTCGGCGCTGAACATCACCAGGGCACTGCGAGTAATACGGGGCATGGGGTTTCCTCATCCAATCAGGGCGATTTTATCACCTTGGCGGCCAAAATCCTCCCCCACAACCGTGCACCACCCCGCCATCGCCCGCCATCCTGGCTCGTTTACCCCGCCAACCCGGGGCTGAACGCCCCCAACCGGCCTGAATTGCTCAGAAAGCAGACACTCGAGCGGCTGCGCGTTTTACAGCCGCCGCCGCCCACGTATAATGCGCCTTCATCAACATCGCCTAAGGCCCCCGTCATGAGCAAAAAGAACAGTAAAAACAAAGCCGGGTCCAGCACCATTGCACTCAACAGAACCGCCCGTCACGAGTACTTCATCGAAGAGCGCGTGGAAGCCGGCCTGTCCCTGCAAGGGTGGGAAGTCAAATCCCTGCGGGCGGGCAAGGCCAACATCAGCGAAGCCTACGTCATCTTCCTGCAGGGAGAAGCCTTCCTGTTCGGCTCCAGCTTCCTGCCCCTCAATGCCGCCTCCAGCCACGTGGTGTGTGACCCGACCCGCACCCGCAAACTGCTGCTGAGCCGCCGTGAACTCGACAAGCTCGAGAGCCTGACCGCCCGTCAGGGCTACACCATAGTGCCGCTGGCCCTCTACTGGAAAGAGTGCTGGGTCAAGGTCGAGATCGGTCTGGTGAAGGGCAAGAAAGAGCACGACAAGCGCGAAGACACCAAGGCCCGCGAATGGGATCGGGAAAAGGCGCGCATCATGAAAAACAAGAACCGTGGCTGAACCCTGCGGGGTCGCCCAATAAACCAGCAATCGACCGGCCCAGGCCGGTCGATTGCCATCAACGCCTTGCCATGACAGGTTTTTTGCGTACAATCGCTTTTGACAACTTGGGGCTGATTCTGGATTCGACAAGATTCACGAAACCCAAGGTGCATGCCGAGGTGCGGTAGGCCTCGTTAATAAACCGCAAAAAAATAGTCGCAAACGACGAAAACTACGCACTCGCAGCTTAATAACCTGCGCTGAGCCCTTCTCCCCTAGCTTGCCTGTGTCCTAGGGAAATGGAAGGTCATCCTTCACAGGATCGTGTGGAAGTCCTGCTCGGGGCGGAAGCATTAAAACCAATCGAGCTAGTCAATGCGTGGCGTGTCTCTCCGCAGCGTGTTGGCGAATGTAAAGAGTGACTAAGCATGTAGTACCGAGGATGTAGTAATTTTGGACGGGGGTTCAAATCCCCCCAGCTCCACCAATTTAACTAGGACACCGACAGGACAACACGAGTTAAAACAGCAACTTAGCGAAATCATCGCGACAGAGGCTGGCCTGAAACAGGAACCAAAATGATCCACCGGTGATCCAAGATGTAGAAAGCCTGCAGAAATGCAGGCTTTTTTCTTTTCTCCCCTCCAAGACATAGAAAAGCCCGCTCAGTAGCGGGCCAATCCGAATCCTTCCACATCTTTACGACGCAGCAGCTTCATCGCGTAGTTTTTGTAGAATGCGCGCGATTCTATCTTCCTCCTGGGGCGTCAGATCCAATGTCTCGATTAGCTCTTCTAGTTCGGTCAGTGATGATTCCATCCAATGTCTCCCGTTCTCTCTCAGCCTCTCGGCTGTGAAATACTGTATGGGCATACAGTGATTGGGCGAATTTATCATTTTTGGACCGATTTGGGTATTAAAAAAGAGGCCTAAGCCTCTCCATGAACGATGTCTACTTCAAAACTGTGAGCCAAATTTCACTAGATACTAATGAGAACATTCACAGCAAAACCAATCAGCACAAGGATGAAAGCGAAGGCCATGAAAGTCTCCAGGCTCTCCCGGTTAGACTTACTGAAACACCAGATCCCTATCGCGAACGGTATGAGTGCCAACGTGAAACTGACACTGGACGCTTTCAACGCCAGCACCATGCTTCCGATCGCAAGCAGCAGCCACATGGTTGAGTCCCCACAGGTAAAGGCCTCAGTCTACTCCCATCAATATGGCCATGGCAGGGCCGCTATTCCCAGTTTCGCCGGTTGGTATTGACGGCCTGGTACACAAGGTCATTTCGACGGGTCAGCAACTCATCAATGCGCTGGCGCTTTTCCTCAGCCCCCATGGTCTTATCACGCTGGAGCAGCTCTATCCTGTTGCGCACCACCCTAATCTGCTGCTGGGTACGACTCAGGTTGCGACGCGACTTGAGGATCCCGCCCTGCTCTTCCAGCAACTCGCTGGCTTTATCTGTCAGCCCCTCGCTACGATACTGGTCCACTGTACGCTTGAGCTGATTCACTTCGCTCAGCATCCGGTAAAACTCTTCCATGTGCTGAGTGGACTTGGCCGGTCCGGTGCCGCGGTATACTGCCTTCACCAGTGGGATTTCGTCAGCACGCCAGGCCGCTGACTCTCCTGGCCTGGCGGCTCGGATCAGGCCGTCAGCTGCAGCCATCACATAGCTTCCCATAGTGCCGGTATATCCGATCAGCAGGTGTTCCAATTGCTTGGGTGACAACCCTGAAAGCTCTCCCAGCTCGCGCATCAGCAGGCTAGTCTGCTCGTTGTAGCGAGCCTCGGCACGCACGGCCAAATCCTGCGGGCTGTCGATGGGGCCACCACGGAAGCTGTCGTAGTTAAAAACAGCCTCCACCACAGGCTTGACGATCTGTGGAGTCGGGTTGAGAGCGAAGGTATCCCCGATCGCCCTGGCTACTGCCTTGCCAAACTGGGCGCCGGTATCCTTGTCGCCTAAAGCACGTACCATACGCTCAGGGATGGTGCCGAACATCACCCCGATCTCGAACGGCTTGGGGATACGCCAATGCTGATCACCAACGAAGAAATGCCAGTTGCTGTCCTTATCCCAATCCGGCAGTTCCTCATAGCGTTCATCGTCCCAGTTGATCGCCAACAGCCCGAGTGACATGGCGGTGATCATCCCGGCCCGCTTGGCAATTTCGCGCGGATTCTCGCGCAACTCGCGGGTCAGCTTACCAAGCCCCTGGATCCTGGCATTGAAGAATGGCAGCACCATGGCAGCCCCTTGGATAGCACTGGCGGCACCCAGCATGGAGAAGTCCATCAAGTCCTTCGACTCAAAAGCAGCCTGAGCATGGCTCTTACCCGACTTGATGGCGGCCTCATAGACCGCCTCACGGTTACCATTCTCAAATGCTTCGCCAAAGCGGCTGTATTTCTCCCACAAGTCAGCCACGACGCCTTTGGCGTGTGCCGCATTGCGGATGATGGATTTCTCATATTTCGCGATTTGTTCCGGCGTCATTCCCTTGCGGCGCAGTGACTTGCGCACAGTGTCGGCCATGGCTGTCGGGTCGTTGCCGTTGACATACCCACCCAGGAAGCTGGCACCACTGAACATCACGTCGATGGTACTGCCTTCCATTGCCAGGGTCTTCTTCACCCCTTTGATTGAGCCGATTACCGGCTTGAAGCCGTCCTTGCTTATCGCCCAGCTGGAGAGGGAGTCGCGTAAGAAATTGCGAAGCATAAACTCAGGTGAAGCAGTGACCCCGGCAGTCAGTAAACGCTTTGTCTTGGCGGCCACAGTGACCATGGCGCCGAAAGGCTTGCGATCGAAGAAGGTCATAGCGCGATAGAGGTCGGGATCCTCAATCCGGATCATGTAGTCCTCTCCTTCCAGCTTGAGCATTATCCGGTCTTTGCCATTGGCAAGCGCCTGATAGTCCATCTTGTTCGGCTTGGGAATGACCTCGATGATGCCAGTGTCGGCGAGGTTCCAGACGGTCTTTTGTGCCGCCATGTTCTTCATGGAGGCATCAATCAGCTTGGAAGTTGAGGTGAAGATATTCTCGAGCAGGTCGTTGGTATTGGCCTCCCCGCCCTTGAGCTTCTTGATCCCGGCGTTCTGGTTGGCGATGCCCTTTGGCTTGAAAGGTGCAATCACGTCGCCATCATCTGACTCACGGAAGAACGGAATGTACCATTCGCTTTCGAACTCGGCCCGCGCCTCGGCAGTGAACAAGCCGGCCTCCTGCGCCAGATCCAGGGTGGCAGTGTTGAGCCTGTTCCAGCGCTCTTTTGCCTCCATGAACTTGGCCTCTTTCCCGTTGCCAAGCTCCTTAAGTGCAGCAATATCCTGCTCACTCAGCAGATTCTCGCGTCCCTGCCCCATCAGGATTTCAGCCCGGTGCCCGGCCATCCAACCCAGCCAGTTATGCAGGTCTTTTCCGAGGTCAGAAAAAATGCCCAACAGGGCATCTTTTTCACCAGTACCAGCCTTTCGCTGGATCACACCGTCCTTCCACTCTGGCAGGCCGTAGAGCATCGTCGCTTGCATGGTGGAGGCTGCGCCAGTGGCCATACGCGCGCCCACATATCCGGAGTCGGCCGCCTCGGTAATGCCAGCGGCTTCTTCCGCATATTTGATGGGGGCCAGGGCGTCTAGCACCTCAGTGTTGGCCTTCTTGATGACGCGATCAATCCATGAACTGACCACGCCGCGGTCTACCTGGCGTAGCTTGTTCAGGTTGGTTTTGGTCTTGTCGATGATGTCGGGCTTAGGGCCCAGATTGAGCTTTTGCAGCGCCTCATCGGTAGCTGCATTCGTCTTACTGAATTTCAGACCATCAGGCGGGAGAGATCCATCGTCTCGAGTGCTTTCATGTTCGCTTCGTGCCGGCGATGGTTGTCCTGCCGCAGCGACTCGATCTCGGACTTTGTCAGCATCCTTGGCACGAAGGAGGTATCGGCCTTCAGACTCTGTGAGGGAGTCGAAGCTATAGCCGAATCGGTTTTGCCACCACGCTTCAAGGCCTGTGCCGTCATACTGATCCCGTAGTTGCTCAAGGGTTGAGCTATCGATAGCAATTTTGGCGGAATACTGCTTTCCGGTCAATGCGGTGGCGGCCAACACCTCTCCGCCACGGTTCTCGATGTAGCCCTTGAGATTCGCAAGGGTGCCCCCCTGGGTCAGAGTGTCATCCATGATGAGGTAGGGCTTATCGATGCGAACATGGCCATCAAAACTCGGCTGATTTGCTAACCGACCAAAACCATCCTGGGAGGTTCGTCCTACCTTAGCGGCTTGCACGATGTCTAAGTCAACATCAAGGCCGAGCACTTTAGCCAGCACGTCCGCCATTGCCCGAGGAATCGCATTGCGGCTCACAGCTTCCTCGGCATGCACTCCGAGGGCAATGGACGAACGATCGCCGATCAGTCCTTTGAGTTGCTTGATAGCATCAAGAGAAAGCACATCATGGACCAACCGCCGAGCGGCGGCATCATCACCCCCCTTGGCAGCATCGTAATCAGGGTGGCTGGTCGCGTCCGCGAGGCGGCCATGCAAGATCACCTCTGGGAACCCCTTACGCCAGGGAGAGCGCTCGGCACTGAACCACAAGCGCTCCCCTTCTGCGACTCCAACCTCTATATCTGTTTTCTGCAGCTTCTTAGCCAGCCCCTCAATTAGGGAGCGAGTCTCAGCCGCAGTGATACCATCCGGCACAAAGCCAACGGCGCGCAGCGCCCGGGTAACCCACGCCACCACACGATCCCAACCGCGACCCCAAGCGCCCTGCTCCAGCTCGGCCAGATGGGCCACCACCTCCTCTGCTTGGGTACCAACATCCTCATCGGCGTAATGGGTGTTCACCCAGTCCCACACCGCCTTCATGCTGGAGTCTTTCTGGGACTGGATGAGGCGGCTCATGAGCTTGGTGTATTCCCCATCGCCCAGCACGTTGGCCAGGCCATAGTGGGCCAGCACCTCATGACGCAGTATCTCGCGCATCCGCTTGGGGTTGGCGATGGTATCGGCGGCCACATGCAGGGTACCCGCATCGTCGTCAAACGCGGCGCGCCGTATCAACCCATCTTTGGCATTTATTCCCAACGCTTGTTCCAATTCAGCTTGGGTGGCGTGGATCTGCACATTGATACCGCTCGCCCCCCGGTACTGCTTGAACCACATTTTGGTGACCAGCTCGGCTTCTTTGCGGGTCAGGTGCTTGGCTGGCTTGTCACCCTGGGCCATAGCCTGCTTCGAGAAGAGGATGACGCGATCACCCTCCTGCTTCGTCTCGAGGGTGTTGAAGAGGTGGTCGAAACCGGCTCGAATACCCGGCACCTCACCGGCGGTCGGATAGGGATAGCTGTTATCCAGCTCCCAACCCAACTGGGCGGATACCTCCCAGGTCGCCTCATCGACGATATTGGCCAGATAGTCGTTACTGACGCCTTGGTCCTGCAGCTTGCTGATGAGATAGCTCTCGAACGCCCGCGCACTCATCTCGGTATTGGTGGTCCAGTATTGCTTGGTTCGCTTGCTATCGAGCTTGCTGGATCGCGCCCTGAGTGCGGTCTGCTTGATGGCACGCATCACCGCACCAAACGCCACAACCATTTCCTTGCGCACCTCGCCTTTGTGGACGAAGTTGCTGCCACGGGCCGCCAGATCCACATCCAGCGCCTCAGTCATGTTGTCGCCAGCTTTTCCACGCAGTCGGGAAAAGTAGTTGTCCAGCGCATGCCACCACTCGTGGCCAAGCGAGCCGGCACCGTTCATCTTGGTGAGGTTGATCACCATCTTTCCCGGTTCGTAGTGGGCGGCAGCGGGAGATACCCCGCCACTACCACGCGCCCCAAAGGCTAGCCCCAGCTCTCCGTTGAGAGAGATCGCCTTGGGCGGGATCCCCAAAATGGCAGCCATGTCCATAAGTGCGTCGAAGGCATCATTGAGGTTGCGCTGGCGGCGTTCCTGCTCCACCCAGTTGCCGAATTCAACCCCACGGAAGCCGAAGCTGCTGGCAAATTGCTCCGGGGTAACATCCTGCCCGGCGCGCATGTCCTCGCCCACTCGGGGCTGGTTCAGGTCGCGGCGCTCGCGGGGGATGGCTTTGTGCTTCTCCAACTTGGCGATCAGCTCGTCCTGATGCTCGGCCCGGTAGGCACGGGCCTCTTTCACATCTTTGAATGCTGGCGTGAGATCGAAGTAGTTACGCCCCAACTTCTTGCCAACAAACCAACCCTTGCCATCTTCCCGACTGAAGATGTCAAACGTCACAGCCTTGGGCTTACTGGCCTCGGCCGTCAACTCCTCATAGCGAGCCTTGAAGGCGGCAATGGCCTCCTGCTTGGTATCTCCGGTGGCGATGATACGTGGCCAGTTGCCTAGGGCACTGGACTTGGTCCCGCGCTCGAGTGTCCACATCTGCTTGGGCGGATCGTACTTCACCCCGTTATACAGGCTGTACTCGCCACCACGCAGCTTGAGGTCGGCCAGGCTGCGTTGATGGCCCACTGCCTCGTACAGGGCGGCGCGGTTGCTGATGTCTTCCGCCAGATGCAGGCCCGACTTGGCGATCTGCTGGCGCAGCTGCTCGCTGGCGCTGCCGCCTTCCAGTAACCCTAGCGCGGTGTCGCGCATCGCCTTGACGGCTTCGGCCCAACGATTCTGCTTCCAACCGGTCTGCGGTTTGGTCGGGATGCTGTCACGGGCCGCGCGGGCGTAGGCCACGAACCACGGCTGGATGCCGCTGTCGAGCAGCTTCTGGTAATCTGGCGTCGGCCAGGCCTTGGAAAGCGGCAGCTCCTTTATCTCATCGACCGTATTGCCCTGGATGCTGTCCCGGTAACTGGCCCAGACATCCTTGCGAGCCCCGCCAATCTTCTCTCCGAAGTCAGTAATCGGTTCTTGTGCGACGTGCTTTGCACGGCTGATCGACTGGGTGGTATCCCCTTCTTTCAACCAGCGCTTGAACGCCTTCACTGGCATAGCCTTGATGGCCCCCAGTCCCTTCCACCCCGGCTCGTAATTGGCCAGATAGCCTGCCCGAGCTGCGGCCTCGTCAGCAAACCCCAGCATAACCTTGTGCTCGTCAAACTTGCCCGTCTTGGGGTCTACCTGGTCCACCACATAGACCTGCTCACTCTCCGGCTGGTCCCCGATAAAGACGTCGACGTGATCACCATCAGCCCCTTCGGTACGTTTGATGTAACCGTAGTCATGGGCCATGGTCGATTGCCAAGCTTTGCCATCAGGCGCAGTACCGGAGCGAGTGGATCCTTTGGGGTTTTCCAGGGCAATGTCGAAGCCGTGTAACTTGAGGTGCCCCTTCTTGTAGTTGCCTGCCTCCTTCTGGGCCTGGGTTGGCTCAGTGTTTACCTCTGCCCTGGCGGCCTCCACCTGCGCGACCGGCTCAGAAACAACAACCCCGGCAGGAGCCGGGGTTGTCAGTGTCTTGTCATCTTGTTGCTGTCCAGTTGATGCAGGTACAGGAGAAGCGAGACCTCCCCGATCTCTTGCTCCAGTTCGGCTTGCAAGCTCGGTAGTGGTTGGCTCAGCACCTGCTGCAGCTTGACTGCCTGTGCCGGGCTGATCACCTTGTCCTTCACTGCTGCTTGCAGGTATCTGGGCAGGCTGGTCATAAGTCACCTCGGGTTGTTCATTGGAAGAAATGGCATCGCGGTAGCCAGTATCTACAGCGGCCACAAGTGGCTGCTGGCTGGCATCTCCCTTAACCCGTGCCGTATCAGCATCACCGCCGAGACCCTGAACTGTAAGATCTGACAGTTGACCCAACTCAGCTGCATTGCTCTCGTCGAGCTGCAATTCAGCGCCACTCTGATGGGCTGGGGCATCTATAGGAATGGGGAGCATGGCTCGTACCTGTTCAACCTCGGCAACTGCGGCAACTCCAAACCCGCCACCATTGAGCGGGACCGGAGTCTCAATCCCCTTGCGACTAGCTAGCCGGGCTTCCTTTTCGCTGGCGAAGGGCTTGCCCTTCCGGGTAACACGCAGGCTCTTGAGCGGACCGATGGTGGGGTCAACCTCCACACCAACCGACGCACTTCCCTTCATAGGCGCAGCATTCGGCTGACGCTGATCGCCACCGTAGATCACATCTCGGTGCGGGAGCTCGGTGCCAATTTCGCGCCCCTCTCCTTCGATGGTAGCGCCGGGCAGCGCATCAGCGTTTTGCATCTGACCGCGATCTACAGGCAATAAGTCCCCCTCCTGCCCGCTTTGCCAGCGGGTACGCTCACTGCCACGAAACTGAGGGCCGGGGCCAGCCTGGTGGTCATCGTGATCCCCCGGTGCGGCCACTTCCTTCCCTTTGGGCTTGGCATTCGCGTCACCAGCAAAAATCACATCCTTGAGCGGCAGGGCCGGGCGCTGGCCCTCCATTGCCACCTGTAGGACACTCTTGCCACCGGCAAAGGGATCCTCTCCCAGTTCCCCAGCTTGAACTCGTTCATAGAGGCTTTTGCCCAGGTTGCCCCCCTGCATTTGAGCTGACACCAGCTCCTGCACCGATGAGCCAAACTCGCCAGCCAGAGCGCGCTGTACCTCGCTATCCTGGGCCAGCCCCTTGAAGCGATCGGCCGTATCGTCCTGGCGCAGATAAGCTGGCACGTCGCGCAGCTCGTCATACTGGCTCGCGCTTGGGCCAAGCGGGGATTGGTCTGTTGCTGTAGGTACTTCGGGCTCGGGAGTAACCTGCGGCTCAACTTGCTCATCAGGCGCAGACTCCGGTGCGGTAGGTTCAGCATCTCGAGCCGGGTGATCCTCGGTCTCCACTTCGCCACGCTCACCGCGCAGGCCACCGACACCACCCGTGGCACCGCCGACCCCCATGCCGATAAGGCTGCCCTCAATGGCAGAGGAAACAACCCCTTTCATGGGGTCGATATTGGCTCCTGCGACCTCATTTAGTGCTTCGTTCACGCTGTACTGTTGGGTCCCCTCTTCGAGCGCTTCACTGATACCCTCGCCAGCTGCCCCTTTCCCCATCCCCTTGAGCACGCCACCACCGGCGCCTTTACCGGCCAGCATCTTGAACAGCATGGTGTCGCCCATCAGGGTGCCCACGGCAGCCGCTCCCCAAGTCTTGGCATCCCCCATGGTGGCCTGGCTCGCAACATTCGCGGTTTCTTCGCGTGCCAGCTGCAGCTTCTCGCTATCAGAGAGATGTGCGGTCTGCTGATCGGCATCGATGCGTAAGAAGGTATCTCGGAAAGTCGTGCTGTTTCGCAACTCATCAAAGCTCATACCCAGCACAGTATCCCTGGCATTCACGCCCGCGGCGCCAACCGAACCAGCGACCCCCGTGGTCGTCGCTGCGCCAGTGGCCAACCGAGATACCGTCTTGGCCGCAACAGCTTCCGCCACCTCTTGCGCGGCCCCCCGCTTGATCATGGTGGTGGTCACCATCCGACCGATCGTCGCCTTGGCTGCCAGCCCGGTGATTCCGCCACTTGCCAGCGTAGGGAGAAGCGACCCCACCCCTTGCGCCATTTTCATCGCCCAGACATCAATATCCCCAGCACCATCCCCCAGGGTGATAGCGCCCGCGGGTGTCTCGCTGACAAGGCTACGAGTCAGCGCCTCCCGCGCATCGACACTCATCCCCTCTTTGAGGCTGTCCGCTCCAGATTGAGCCAGCTCCCCAGCACCGGCCACCACATCCAGCACCGGCGCCAGCTTCTTGGCCAAGTTTGCGCGGGCATTCACCAGGTAGTCCCCCTGGTCCTTGCCGCCGTTCTGTCGGCCATAGTTGCCAGCCTGGCGCGCCAGCTCACCGATACCGCCCACGAGCTCGAGTCCGCCAGCACCAACAGCACGCGCAACGTCACTGAGGCCTACATCCAGATTTCGCGGCGCCGGCGCGGGGGTAGCCAAACCGGCATCCAGACTGTTCCAGAACTCATCCATGCGGGTATCACTTTGCTGCGCCGTTGGCAGCGTGGTTGCGGTCTTATCCATGGCGTCCTCGATAATGGAAAAAGAAAAGCCCCGACCGGCGAACCAGTCAGGGCTTGGAGATGGCGGTCAGGGCAATAGGCACACTGATCGATGATGGGGAGATGCTAACGCTGGGTACTGGAAGATTCAACCGCTACGGATTACCGATTCCGAGCTTAAAGAGCATCACTCACATAGAACCGATCCAATTCTCCATCCTTAAGCATTGCTTTTGCTTTGATAGTGATGATTTGGTTGTGAGCATAGCTAGCCAAATACTTGTTATCTGGCATCAAAAATGCTGGGTCACTGACCTCTGCTTTAATTCGTGCGTTGCTATCATCACCCACCAAACGAACCTTGCCAGTTTTAGATTCTTTATCTAGTTCGGTAAACACAACCTCCCAATCACGGAGGTCTGTTAGTGAGACATCACCTTCGGACCAAATTGCATCCCTAGTAGCTTTGTCTATAACCGTCTTGCCTGGGTCTGACTTCCTACCAATGGTTAACGTGTCACACTCTTGCCCTATTGGCTCAACGGCAGAACGAACAGATGGGCGCAGCGCATCCGCCATCTTCTCAATGGTGGACATCATGCGATCGATTACTTGTTGATCACGGTTACCAAGCTCTCGGATCGCCTGTTCAAGACGCTCGCTAAGTAGTTTCATTTCTTCCCGATTGCCGCTCGCTCTCGCCACTACATAAGCAACAATACCACCGAATAAAGCCCCACCAAAACCGCTAAAGAGCTGCTGTTGTTGAGCAAACTCAATGATAGCTGAAAGCTCAAAACACTTTGCTCTCGGCTCTGAGGCATATACCTTGACTCCTTGAGAACCAAATTGCTTCGTATATTCACGAGTTACAACAAAGTGAGATGATACTGCTAGCATTCTAGCGATGCCTTGTAATGACCCTCCCAGGGCGTACAAATCCATCTTATGCTGATCAGCCATTTTCCCATCATAGGTTACCGGGACTTCCATCAATTCGATTGCCACACCACTCTCCTTGAAATAAACCGAGGAATTTTACGGTGTCGAGCGACAACCACCAAGTGACCTTGTTTACAGTTCAAAAAAAAGAATCCTAAAGCTGTCAAATTCTATGGCATCGCTTACCGAGGATGCTGTCGGCTCATCGCCTGATAAGCAGCCAGGCCATCGGGGGCCTTGTTGAGGTGTGGGGTCGTTTTGAAGGGATCCGCGAGCGCGTTGAGTGCTGCCTTCTCGGCAGCCCTGGGATCCTGCTTGGCAACCGCCGCTGGGGTGGGTTCCCCTCGCATGGCATTGGCCGTCTGCCCATCCCGCCGCAGCTGAACCCAGCGACTGTAAATCTGGTCTAGCATGGCCGGATCTGCATGCTCAGATAGGGATTGCCCATTCGCTCCCGCCTCCTGCACAAACTCGCGGCGGAGGGCATCCTTGCCTACCCATTGCGTCAGCCCTGAGGGGGCAGGTTCAGACCCAGCACCGGCCGCTGGGGCCGGAGCCTGGGTTTCCAGACCGAACACATCACGCAGCCCCTGTGCCTGCTGCTGGGCTGCCTCTCGCTCTGCTGCGATAGCGGTCTCTCTCTCTTCCTGGCTCATCATGGTGTCACGGCGGATCTGACCGATCGCCTTATCGGTGTCTGCCTGCAGCTTCACGATGGCCTGGCGGTAGCCCTTCACATCGGCCCCGGGCGTTAATCCCAGGCTGGTCCGGATATTATTGGCCTTGGCCACCAAGTCATGGGAGAGCGCCGCACGCTTGTAACCAGTACCGACGAAATCAGAAATGGGGATCACCTTGGGTTTATCATCGCCCCTGGCTGTGCGGTTATCCGTCACCGGGCGATTGGCGGTAGAGCCGTCGTCATAGGTGACCTTTAACCCCAGCACCACGCCAGCACCATCCGGTGTCACCATGATGCGGCCCAGCTCCTTGTTCTCGATGGTCTTGCCGGTGGCGGGATCCACATCACCGATACCTGTCTTGATCTCCTCCTGGTAGAGGGTACCGGCAGCCTTGAGAAACTCGGAATTATTGATGCGGTTTACGCCTTCCTCACTGTTCCAGTCCAGCTTGCCACTTTCGGCATCACTCATCAGGCCCCTCGTGTAATTCACAAAGGTCTTACCGGCGCCTGTAAACTCGCTCTCCATATAACGAGCCGGGTTGTACTGCGCAGCCTTCGGGTCGCTCACCACCTTCCGAAAGACTTCCCCCGGGTCCTTGCCAGCCTCAATATCCGACCACCCCTGCTGGATAACCGGCAGGTTCTCCTGCTGATAGGCCTCTTTCTCCCGTCGCTCTCTGAGCCACTGGTATTCGGCCTCTGCCCGAGAATCGGCGCGCTCCGCCCGAGTGTTTGCCGCTTTGGTGCTGGCAATGGATGAGCGCACCTGTTCCTCATAGAGACCATCACGCCGAGCCTCGCGCTCGTCTTGCTTGCTGTCTCGCTGCCGGGCATAGGTCGTCTCATCGGCATACCGTTCATCAGACTGCCGTTGACGGTCCAGATTGTTCTGCCACATCGCATCACGCAGCCCCTGCTCTTTCTCCGCACGCTCGTCGGCCTTCTGGCCGCGCTGATAGTGGTTCATGGTGCCAAACCCGGCGAGGAACCCTTCGGCCAATCCTGAAACTCCCATCACTCCTCCTTAGAATAAGCTGGCCAAGAGGCCGACACCGGCCCCGATCACGGCGCCCCACGGTCCACCGACAGAGGCGCCAACGGCCGCACCGGTCCCCACGTTGGTCATGCCCTGCTGTTTTTGCTGCGCCTTGAGATTCTCATTGGCAGTCTCACGCGCCTCGTCCAACTTTGCCGACTCGTTCATCCCCTGCATGGCCTGGCGCCGCGTCTGGGCGCCAATATCAATCAGTCCATATCCCATCACATTCCCCCGCCTGCTTTAATCGCCTCTCGCAAGCCAGCATCGGCCCCGGTGAGGATCCCCATCTGACGTTCTTTCTCCTGCTCGCGCAGGCCATTCTCGGTACCGGCTGTCATCAACGCCATGCGCAGCCCCTGGCTGTTGTCTTGTGGGTTAGCCGGTGCTGCGACCCCCATACGGCCATTGCGATTGGCTGTGGCCTGCTGTGCGGATACCAGCGCATTGGTGTTGTTCTGCTCAACGCGGCCGAGCTGGTCACGCAGCAACTGGCCACTCGTGGCCTGCTCCATCAGCTCTTTCTGCTTCGGGTAGAAGCGCGTCAGCCAATCGTCATATTGCTGCCGGGTGATACTGGCATATTGGTCCGAAGCCCATCCCATCGGTTACCCCCTTAGTAGCCCTTGTTTTGCAGGACGCTGGCAGTCGGGCTGATCTTCTTGCCCGCCGCGGTCCCCCCAGCGGCGCTATTCATGCCATAGGCCGTGGCAGCACCACCAACGGTACCGACCAACCCCAGCACAGCCTGCTTGTTGTTGAACTTCGTTTGGGCATCGCTCGCAGCCTTGTTGAGGCTGGAGCTGGCCAGGTTGCTATATCCCTCGAGGGCCTCAGCTTTCTGACCCTGCCCCATCGAGACCACATCTTTGAGCCCGGCCACATACTTGTCCTGCTGGCTGGATTGCGTGCGGTTGGTGGTATCGGTCTGGCTCAGCGCCTGGTCCGTTTCCAGCTCGTGCATGGTGTTTTGATATTTGCCGCTGGTCGGGTCTACTCCAGACGCAGCCATGGCATCAGATAGCCCCTCCCGCGCTTCACCGAAGCTGTGGGCCGTGCCCAGGGCAGCGGTACCAGCAGCATCGTCAAAGGCCTCCTCTCCGTTCAGCTCGTCCACCTTGTCCATGAAAATGTCTTCGTACTGCTTGAGATCCGACTGGTAGATCCCCCATTGCTTCATCGCAATGTCCGCCATGGCCTTCTGCGCTGAGGTCTCTTTGATCTCGTTAGAACCGCCCTTCCCCATCACTCCACCTCACAGGTTGATCTGAAACACCAGCATGCCGTCGTCGTCATCGGGTTGGCGTACCCATCCCATCTTCGGCGCCACCTTGAGCCAACCGCGCCTGGTCGAGTGGAACCGCAGCCAGCGCGCGCTAATCATCCTGGCCAGGCGTTTTACCTCTGGCAGGTGCCTGACCGGAGCTCCCAGCTCTCCCCAACCGACCCACACCAGCACACCGCAGGCTCCCGCCTCCATCACCGGTTTCAGGACAAATCCATCCGCCCCGCGCACAAACAAAAACGCCTGCTTGTTGCGGCAGGCGTCATTCAAGGTGTGGTGCAGTTGTGGGTCCCGGGTGTCCCTTGCGATGCGATCAATCAGAACCTCATTCATACAAGCCCCATCAGCCATATGCTGTTCCCCTCGATGATCCGATCGGAGATGCTGCTCACGCCACCGAATGGCGCCACCTCGAAGGTGATGCTGGCATTGGTATTGGCGGGGATAACAAACGCATCCTGCATACTTGCTCGCATCCGGATCTGGTTTATCCCCACGGCGTATTCGGCCTGAGTGGTTGCGCGTGAGATCTCCACGCCATTCATCTTGCAAATCAGGGTCACCCCCATCACTCCCACCCCAGACACAACAGCACTTCCCGCAATCGCTCGGATGCAAACCAGATTCCTTGCCCGCTTGTAGGCCGCAATATTGAAGTTGCCAGAGGGCTTAATCAGCGTGGTCACATCACCGACAATACGGTCTGCGTAGATGGTTCCTTTCACCACGCAATCCTCTTCAATCGTGCAGTTACGCATCGTCATATTGTCGATGCGCCCGCCCTGGGCAGTCAGCCGGTTGGTGTAGAGGTTGCCGTCGCTGTAGATGATGGTGAACCAGCCCTTCCCCCACCCGGCATAAGGCCCGCCCTGGCCAAAGCCGGCGGATCCCCCCGACATGAAGGCGTTGCCCATATCGAAGGAACCGCCCGAGATAGAGGGCGCCGAGATGCTGACCCCGGCCTTGATATAGTCCGCCGTGATCTTCTCGGAGTTCAGGATCTGGATGGTGGCCTTGCGGATAATGGCCTCCGCCATCACGACCTGGCCATTGTCGATGGCAAAAAGCGGCGCCATCGGCTTGCTGCTGTTCGGGTCAAACACAAAGACTTGGGACGCGGAGATGGCCACCTGGCTGGTGCCATCCGACTTGGCGATGAGACCAATCCCTGCCGTAATCTCGCCGGCGCTCGCCTTGGCGCTCCACATGGCTTGAGCCCCACCTTCGAGATCCGCGATGGCCTGGCTTTGCTGCTGAACTGCCGCCCCTAACTCACCGGCCTTGGCGCTCACAGTGTCGATCCGCTTCCCCAGCGCACCATCAGCCGAAGCCCTGGCCTCCGTCTCGGTGGTGATCTGGCCAGCCAGCTGGGTATCCCCTTCTTTGTAACCAGCGGTGACTTGCGTGATCTTCTGGGCCAGCGCCTCCTGGGCATTGGTGCGCGCCTGCACTTCCTCATCTAGGCTGGCACCAAGCTGGTTGAGGTTGTTGGAAAGCTGCGGCACCTGCTGTATGGGCTCCAGCAGTGACTGGACCAGGTGACTCGCCTCAATCTTCCCCTGCAGCTCATCCAGAATGTCCTGCACATCCTTGCTGGTTGCAGCATGCAGCCCCTCGGTGCCTTGATAGGGACCTTCCATGGCATTCTTGTTGACGAACCGCACCCAGTAGAAGGCGGAAAACTCCTTGCCCACTGCATCGGCATAGACGTTGGCCAGTGTCGTCCCGACCCTGACCGCATGACTCAGGTTGTCGTCCCCAGAGCGCCACACCTCGGCAAAGGCATGCCCCCAGTATGTCGGGGCGTCCCAGGTCAGCACGATGGTATGAAATGCCCCACTAACCGAGACGTTGACCGGGGCATGGGGCGGCTGAACGCCACTCCACTCCGGATCGATGTTGTTGGCCGGGGGGAGCTCCGGTACCACGGCGCCGCCAGCAGTACGTCGCAGATTCAGCATCCCCAGGCCGGCGGCCTCGCGCAGGGTCAGCGCCTTATCCAGCCGATCCCCTTTCTGGCCGGTCAGGATCTGCATGTTCTCGGTCAGCCCCTGCTGGGTGCTGCTGGCTCGGAAGGTGTTCTTGCTCATTGCAGACAGACCTCCGCCATACTGCCGCCCAGGGTAATCCGCTCAACCTCGGCGGCTCCTCTCACCTCGACTTGCCAGCGCCGGCCCCGCAGTGGCGGCAACCGGAATCCGGACGGCGGGACCTGACCCGCCATCAGCTCGAACACCCTGACCCCATCGACAATCAGCGCGAAGCCAACTTGTTCGACGGCCTCACTCATCACCCGCGCACAACTGAGGCGCACGCCAGGAGGCAGCACAAACTCCTTGGACCGCCAGCACATTGGCAGGGCAGCAGTACCGCCACGCCATTGGTGCAGTTGGGTACCTTTGGCGATCATCAGGGCATCGAGTTGCATGTCTGCGACCGCCGCATCCCAGCGCCCGGATATCCAACGCAAGTCACCGGACCTTGGGTCAAATACAAAGCCATGGCTATCGGTCTGGGCCACATAACGCCCCTCGCTGTACCAGGCTCGCAGCGTGTCGGGTTTCAGAGCCTGCCACTGCTCCCGGGTGATGATCCCCTCGGTCACCAACGCACCACCGTCGGCCCCGACACCGACCAGCCCATCCGGCGCGGCGTACAAGACCATCCCATCCAGCGCCACCATTGAGCGGGGGCTGACACAGGCCTGTGGGGTAGGCGTGAGCTTCTGACCCGTAATGGAGGACGGGGACGCCCCTTGGAAGAGATAGGGATAGCCCTTGGTGCCCACAACCAGCGCCGTGTCGATGGCAGCGATCGCCACAATGTCGTGCTCAGTAGTCAGCTTGTATTGATCCGGCCAGGCATAAGGCAGGAAGGGCTCGGAAAACAGGACCGCATTGCCGACAAACCCGGCACAGATGCCATTGGCCATCTGGCAGATCCCGCGCATCTTGTCGGGAGGCATGCTGTAGCCGTAGGTCTCCAGTACCGGCCCCAGCTCTCCATCTTTCTTGGCATCGCTGTAGCTGGCCGTCGCAATGGGCAGATCGGCAACCAGCAGATAGTCAGCTAGGCCACCACCCGACACCGAGCGGTAGAGACGCCGCCGGGTGATATTGCTGTTGTTGGTCGGGACCGCAGACAGGCCCACAACCACCGTCGAGCCCGGGATCGTGATCGTCGTCTTGCCGCTGGCCGGTCCCGGAGCCCCCTCCTCCCCCAGCCCGGTCACGTAGGTCTCCACGTAGAAGCGGGTCTCGTCATCCGTCGGGTCATCATCCTTGCTGCCAGAGGGTGGCGTGACGGATTGCACGTTCGGCGGCGTGGCCGGCACCGGCACCCCCAGCCGATACCAGGCCGTAGGCTTGTTGTCGCCCCCAGTGGCGATCGCGTCGTAGGTTAGCTTGGGAAACTCGCCATCGGTGAAGTAGACGCGGTTGTACTGATCCTGGGCGATGGGCGATCGCATGACCTCCACCTGCTTGTTCCAGGCAAACCAGTGCGCACCGTAGTAGTGGAACAGCGTCTTGGGGGTGGTCGGCAGGGAGACGCCAACCGCCTTGTCTGTCATCAGTGGTGCCACCACCCCGCGGTCAAAATGACAATCTTGGGCCAGGGTGGCCGCCTCGTCCGGCAATAGGTGGTCTGCCACGCGCGGCACCATGCCTCGCATAGTCACGATGTCGATCAATGGCATGGGGTTTCTCGAAGGCTGGAAACGAAAAAGCCCCACTCGTTAGAGCAGGGCCATGATGGGGCTATGCTAACGCTGCACCGAGCGATGAGCAAGCTCACCAAGCATTGCGAAGCGGGATCTTGCGCTCGTCATACTCGATGCTATCCCGGCAGTGCGTCGGGCTGCGCATGATGAAGTTGATGGCTTTCTCTGCCCTCAATGCCCAAGGCTTTCCCTGCTTGGCGTTGTAGCCCACGTTGCCAGAGATGGTTTCATCAGGCCGGCCGCCCAGGAGGGTGTTGCCAAGCTGGTCAATGGAGACCAGCACGCGAAAGAGGTACCGGGTAACTCGATTGCTCATGTCATGTCCTTGTTGGTTGATGGAGCCTGTGGAGGCGGCATTACGCGACACGCCGTACTTTCAGAATGGTTTTCCAATTACCACTCCCGCCATAAACCAGGATGTTGGTTGAGGGGCTATACCCAAACCAGGTGGGATTGTTTCCTGAGGTAACCGCACTGTAGTAAACGCTACTCTTCGAGTACGTCCGCCCAAGCGTCCGATCCACTTCCAGCATGACCGTGGCGGTGAAGTTACCGCCATCCCCAACATGGAAGGTGATGGCGTACAGGCCATCAGGCAGGTTAATGGAAAGAGAGTCTGTGCCGGTGTTGCTTTTGTAGAGAATGTTCGCGCTATTTTCCCCTACGTCAGCGGCAGAGGGCTTGTTCACGGTGTCGTAATCCCTTGCCCAAACAGTCCAGGCACCGGTGCTGTATTGCGCTCGAGTCCACACCCGGCTGGAGTTGTAGACGTGGTAACGCTGCTGGGGACCTGCACCAGAGGTCACAATCAGGCTGCCGGCAGAGTTCTCAGGATAATGCTGAGCTGCAGAGGTATTAGCGTTCGCGTGCTGGGCGTAGTGTCCCGGCGTCTTGATGGTATCCAGGTCCTCCTTCGCCAAGCTGATCGGATTGAGCAAACTGCCAGGGTGTGAGTGGTCCGCTGTCGCCAGATCAGGTTTGTCGGTCACCTCACTCCATGCAGGCCAGCGAGTCGCTTGCGTTGGGACATCTGTCAACTCGGACCATGGGTGGTTATGCGCTGATGGCGGCATCGAGGACGGCTTACCCGTTACTTCCCCCCAAGTTGGCCACCGTGTGGCCTGAGTTGGCACTCCCGTCAGATCCGCCCAAGGATGAGTGTGTGCGGATGGCGGCATTGTGCCTGGTTTTCCCGTCACTTCACCCCACGCTGGCCAGCGAGTCGCCTGAACAGGAACCTGATCGAGTTGGCTCCACGGATGCCGATGAGCTGCCGCAGCAAAATCGGGCTTGTCGGTCACCTCGTCGTAGCTCGGCCAGCGGCTGGCGGTGGCAGGCACTTCATCCAGCTCACTCCAAGGGTGGCGGTGAACCGCGGCGGCGATACTGGGTTTGCCGGTGACCTCACTCCAAGTTGGCCACCGTGAGGCTGTGACCGGGATCTGATCAATCTGGTTCCAGGGGTGCCGGTGGGATGCTGCGGCCAGGTCAGGCTTGTCAGTCACTTCTCCCCAAGCGGGCCAGCGGGTCGCATAGGTGGGGATCCCCGTCAGCTGCGACCAAGGATGAGTGTGGCTCGCAGCGGCGGCCCCCACCTCAGCAAGGGTGGGCCAGCGCGAAGCGTATACCGGGACGTTGGAGAGCTGTGACCACGGGTGGGTGTGCTCAGAGGGCGGCATGGTCACCGGTTTGTTGGTGATGTCAGCCCATCCCGGTACCCAACTGGCTGGCCTGGCCCCCACATCGGCCGCACTCAGCACCACGGCCCCGGTCATGCCATTGACCGAGATCACCGCGTCCGAGCCATCGATCTTGAACCAGGTACGGGTAGCCGGATCCCAGTGCAGGTAATCACCCGCCACATAGGAAACGCTGGCGATCACCCCAGGGTGAGAGATCCGATAAAACGGAACACCTTGGCTCACTGCTGGTGTGACTGGCACCCCTGCGGCGGCATTCCAGGGACCAGCCCAAACCAGCTGAGTGGTGATGGCCTGCGCCCACTTTTGGGCCTGCAGCGCCCAATGCAAAGCCGAGAACTCCCCGGGGCGCCCGTTGATGTCGCTCCCTTCCGGATTCTGAGCCCAGGCCTCCGCCATGCCCTCTGACACACCGGCGCGCTGGGAGCTGGCATTGGCTGAGGCCTGATCTTGCGCCGCCTGGCTCGCCTTAGTGCTCGCCGTGTCTGCCGCAGCCTGTGCCTGGGTCGTCTTCGCCACCACCACATCCCGCATGCCCTGAATAGCAGTTTTGGCCTGTGAGACGGTGTCGGTGTTGGTGCTGACTTCCTTGGTCTGCCCGGCAACTGTCGCCGCATTTGCCGCAACCTGGGTGGCTTTCTCCTGTACTTGGGTCCGGTCAGCCGTGACTTGCTCCGCCAGCGTGCCAACTTTGGCCGCGTTATCCAGCGTCACCACCTTCGCCCCCTCTGCCGCCTGGGCCGCCTTCTCGGCATTACTGGCGTGGGTACCGGCATTGGTGGCAGAGGTAGCCGCCGCGACTTTGGAGCTGTTCGCGGCGCTCGCATGGGTGGCAGCCATGCTTGCACTGGTGGCAGCCTCACCGGCCTTGGTCGTCGCCGTGGTGGCACTGGTGCTCGCACTGGTGGCCTTGGACGATGCGGTACTGGCGCTGGCTGCGGCAGCCGTTGCACTTGCTGCAGATTCCGATGCCGAGGCATTCGCCTTGGCCGCGTGGTGCAAAGCGGAATGCTTGCCAGGGACCACCGCTACATCCACCGGATTCTCCGCCCACTTCTGGGCACTGCTCGCAGACCCTGCCGCGGCACCCGCGCTGGTTGTCGCGTCGCCCGCATTGATGCCTGCTGTCGTGGCCGATGCGGATGCCGCTGCAGCCTGTTCAGCCGCAACCTGTTTTGCCTGCTCCGCAGTCACCACATCATTGCCAGTCTGCAGCCGATCTTCGGCAGTGGCTTCTGCTGCAACTTCTGACCGCTGCATGGCCTCCACTGCCCGATCAAGTAGAGGGGGCGTCAGGTTGATACCGCTATCGACCAGGATGCTGTTCAGGGGGCCATCGGTACTTTGAGCTGACACCACCCCGGTCCCCATGTAATCCATGTCCCCACACAGGTCGTTCTGGGCATAGACATCGTAGGTGCCGGCCGCCAGCTGGAATCGGTATCCCCCATCCTGCTCACATTTGAAGGTCATTGCCGACCCCATCAACACCTCACTGGTGGAACTGAGGGCCCGCAGCTCAATGAGTGCCCTCGGTACCGGCTTGCCAGCAGGGTCAGTGATCACACCATGGATCTGGATCATTGACGTCCCCCTTTGGTGCTGGCCTGACTGTCACGCATCGCCAGCATGGTGGCATCAGTTTCGGTGCTGATTGCCAGCGCATTCGTGAAGGATTGAAGGTGGATCTGCCCTCTTGATGCATTGGCCGTTACCTCCGAATCACGCATAAACGCCCGATACATTATCCAGTCCAGACAGGGAGTGATGTATCGGTCATCGACTTGGACATCGGCACCCGATCCGACCTCACTTTTCGTAACCGGGATCGGGAGAATACTGAGTACCAGATCGACACTCGCTCCCGCCTTCACGCCGGGGTACAGCCAGAAGGCGGTGATATTGGTTGGCTCGTGGATGTAAAGCTCCGCCTCTACTCCACCGGTACTACTAGCCCAGCTCGGGATAAGGCTCTCCAGATCGGCGCGAGACACATAACGGATCGTTTTGCCGGTCAGCGAGTTGCGCTCCACGTCGATTAGTTTGATGGTCCCTGTGGGGGCTGTCTGCCGAGTACCGGCGGCGCACGCAAAGGACTGCGTCTTAATGAAGATGTCCGGCCTGGCGCTGGCGATCGCGGATATGGCGCTGTTGTAGTAGGAGAGCAAATCATCCAGCCCCCAGTAGATCCGCTGCGTATCCGTCAACTCAATCGATGCTCTATTCAATAATTCACTGACCAGCATGACTCACCTCAGATCAGAAGAAATTCCGTTTTCGGACTGGGTTATGAACCCTTGCACTCTCGGTTTGCTCTATGCGAAATCGGTAGGCCGCGCGGATCCCGCCATAGAATGTGCCGCGGTTAATTTGAGCCAGCTCATGGTTTGTCCACGGCTTGGCCGGAAGCTGCTGCAGGAGATAGGCCGCCCCACACGCCAGCTCATGCGCGTAGTCCTCAACCAGTGCGGAAGGAATGAGTGTTGCAGTCGGTAAAGGCTCAATAGCCCCCACAATGCAAACGTTGCTCAGCGACTCAAGGAAGCGGATAGACTCAGCAGACTGAGCGTGATAGTGCCTGCCAGGCGTCAGAATGATGCCGTCTGCAGTGATGCGATGAAGCACCGACCCGGTCACCTGTGGCTCTCTCACATACTGCCTAGCACCTCGATTGATACTGCTGGCCATCGCAAAGCTGACAGTTTGCCCCTCAAGGACGCTGTCAAATTGGCGTTCCAGATGTATCAACGCGCTTTCTTTACAGAACACGATGGCCGCCTCGACGAGGTAGCTGCGTATGAGCGCGTCAGCACCTTCCGTGTGCGGTAGGTGGAGAACCCGCTGGCGAACCAGCGGGATCAGGGAGTCAGGACTGACCAAACGGCTGTCCAACACCGGCACCATTACGCGGACTCCTTCTGAGCACGCAGGGCATCGCGAACACGGGTGCGGAAGTCATCGACCCGCTCACCAGTTTCCTGCTTGATGTGAAGCTCGTACTTCTCGGCCACGGTAGCGAGCTGCGCGGAGGTCATCTTGGCCAAGTCCAGGCCGAGGTGCTCGACCACCATGCTCTGCTCAGCAGCAAGGCGGGCGGCTTCTTCCTCTGCACGGCGGGCAGCGTCGGCTGCTGCGGCCTCGAGCTCAGATTGATGGGCCAGCACACCTTCCAGCTCGTCGGCCTTACGCCAGACGGTCGGGAACTCCAGCAGTTGCATGGCGATGTGACTCTCCACATCCACCGAGGTGTGGCGCGGGAACACCATACGGGAACCGGTCACGGTGTCTTTCTTCATCGGTTTGTCGCCGATATAGGCGATTGCGATCTTGTCGCTCACGGTCATTTCTCCAGTCAGGGAAAAGAAAAGCCCGGCACAGGGCCGGGCTCACAGGGGTGGAAACCTTAGAGGTTGCCCACCATCTCGTAGTGCAGTTTGACCTTGACGGTACCGGTGGCAGCGCCGCCGCCCACCGTCAGGCTGATCTCCTGCCCCTCCTGGGTCATCAGGTCATCCACCGGGATGTAGCTGTTCACTGCCGCCGCGGTATTTTGGGCATTGATGATGGCGGTCTCCCCCACCTTCACCGTGAGGGTGGTACTGGCGCCGAGCGCCGCGGAGGTGAGCGAAATCCCCACCACCTTGATGTTCGGCTCCACCGGGTCGCCGAACACCACCACATCGCCGGCCGGCACGGCGGCCAGTTTTGCCACCAGGGTCGGAGAGATGGAGAGATTGCCGAAAGCGCCGTTGAACCAGCGGCGCAGGGTTTTAACCAGGGTCAGTTTGGCCATGGAATGGTCCTCTTGTCAGTCTGAGTAAAGGCGCCCCAGAACGGGGCGGCCCAGGATTAGCGAGCGATCGGGCTCACAGCGGTGTCCAGCACCATGCAACCGTGGTCCTGCACGTTGCCGTTCTTCTGCTTGAAGCGGATCTTCTGCAGACCGGAGATCCAGCTGATGGAGAGCTCGGTACCGTTGTCGTGGTCCGCCTTCTCCTCGTGCATGTTGAAGGAGCCACCTTCCACGCCGGAGCCAAAGGCATTGGCCAGTGCTTGACCGCCCAGCAGGATGGCGCGGTCAATGGTGGTGCCTGCGGTCTTCTCCACCTCCACACCGGTTGCGGAGTTGGCCGCACACACCTTGACGGTGCTGCCCTGGTTGAAGCGGATCGGCATCCCGGGGTACTGCTTGACCAGGATGTTGCGCCACATGGCGCTGTCACCCTGGAACAGTGGGTGACTCCAGCCCTTGCTGCGAGTGATCGCCCCCTGCAGCATCGCCTGCCAGTCCTTGCCGGAGCTCGAGGTGTAGAAGTCATGCCACTGGCGCGGGGTGACGTAAAGCAGGTACAGGGGGTCACCGGTGTTCGGGTCGGAGCCGAAGCGGATGGGCTGGATCGGGTTGGCCATTTCGGCCAGGAACAGCGCCATGTTGTCCACGCAGCCCAGGTTGAAGCGATCAGCCGCGTCGATCGCCTCGAAGGAGGTTGCATCCCCGCCGAAGAAGTGGCGCTCGTAAGTCGGCGCCGTCACCTTGTTGACCATGATCTCGCCGAACTCGGGATCTTCCCCCAGCGGTACAATGATGTCGGTGGCCATGTAGTCGCCACGGGCACCGGCCAGCTGGATCATGCCACGTTGGTCGGTCAGGCGACCGTAGTAGCCATCAGCCAGCATGGTGCGGGCGATCTGGCGCAGGTCGTGCTTGGTGCGCTTCTGGCTCATCTTGCCGCCGGCATCCACACCGTGACGGGTCTGGTTGATGGTCAGACCGAAGTCCGCCTGAGAGAGGTTCTCCAGGCGGCCGGCGATCTTCTTGTCACCCATGGTCGGGCGGCCAGACAGTTGATGGAAGATCTGCATGTCCACTTCGGTACCGGCCTGCTTGCTCAGGTCGGTGATGCGGACAACGGGGGCACCATGGCTGGTCTGCTTGCCGCCGTTGATTTTGACGCCCTTGGGCGCCTCCTCGGTCAGCATGTTGACCAGGGAGTGGGTGCGGTTGGCCTCGGTAAAGAGGGCCACCTGCAGGATTTTGTTGGCTTGCGCCTGGGTGACTTGGGTCATGATCCTCTCCTACAAAACAAAACCCCGGCACTGGGCCGGGGTCGGAATGGGTTTGGCTGATTTACAGGTCGTGCTCTGCAAGCAGGGCTTCGATCTGGGCAGCGGACATGTTGGACATCGCAGCCATCAGCTGCTCTTGGCTCATGCCGCCGTACTTCTCGAGTTTGCTCTCGTGCTGTACGGACTGGCCGAGGTCTGACGGGCTTTGTGGAATATGGTCGCGCTCCTCGACCTTCTTCTGGGGAGCCGGCTTCTCGGCAGGCGGTGCCTGCTGCTCTACCGGGTCACCAAAGGCGGCCTTGGTGCGCTTAGCCACTTCCGCAAAGCGCTCCGTCAGGGGTTTATCCTTCCACGCGGGATCTTCCTTGAGGCGCTCATCGACACTGACGGCAAAGGTGGCACGGTCCTGGTCCTTCTCCATCCAGGTTGCGAGCTCAGGTACCGCCTGCAGCGCAGTCTGAACATCGTTCGGGACAGAGGGAGCCTGCGACTGAGTGGGCTGCTGGGGTGCCGGCTGCGCGAGCTTGTTCAGGCGGCTGGCAATACCGGTCAGCACCTTCCCAATCTCGGGGTAGTCCTGGGCCAGTTGCTCAATCTCCTCAACGTCGAGCGCATCTGGATCGGCATCGGGCTTGATCCCGTGCTTATCCAGCAGAGCCTGCAGTCGCTCCCGTTCGCCGGCTTCGGCTTTGAGCTGCGCATTCTCGGCAGCGAGTGCCTGCCGCTGCGCCCGCTCAGACTCCAGCACGTCGTAGGGGATCTGGTGTTTGCCATCTTTGGACAGGATGACTTTGACGCCCTCCTGCCCTTCTTCCTGGTTGTCATCCTGGGTAATCTTGCCCTGCACCTCGGCCGCCGGCGGCGCGGTCTGTTCGCCCTTTTCGTCGGTGTGGGTGGCCTGCTCGTCCTGCTTCTGCTTCTCGGTGTCACCACCGTCCTCCAGCGCATTCAGCGCGGCCTCAAGCTCCTCCAGTGATTCGGTACCAGTCAGGTTGTTAAAGTCGATGGGGTCCATAGTTGTCCTCGTGGTGTTTGCGGGTGGTATCGCTGCCCAAGCGGGGCAAGGCTCTCGGGGAAAGCCCTCTCCGACTGGGGCAGAAATGACAAAGCCCGCACAGAGCGGGCTCAATCATCATTGGAACTAAACACAAAACCCGGCACGGTGGCCGGGTCTGGAAACGAAAAAGCCCAATCTCGAGAGACTGGGCCATGTTGGGGAAATCCTAACGCTGGCAGGTGGTGAATGCAACAGCCTTAGAGCTCAATCGCATCGATCTGTGCCTGGATCGTCTCAGCAAGCTGGGCCTGCAATGCCGCACGTTCGGTGGAGATCTGCTCCCCCTCTTGTTGCAAGAGCTCCATCTCCTGCAGCACCTTGCCCGTATTGGCCTGCTTGAGGGCGTCATCGAAGCGCATGGAGTCTATTTGCCTCTGCAGACGCTGGGCCTCTGTCTGCCATTTGGCTGCCCTCGCCTCAATCTCAGCCACCTTGGCCTCCGCCTCCCGCATTGCCAGTTCCTGCTGAGCTTGCTGCATCTGCGCCTGTTGCTGGGCTGCCTGCTGCTCCTCCGGCGTCATCTGGTCGGCCGGTTTGGCGATCCCCAGGGCATTGCGCACCCGCTCGGCAAACTCGTGCTTGTTGGGCACATCCATGAGCTCGACCAGCATATCAAAGCAGGCTGCTTGAGCCTGGGGCGGCAAGCGGGTCATGGCCTCCATCATCCGCTCGGCCAACTGCTGCTTGTAGGCTGGAGTCTGCTGAATGGGTGCCAGGGCGATATGGGCGCGCAACCGGGTCACATCGTTGGTCAGCATCTCCCCTTCCGGCACATTGAGCATGACAGCCTTGCGGCGCCCCTTGTCCTCCCGGTTGATGGTCACCTTCACATTTCGACGCTGTGAGAGCTCCTCGAGGAGGTACCCCAGTGCAAGCTGCCCGACCAGCTGCCGGCCAAACCGGTAGTTGTCGTTGATCTCGGAGAGGGTGGTGGCTCCCTGTTCCACCAAGTTGGCGATGGCCACGCCAGACTGCCCTGTTTCCCCCTGCCCCAGATAGGCGGCATAGACCCCCATGGTGTCCTGGATCAGCTTCACGCTGTCCTGCATCACCTGGAACTGCTGCGCCGCCACCTGGAAGTCCTGCTCCACCTTGAACACGTCCGCGATGGTCTGCTTGTTCTTTCGGTCCGGGTTCAGCTCGATCAGGCCGTCGGCGCGCTCCACCTCTTCCATCACCTGGTCGCGGCTCATGTTGGTGGCGTCCTTGTCCATGATCACCCGCTTGGCCTGCAGCAGCCAGGTGAGCTTGATACGGCGCAGGTTCACCTCGTCTTGGGCTGGGATGGCCCGGGCAATCAGGCCATAGGGTTCACGACTGCGGTCCTTGCGGTACCCCCAGAACGGTACCAAAGGATACATGTTGTGCGGGGCGCTACAGGGGCGATCGACCAAGGCATGTGGACCGGCAAACCAAGCCTCACGGATAGTTGCCACCGGCTGACGCTCCACGACCCCGCGGCCCAACGAAACGGCAGCGAGGTGAAGCTCGTTGCGCTCATCGAACTCGATGGCTCGCCCAGACTCGAGCAGCAGCACGCGACGCATGGTGTAGGTGCGGTAGTAGACCACCTGCAACAACAGGCGCTTCCGGTCGGTACTGCACCACTCCACCTGACGGGCATCGAACTGCTGCCACTCGTCAAAAGCATTCTGGGTGCTGGCGTCCATCCCCTCAATGGCGGTGACACTCACTACCCCATTCCAAGTCTCGCCGACACTACAGCGCAGCACCTCGGCCTTGCTGGGGAACATGGTGCAAGCCTCATCGAGGTCGAGCCAGCGGCGGCGCATCAGCCAGCGGCTGTCGGAAAGATCCAGTTCCCGGTGGTGCCAGTCCCAGAACACCTCATCCCGGTGAACGAAACTAAACCGGAAGCGCGGGCCGAACGGGTCAGGATTGCGGCGCACCTCCACCCAACCGATGCCCGTCTTGATCTGGCTGGCATAAGCCTCGCCACAAGCACGGTCACAACCGCCGAGCCGGGCCATATCGGCAAACTCCGAGTTCACCGCCTCGGCCAGCAGTTCGTATTCCTCCTCGATGTCATCGGCGACGACCATCAAGTCGGTGCGGGTCTTGGCCTCCATCCCCAGCACGCCGTCAATGGTTGGGGCGATCAGGTTGTGGATTGTGGTCGGCTGGCCGCGGTCCTTGAGCACCTTGACTACGTTCGGCGGTAGCTGGTCGCCGTCGTAATAGGCACAGCAGAGATTGGCGAAGGTGCGCCAGTCTGGCTGCCCCTGGATGTCGCTCATCAGGGCGAGCAGGCGTGTGGTATCGAGACGCCCCTTTGCGGGCGCCTTGGTCGGGGTGTCGTTCATCAGTGGGCCATCCAGTGCTTTTGTTGGCGGGGTGTGTTGTCTCGGACGATGCGCGCCGGCATGCGAGCCCGCATCTCTTGGGAAATCATGTAGCTCATCAGCTGGTCATCGAAGCAGCCATCCTGGGCGTTCATCCGCCCCTTCTTGTCATAGACATAGCTGGACGCCTCGTGAACAGTGCCTATCCAACGGATCCCCGACTGCCCGGCACGCAGCAGGGTCTTGAGCCCATCAACGACAATGGGCTTGCTCTGGGCCGTGGTCAGCCAGCCCAGGCGGTCTGTCTCGTCGTCGCTCTCCCGGTCGATGTACTCCTGGGAGTAGATACGTCGGGTGGGGTAGATGTCGCGCAGGCGCAGCAAGAAGGCGTGGCCGTGGTTGTTGCGCTCTGGGCCGACAAAGGCCGGGCCATACTCCTCGGATCCATACCAGCGCCCCACATGAGCAACCAGATGTGCCAGCAGGCCCGGGTCCAGATGCCCGAACCAGTGCGCCACCTGCTCGCCGTTGCTGCGCTTCACCACGTCCACGCTGGAGCGGTCGCCGTGCTCCAGCCCCTCGGAGATATCCACGCCGATCGCATAGTCCTCGTCGGGATCGGGGAGCTCCCACACCATCAGCAGGTTGGTCAGGCTCCTCTGCCCTCGCTCATCCAGCGTCTCGGGACCATTCACTCGCTCACGCTTACCGGTGACGGGGTCCATGTCATAGACCAGCTCAGGGGGCCGGCAGTCGCCTTCGGCGCGCATGGTCATGGTTGGGGCGAACACTCGGCGGCCGGAGGTGAGGAAAGCTTCCAGCGGTGTGCTGGGGAACTCCTGCTTCATCTCATCGCCCTGAGTGAACTCCTTGAGCACATACCACTGGCGCTGCTCGTCGGTGATGGTGCAATCCATGGCCAGCTCCACCGCGTCGAAGTATTCGGCCTGTTCCTTACTCATGGTCACGCCACTGGCAGGAACATCTGCGCGGTACTTGGGATCCTGCCACCAGGCGAAGAAGTGGAATTTCCAGTCTTGCTGAGTCAGCTCGCTACACGCCCGAGCGAGCTCCAGTGACTTCATGCTCATGGCGTGAAAGTCGCCGCCCACCCCTTCCGCAGTGCTCTCGATAAAGGCGATAGCGCCAGGGTGAATGGCGTTGAGGGTACCGGTGCGCACCTCCTTGGCCTTCTCGGGGTACTTGGCGCAGATCTTCCCGTGTTCGGAGACATGCAGGCGCTGGACGGTACCGGAGCGAAAGGATGTAGCCACCTGGATGCTGGAGCCATGGCGGAACAGGATGTAACCGCCATTAGCACCGCCGCGGCGAGAGGCTATCGGGAAGCAGGCCTTGAGCCACTTAGGTAAGTTATCGAACGGCACTTCAATCTTGGTGCGGTAAATCTCGCCGGCGGCCGTCAGGTCCTGGGCGATGATCCCGCACTTCAGGTTCTTGTTGAACAGCGCCTCATCGAGCAGGTAGATGTCTATGGCAGTAGAGAACCCCAGCTGGCGCGCCTTGAGAACGATGTTCAGGTACCACATGGTCCTGAACAGCAGCTCCTGTGCCGGTCGCAGCTTGAATTGCACCAGCTCACCTTGCTCGCTCTCCACCTTGTAGAGGTTGTTCATTCGCCACCACTTATCGCTGAGCTTTGAGCGGATGTAGGCAAGCTGCTCCTGTTCACTCATGGCAGAGATGTCTGGCTCAGTCATGACATCAACCCTCTAGTCCCCATCCCCTGAAGTTCGGCCGTCATTTCCGCTACCGGTGTCATATCAGCACCACCATCCTTCTCGAGGAGGTCAGCCTCAGCCGTCAGCTTGCGGGTCGCCGCCTCAATCCGCCGGGTGTCAGCCTCAATCTTCGGAGCGTTCACCTCGTCGATGCGTAGAGCGCTCAGGGTTCGCTCGATGGACTCAATCCGCTGGATATTACGGTCGAGGGCCTGCTCAGCTTTCAGGATCTTGTCGTAGAGCGCAATTCGGTCGGTCATCTCGCTGGCCGTGACCAGGTCCTGCTGCAGACCCTTGAGCAGTTGGGTGACGGAGATGACGCGAGCCCGGGTGAACTCCAGCTCATCACGCAGTTGCAGCTCACGGGCTTGGTCGAACAGCTCCTCTGCACCGAGGAACTTGGCATATCCGCCGTGGGTCAGAGCCGGCCGATCGCCGGGCTTCCACTGATTGGGCGGGTTGGGGTTGCCAGAGTTCCCATCGACAAAGCGACCGCCGCTGTCACGACCGTTGGTTTTCGCGTCCGGGGTTGATTCACCATTCGAGTGTGGGGATGCCGAAGCCCTCCCCCCTGTTCCCTTCCCTCCTTTGGCCTTGGCCTCATTCCCTTTGGCTTGCGCACTTTGCGCAGATTGCGCAGTTTTGCGCACTTCGGAATGCGCAGTTTGCGCAGCTATGCGAGATTCACCAGGTTGCGCAGGGGGTTGCCCCCGAGATTTCAAATAGCGACGCGCCGAGTTGTAGTTCAGGCCACGGCTGTCACACCAGTCTTTCGCACTGATGCCGGTCGCTTCATGCTCCTGCAGGTACTCTGCATTGAGCTGTGCCCAGTCGGTCTTTGCCATTTAGAGAGATAGCTCGCCTTCAACGATGGAATCTCCAGGTGCTGGCTTGTGAGCCGCCGGCACCACGACGGAGATACCGGAGGAAAGAACAACCAGAGCCTCGCTCCCGTCGTAGTGCTCCACGCGGATGATGACCCCTGTCACATCGATACCGTTCACCACATCACCGCTCCAGTTCATCTGTCTCACCTCCTTCCCCCAGAAAGACAAACCCCGCCGTTATGGGCGGGGCTTCATGGTCGCGGTGCGCAGGGAGTCATAGGCCCGTTCGCAGGCTAGTCCTGACGCTCGAGCTCGGTCATACGCTGCTGCCAGCTCACCCGCTCTTTCGTCAGCCCGGCTGAGCAGGTCGGCGAGCACCATGGCAGGTTGTCCGGCTGCCTGGCCTCCTTGGGCAGCACCGGGATTGCTGGCGCACTGACTTGCTCGGGCTGCCAGGCGGCGGGCTTGCTCGCGCAGCCGGCCAGACTCAAGGCCAGCAGCAGCGGCATCAGCTTGTGCTTGGGCAATTTGTTCTTGTGCATGGTCTCTCACCTCATCGATTTCTGCCTGGCGGCGCTGTTCTTCATCCCGGGCCTTCAGCTCTGCCTTGGCCCTGGCTGTGGCCAGACGAGCAGCCTCTTCATCCCACTTCGCCTGCCAGGTCTTGCGCTCCCCTTCCTTCCCATCGGCTTGACCGGACCAGTAGAGCACCACCCCGCCGCCAGCCAAGGCGGCTATCACCAGGGCGCCGGCGAGGAACGGCAGCATCCTGCTTTGTGGAGTCGTTACCATCACTCCCCCTTGCACTTCGCATTGAGGCGCAGCCGGTCTTTCCAGAGCCCGGGGCATACCCGGTTCCCCGGTGCCGAGCAGTCTTGATTGCCGGCACGCTTGAACAGCAGGATCGCCTCACAGGCCCCAGGGTAGTCGCCCACGTTAAGGCGCTTCACGATGGTTGAGCGGCAGAAGGCCCCAGGGCCGATATTGTGGGAGAGCTCGACATAGGCGTCGAACTCATATTGGTGGAGTGGGACCTTGATACAGGCCTTGAGGGAGTCCTCGAACACCCGCACCTCCCGAAGGCTCCTGTTCACCGCGGCGACGGGCGTGATGGTGTCACCCATCTTGACCCCTTCGGTGCTCCCAAATCCGATAGTGGGGAGCTTGGTACCGTGTACCGGGTCGGGGTAAGCCACCGGCTCATACCCCTCCCGATTCAAGATCCCCACAAAGCCGGCAGCACTCAGCGTGAGCGCTGCGATTGCAATGCGGACCTTACTCACTCTGCACCTCCCTGCTGGCGGCGCGGCTTGATGATATTCGACCAGATGAACCACCCCATCTGAACCGCTATCCACATCAACGTGGCGGCCAGCACCCAGTCGTTGAGCGAGTACCCGGCCAGCGTCATGCCCGACACCACGACCGGTGGCGCGCTCTTTGCCACTCCAGCGGCAGCGGCGGCCGTCGCAAACCCTTCTTCTTTCCCCATATATCGCCCCTCCAGAAACGACAAAGCCCGCACGAGGCGGGCCAGAAACGAAAAAGGCCAGGGTCGGTGAGACTCTGGCCATGATGGGGCAATACTAACGCTGGGGCGGCAGCGATTCAACCTGCAGATACATGAGTATCATGGGGTTGATGCATTTCAATGAACTCACGCCATTCTGGCTCAAGTTCCAGAGCAGACTGTTTCTCTTGGCTTAATGACAGCCAGAAAGGTAACCAAAAATACGTCCACCAGTATTCCATGTCTCCCTGTAGAGAACCCAAGCTTTCGGGATCAATCCATGGGAATGAATCTGCCGGAAGAGGTGGCTCTAACCTTGTCTGCTGGATAGCTTCAAGCACATCAAGGTCATCACTGGCAAATGAGACTATCGTTCCAGCAAAAGAAGGATGTTGAAAAAGCATCACTTTCTTACTTGCTGGATCCCTTGAGCGATTTAGAACCTGCGTATTCAGCTCAGGGCTCACCTCATATCCAACTTGGGCCATGACTTGGAATAGCATTGTCAGGCTATCGTCCGCGACGAGGAAACGAACGAGATAAGCTTCGATTGATGGCTCTGGTGGTAGTGGCGTAGGGTACCCGCTGTACGCTTTCTCTGGCGCATTGAGGAACCCCGAACCCTTGAAAACATCCTTTATATCAGGAGGGGTTTTCTCCTGTTTTCTTCCGAGTAAGTGACCCAGAACGCTCAGGATCTTAGTTTTCATAGATGTGATCTGCTATCCAGTCGGCACCATAGTATCCAGCAGCACCAGCAACAATACCACCAACCAAGCCCGTGATTATTGCCCCGGGGCCAGTCTCGATACCCAGAGCTGCGCCAGCTACAACCCCAACTTTGGCTCCAGCAAGAGCACTTCCCCAGCCTCCGGCTTGTCGAACAACCTCAGCAGAGATCGGCTTCACACTTCCTAGCTCAACTGAAGTTTTTGATGCTTTCCCCAAGTCATATGCGGTAAACGCAATCCCAAAAACTTTAACAACTCGACCAGCCTGTACCATCTTCTGTGTAACCGCGAGCGACTTCTCGTTGAAAATCGCTTTCGCTGGTACTTTCCCTACGAGTAAAGCTTCTTTATCGATATCCTTAACATAGCCAGCAATTTTATCTACTCGCTTAGTCAACTTTGGATATTGTGATTTATATTTCTCAAGCTCTTTTATTATGTCACTGGTTTCAACGATTGTAGTGCCGGATTGTAGTGCTTTATGTATGTCGATGTAGATGGCTTTACCTTGAAACCTGGGGGAACCACCGGGGAAGAGAACACTGGTTGAACTAAACTTTGATATGTTGTTCCCCATAACATGCTCGGCAATCGTGGTGTTTGCACCGAGTCCTTTAGGCACCAATCCATATCGCTCAGGAAAGACTTCCATCAATGCTTGGTATTTTGGGAGATTTTTCTGTTGTAGGAACGGATCATCAATCGATGAGTAGATTTTACGAACTAAGAAGCCATCTTTACCTACTGATTCAACGACAGAAAAGAAAAATGCTCTAGCTGGCATCCAAGTGGACGTTACTTCATGAACTGAGCCACCTTTTTCATTCGTTTGTACCGGCTTCTTATAAACATAATTCGTCATATCACTCATTGTTTCCACCTTTCAAGTGCAACAACACCAAAGTAAGCTTGCAGCAAATCTGCTTTCTCTGTCTTTATCCGGGGGATGCAACCATTGAGATCAGTGAACCCCTGCATTGTTTCCCCATTTGGCAATTCAACAAAGTACGGTGTTTTTGACAGTGGCTTCCCGTCATCTGATACGAGTTTGATCATTTCATCAAACGTTGGAACAAGTGGGATGATAGGAATGAAGGTTGAAGGTGGAGGGGGTAAATCACCGACAATCACAGTACCCGAACCAATGATCACCCCACCACAGTCAACAGAGCCACCAGTGATGGCCAGGGGCTTGCCATTAACGAGCACAGTTGATGAACCTGACGCTATCTTGCGAGGGTGTGGCGGGTGGTTCGGTTTGTCATGTGGTGCTAAGGGATCCCCTACCCTAGCGGCAGGGATCCCATCGATAAAGACATCTGGCGAGCCAGCGGTGATAGGCGTTGGATGAAAGCCTTCATGGTCGGTTCCTATATTGCCGACCTTGGCTGCATTCTTGGACATGATATGGCTCAACTGATGCTACTACGTGGTGGCATGCTGAGCTATTCAAAGCACACCAGGTTACCCAGAAACAAAAAAGGCCAAGATCATCTTGACCAATGGCCATTCTGAGCAGAAGTAGCGAGGATTCAACCGTCAATTTCTCCAGTTGTTTTTTGATAACAATTGTGCAAGCAGATCAATTCCTTCCCATCCCTGAATTAGATCATCGCATACGTAAAAATACTCTTCATGGAAAAAACCTGATGCAACAATATCCTTGCCATGCTTGGTAATGAAATCAATCATTAACATATCGTCGAAATCAGGGGTAACCCTGATGTAGTGGACCGTATGCTCTTGCTCGCTCGTAGGAGGTGTAATCATCACCCCACCTCGGCTCGGTTTGGGCTCGACTTGAAACACCCGTCGAAGAATCGCCACTTGCTCAATGTCCAAACTCATCCCTTAGTTCCTTACCTCAATAGGGAGATCGTTCCACCACACATCAAAACTAGGGACTTGAGCCTTGAATGGAGAGTCTTGCTCAGTGAGCGCTTGGTACAATTTTCGAAATGTATGTTTGTCAGTTTGGATCTTTGCACCTGGTGCATACCCATAAAAATCAGGGTCAGCCGCATCTCTCACAATCTGCTTTTCCGTGAACAGTTTGCTGCAATATTTGATGTTTTGATTGGGGACAAATCCTTGCTCTGCACTGGTCACGCAGAGAATTGTGTTATCGGTTTTCCATAAGAAATCCAAGGGCGGGTACACTAAGGCTATACGAACACAGATCCCCACCAAGCCTAGGATCCCGGCGGCAATGAGCCCCTTTTTTCCCCAAGCTTCCCAAGCCTGAACCATAAACATACAACTCCCACCATTTTGCTGAATCTGATAGCCATTCTGCCAACGCCAAGGCCTAACTTCAAATGAGTACGAATGATTCAGAGCAATAAATAGAGCATGAAGCAAGAACAGCCCAGTCCCTTCTATACAACTACGCTCGGCGAGCCTCCCATAGTGAAGGTGTAGAGACGGGCTAAGCCTTTAGCCCATCTAGCTCGGCCGCCTGTTGATCAGTTACTAAAATGAGCTACAGTCCACGATTTGAAAAATACTGGACACCATGGAAAAACATGACGAATCCAAACACAGTTGAGCTGATTTTTTGCAGAGAACCGTCGCCCTACTTGGTACGACTAGAACTGTTGTTTCAGTCTGAGTGGCCTGACTTCCAGCTTTGTGATGCTTACACAGAAAACGCGAGCTTACCGCCAGTTGTTGTTGCAGTAGCGAATGATATGGTGATTGGCGGCCTGGCTTACTCTCGGTTCAAGGAGCCTCATCGCGACTGTGAAGTCATATGGATCAATGCCGTTTTTGTCAGTGCAGACCATCGGGGTAAAGGCATTGCCAGCCAACTCATCAACGCCGGAGTGTCACAGATAACGTCATCGTCACAAGGTTATCTTTACGCATACACGAATGTCCCGGCACTTTATCAGTCTCTGGGGTGGTCCGAAGTTGATATTGAAAGTGAGCCAGACCATAAGGTCATGCAAATTTCGCTCAAACCTCGGTTGCCTGAATAACAACTCGCCAGAAGAACAGCCCAGTCCCCGCTACACCACCTGTATCAGCGAGCTCCCCGCGGTGAAGGCATGAGCCTGACTAATCGGGTCAGCTGTTCTTGAACAGGTTCAGATTTTAGCGGAGGGGGAAGCCTTACCTGCCTGGGGGGCAACTCAGGGTGAATGCACAACACCTTGATGAAAATTCTGCTAGCACCATGTTTTCCAGGTACACGCTTGCAATTTCTTGTCTCTGATAGAGTCTCTACATAGCTACATCTGCGAAGGTAAAGCACCAAGTCTCCCGCTGCTCTAGCCGGGATCTGTAAGTACTCAGCCACATCGTAGAGATCGAAGAAGTCCCCATGGAGCAGCCCCCATCCGGCGATGTGTAAAGCCATTGGTTTCAGACTGCTTTCCATTCTCCCCCACCGCTCTCCTGGTTAGCGCTGTCACAATAGATAGCATCACTAAAGCCACTTACTCAAGCGGCACTCATCTCCCTCACCTGCCGATCCATGGCCCTGGCCAGATCTGATGCCTGATGGATCACCTCATCAACGGCACGCTCTAACGCCTGCTTCATCTGTACACCGAACCGTCGAGAGACCAACTCAGCATCCGGTACCACCCGCCCGGTACCGTGGCACTTCGGACACTCATCACCAAGCCGGGGGCGTTTACCGGTTCCTTGGCAATGGGGGCAGCGACCAGTCTGCAGCAGCTCATCCACACAACGGTTATGTGCAGCAGTCAGGATCCCATTTCGCTCAGCCAGCAGGCGCTGGTACTCGTGGTTATTGCCAGCTCGGTGAGCCCGTTTGGCCTTCTCCATCACCACAGCAGCCCGGCGGCGCTCCTTGTCATAGTGAGGGTGGGAAGGCACCAGCCGCTCAAGCTGTTCGGGTAGAGGGCGGCGCAGCAGAATGGCCAGCGCCATACTGCCGGCCTCGTCATCACCCAGAGTTTTACAGAAGTGGGTCAGCAGCCCCTGGATGGCTTGCTCATCCATTAGGTGATCAGCCATCAGATACTGGTACCCCTGGGGGTTATCCTTGGCAGCCATCTGCAGGGCACCCAAGATGTCTTCGCGATTCAGTGGGCCGGCAGTCCCCCGGGCGACCTCGGTCAGAGCGCCACGGGGAGAGAACAGGCGCAGGGCCATTTCAACGGATCGGTTCATGAGTAGGTTCTCCTGTGGTGCTCTGAAATGCTCGATGAAGCCAGGTGCGCAGCTGGCTGGTCTTGAGGTGTTCGGGGGTGACCTCCAGCACGGTCCATCCGAGCAGGGCAGCCTCGTTCATCTTGGCGCGGTCTTCTACAAACCCCCTCCCCCGGGTATGCCGGCCCCCGGAGTGGATCCCGCCATGGACTTCGAGCGCAATCATGTGGGTAGGCCAGGCGAAGTCGAGACGCCATTTGCGCTTTGGGTGGAACAGCAGCTCAGTGACAGGGTCAGGGAAGCCGACAAGCTGGGCCAGCACCTTGTCGTGCAGAGTGGAGACTTGCTGGGCTTTGCGCACCTGGTTGGCTGCGCTTTTGGCCTTAGGGCTGTTACCCAGCAGCCGGACCGCATCAAGGGCGGTAAGGTGGATCATGCCGCCCTCCCGATGGTGTTCTTGCGCAGTGCGGCAACCTCCCTGGCTACCTGGGCGAGCAACGTGTCCTCACAGCCGTGCTCGGCCTGCCAGCTCTTGGGGGCTGCGTGGAAGCCAGTGGGGTAGCAGGCACGATGATGACGAGGACACAGGGGTAGCACCTGGGTGTGGGCGGCACGCTGCGCCATCCCGGCGCCAGAGCGCACATGGTGAATTTCGGCGAGGCTCGGCCCCAGGCCTGCATTCCGGCAGACAATGCAGCACAGAGAGCTCACATCGTCCAACCACTGCTTATCTGCCTTGGTCTTGCTCATGCCGCGGCAACCTCCCCACCCTGTGCATCAAGCAGATCGCTCATGCCCTTCACCTTCCAGCGCAGGGCTTGCATTTCACGCTCCTGCCGATGGAAATCATCGTGATAGCGCGCCAGTCTCTGCGCTTTATGTTCTGCGTCACGTAACCGTCGATTCATCACTTCTGGATCGCCGATCCGGCTCAACACGAGGGCCATCATCTCCAGCTCAAGCTGGTCATTTTTCTGGTGAGCCCAGACTTTTTCAGCCCCGCGGCCATTGTGGCCGAGCAGCACGCAGACATGACCGGCAAGCAACTTTACATGGCCGCGGTTGTTTACCCAGAGCAGCCCCCAACCATGGGGAAGGTCGCCCAGCGTGATAATGCCTTCTGGGCACATGTAGTACCGATAAGTACCCATCCCTGGCACTTCACCGTTGCGGTGCGGCTTCTTGGCATCGGCGAGGAAGTCAGATCGAGATACCTTCACCTCAACGAGAACCGACCCTCCGTTGCAACCCCAGCGGTAACCCCAAGCATCGGCGCGCTCACCGCCATAGAGCCCGCCCACCTCTATCATGGCGATCTGGCACGCAGCGCCTTTGTTACTCATGGGGCGCTTGAGCCATGAACAGGCAATCTCTGACAGGCGAGAGTGAGTGAGTTGCTCGTTCATGCTGCGGCCCTCCCGTATGCGGCCACCCAGTCGAAGCCGCGGCGGGATTCATCCCCGAACTGCACGCCCTGCTCAGCGCCGAAGGCCTGTGCCAGCTCGATGAGGTCGCGCATCTCACGCACGCTCATCTTGGAGGTGGACTTGCCCAGCACCACGAAGCCGGTACCGTCGATGTTCGGCACCACGTCCTGCTGATACAGGGCGGCGCTAAGAACGTGCTTCCAGTCCTCCTTGGCAAGCTTGCGCCCGTGCCAGTTCACCTGCTCGGAGATGTCAGTCATTACCGCCCAAAACAGGGCATTCTGGGCCAGTGAGCGGGTCATCTCCTTGATTTCGATGACCAGCGGCTTGTCTTGGTCAACCGGCAGGCCAGCTACCAACTGGCAAGCACGGGACCGGATTTCAGGACTGCGTAGGAAATACTTGGGATAGGTGCTCATGCAGCATCCTCCCCTGTCAGTTCAAGGGAGAGCTGAGATCTGGCTTCGAGCTGGGCTTGTTCTAGGCACAGCGTCCGCTTCTCGATGCGTCGCCGGGCCAGACCTTGCCCATGGAAGGTGCCATTGGAAACGGAGATTGCTTCACGTCTGGTGAAGTCGTGCAGGAGCTGCTGCAGTTCCTGCTTCTCGTAAAGCTGCTCTATAGCCCAGTTGAAGGCCAGGATGTAGAGCTCTTTGAGTTGGGATGCTTTTTTGCCGGTGAAGCCCATCACAAGGAAGACCATTCCATCTTTGGTGATGTTGTAATACTTCAGCGGCTTACCGTTCTGTAACTCACTGTTTTCAAAGCAAACCTCAAAATTGAGTTTTGCAAATTCCTTACTGCACTCTAGCTTTTCAATCGCAACCAGCACGTTGTCATGGCGCTTCCCAAACAACTTGGCCACTTTACGGGAGGTAGTAAACACCTCCCCTTCCTGGGCACTCACCAGTTTCTTGAACAGCTCGATCTGCCCGGGGCTGAACTGAGGGGGGATAGGCTTGATGCTGTGGATGCTGGCACAGCCGCGTGGGCGTGCTGCAGATAGATCTCGGGTATGTGGTTTGGTCATGGTCTGGGTCCTTTTGGTCATACACAGCCGGGTGGTCTAGGTCCGGCACTGACTATGGTACCCACTACCGATAATTTCTGTCACGCTCCAGAAGCTGTTAATGACTGCACCGTTCACAATAGTGAATTAATAATCATTATTAGTTCTCGCGAAAATTGATTGTAAAGTCGAAATACCCAAACAAAACCGTGATGAAGATCAAGTTCTCCATACCAATTGCATTTAATATCACCACAAATGAAATGTCGGTTTACAAAAACAAACGGCATGAAATCAACATTAATTCAAACAAACGAGTAGGGATATTTGTTACATGGCTGTCACGTTGAACGAAAAACCAGTGCGCTTACTTATGCACGATATGATCGCTTCCATGGGTCTGAAACCCGGGGTCCCTTTCCTCCGGGAGCAAGCAATCCAATGGTTCAAGGAGCACTACCCAAACGTAAAGCAAGGCACTGTAGCAGCCCATCTAATCAGGCAATCCATAAACGTCCCCACTCGTTTGCAGTACAGCCCGAGAACTGATGGTACAGACGATCTATTTTTCAAAATCGATACGTCCCATTATCGCCTGTACGAACCAGGCAGAGACCCAACGCCAATCACCGTTCTCACTCCGGTTGTCGATGAATCCCCAGTGGATACCCCGCTCGAGGGCTCCAGCGAGTTTGCCTACGAACATGATCTGAGAGATTACTTGGCCAAGAATCTGCACATCATTGAACCCTCACTAAAGCTCTATATGGACGAAGGGATCACCGGCGTGGAGTTCCCTGTGGGCGGTCGTTTCATCGACTTACTGGCTGTTGATGGGGATGGCAACTATGTAGTGATAGAGCTCAAGGTCTCGAAGGGTTATGACCGTGTAGTTGGCCAGCTCTTACGCTACGTCAGCTGGATCAAGCAGAACCATGCTGAGCCAGGGCAGACTGTACGTGGGATCATCATTGCCAAGCAGATAAGTGAAGATCTCAAACTTGCCTGTTCAGAAGTTCCATCTGTTTCACTTTATGAGTATGCATTATCGGTTGAAGTTAAAAAAATCTCGTAATTAGCATTTAATTAAATGCCTACGGAGAAAAGATGAACCATTTTGTAAAAATGTCTTTTGGGTTATAAAAATATGTTTGAGGGGTTTTTGGTATTTATGGAAAGTATAACAATAGCAACATTGACTCAATTTTTAGTTGTCATAGGTGCGCTAGTGATTATGTGGTATGGCCTGCATATCATTTACAATCGCATCAAAGATAAAGAGCAAGGTTTTGGCCCATCCACATTAAAAGCAATTGGCGTCGTCTTATTTATACCAACAATTTTGATCCTTTCAGTTACCACAAAGTTTCAATTGGAAACCCTTGCTGCCTTGCTTGGTACCGTTGCTGGATATGTATTATCCAATGGGAAATCTGAACCGTAAAAATTGAAATAAAAATGGAGGGTTGCATGGGTGTTATTGATGTTTCAACTTACAGAGTAAAATGCCCTGGGTGTGAGATAGTAGAAATACAAAAAGTTCTAGACAAAGGCTCTATGTATGGGGGCTCACACTGGGGGACGGGATGTAAATTTGATAATTTTACAGCGACTTGGGATGGTGAAGGTGGAAAGATAGAGCCCAGAATGACTGAGGCTATATGCAAGCACTGTGGAAACAAGGCAAGTTACACGTGCTCATAAATTGTACGAACCATAAAACGAACTAACCCGAATTTTGTATGAATAAAGCTTACGCCGGCCTCTGGCCGGTATATAGCGCAATCACCCCTCCCAGTAAATTATCTCCAAACAATACCAGATCAATCGTACTCAGACACAACTCACTCACTCTCAACAAACGGAACCATTCGAGTTACCATAAGACCCTCTATCCATGGTCAGCAGTCTCTAGGGGATATCAGTGGCATTCTGGTGGGTAAACCATAAGCAAACGTACGGTGCTGAAGTTGGGGGCGGCTACATCTGGTCGCCCATGACCAATCGCAACGGCTCGAAGAATCAGACCTACATCAATCTCACGCTGACCCGGCCGGGAGACGTTGTTATCTCCTACGCTGGCGGGCTTATCAAGGCTATTGGCCTTGTTGCAGCACCTTGCAGCGAGAAGTCCAAGCCCTCTGAGTTCGGTAGCGCCGGCGATTCCTGGTCCGATACTGGCTGGGAAGTTCTCATCGACTGGGAGCTGCTGGAGAAGCCAATCCGCCCGAAGGACCACCTGGCGTTGATAGCTCCCCTGCTCCCCTCGAAGAACTCACCATTGCAGCCCAACGGTAACGGGAACCAGAGCTGCTACCTAGCCGGCATCGGCAACGAACTCGGCAGTCTGCTGCTCTCACTGGCCAACCACGTGAACCCGTCCTTTACAGACGCTGTAGAGCAGCACCAGGCCGAACTCGAAGGTGACGCCATCGAGGCGGCCATCAAGGCCTCCACCCTGGAAGTCACAGAGAAGCTGCAGCTCTCCAAAGCTCGCATCGGCCAGGGCCTCTTCCGTACTCGGCTCGAACAGATCGAGCCTGCCTGCCGGGTCACTGGCGTTACCAACAAGGCCCTGCTCATAGCCAGCCACATCAAGCCCTGGGCACAGTGCAAGGAGAACGCCGATCGCCTGAATGGAAATAACGGCCTTCTGCTCTCCCCTCACATCGACAAACTGTTCGACCGTGGCTGGATAACCTTCACTGACTCCGGCGACCTGTTGTGTGCCGAGCCCTGCATCGAGCAGGCCCTGCTACAGTGGGGCGTTGAGCTGCCTCTGAACGTCGGCCCTTTCAGCCCCAAGCAAGCAGCATTCCTCAAGTACCACCGTGACGAGATTTTCAGGTCCTCTACCGTTACATCAGCCTGACGCATCCTATCCTGAGCGGGTCTTCTCTCCCGCTCAACCATCTCTGGCTTCTCTGGCCTCTCCTAGTTCAGCATAAGGGCGTGTTGCAGAATGATTTCCAGGTGTACTTTGACATATAGTTGGCCCTTGCTTCTGGTTTGGTGACCCTGATATTTCGGGGTGGTGAGTCCCGAAGTCTGCATTGGATTGGCTAGTGATAATTAGCCTCCAAGATCTTTAGAATACCAACTGCATAAAAAAGATTCATATGATAACATATGAGAATTTAAACTAATCTAAGCATTAGAAATGGAAACAGATAAGAAACTACGTGATGAACTCGATGAGGATGAAAATTACAACCGGGTAAGAAATAAGCTGATGATAATATCATGCGTCTTTCTTACCATAAATATAGCAGGTATAAAGATTGAGGAAATAAATACCTTCATTTTTAAATTAAGTATCAGCAACATAAGTAGCTTCAGCATGCTGATGGCTCTAGCTGTTATCTTTCTATGTGCAAGATACTATGCATATTCAGAGGTCTATCGAAAGAAAATCAGCGATATATGGATTGATAGGCTATTGAATGATCGACGAGTATTTATATATTATCGAGCTGACTCTCAAAGTGATGAATATAATTCAGGTTTGCTATCATATGCTATAAGAGATTGGCCAGGTGATGAACCAGGAGCAGCTTTCCCCAGATATAAAATAGGGTGGGGATATAAGCGGTATATATCATACGATCTAAATCAAATTGACGAGTATCACAATTCAACAGAAATTCCTTTATATGAATTCACCACCGAATGGACATGGAAAAAATTATCAGTTCTTTTGTGGTACGAAGCAAAATATCAAATGGCGTGTGTTATTGGCACCCGAGAATTTTTAGATATCTACTCTCCATATCTTGTCGCCAGTAGTGCCATAATCTCTTATGCTTATGTCAGTGTTCATTAAATAAAAAGGCCCCTTGCAGGGGCCATTTTTTATACATTAACTTGCGGTTGAATAGCGATTCGTGGTTGTATCTCTGTCAGTACTTCAGAGTACGCCTGTAAGATATCACTGAATATTTCTTTATGCTTAGGGGCTTCAAGCGTCACTACAAATGCATACTTGATCGATGGTGCTTTATGCCCTGGAATTTGATCACCACCATCTCTAGCCATGTAGTGGAGTTCAAAGCATGGCTTATCCATTTTGTTCCCGATCTTGGACTTCTCTGCATGCAAGACTGTTTCCCATTTGGCTGCATCTCTTCTCAGTTCAGCCTCTGAGGCAGTTTTTACTTGTTGGAAGAACCCCTCACTTTTTTCACCGTCTTTAGGCTTCCAACTAATTTCTACACCAGCCTTTGTATACATTGAGGTATCTTGCGGGTCTACAGAGGTAGAGAAGCAGCATGTTGCTTTTATTTTCACTTTTCCTATTACCCCGTCCGTCGGTAGTGGTAATAGTACCTTCAGATACTTACCCGGTTGTAATTCGCCTTGATATAAGATCCGAGCAACACCATCAGGTGACTCAATAATACTCTCAATATCTTCTGGAATTTTCCCCCAGCCGATATCTGACTTATCATGGTCAGAAGTCACTGCCGAGTTAACCAGTAAGGCTTTGATAGCTATTGGTGATATATCATGTCCCATTATGGCCCGCACACCAACAGCTTGCCTGAGAGCATATGGTGCAGCAAAACTAGTTCCTTGTTGAGGTAGAACCGCTGGTGATGTATTCGAGGAACCTACAACATGGAAATACTCATCAGGTGACCCCCCAAATGCCAGCAAATCTGGTTTGACCCTTCCCGGTGCCCTCCCAGGCCCAACAGCACTGTAAGCTGCCCTTTCCCAAGAAAGATTTGTTGTATTTGCAGAGCCTACCGCAATGGCATTGACACAGTCTGAAGGAACTTGGATTCTATTGAGCTTCATTGCTGAGTCATTTTCACCATTATTTCCTGCAGCAATGGTAACAAATGTCTGCCCATCAGCTAAATACGAATCGATGAGAGACGTCCAAGGATGTACTTCATCATCATCGATAGGAAGGTTTGGCCCTAGGCTAATATTAATGAATTCATACTGTCTCGACAAAAGAATATCTTCTATATGACCTAGCGTCCTATACAATTCAAATTCATTTTCATTATTTACGTCATCGTCTAGGATTCTGTGATGATCAACCAGAGAAAATGGAACTCGTTGAGCTTTAGATGGATGAAGGGGTCCAAACAAAAAAGCTGATGTCACAGCTAAACCATGCTCTGCTCCACCAGATAACTCTTTTGAGTTAGGGTCTGAAACATGATATCCATTAACTAAAGATGATAATGGATGATTATCTGGTAAGCCTCCATCCAAAATTGCAACTCTAATATCATTGGCTAATGGACGAGACTCTTTCATTACAAAAGGTATATTGGCATGCATAGAACGAACTGTTGGAAGGAATGTTCTAAGCGCAGGCATTGGTCTCACGACTCGGACGAACGAATGTAACGCAAGCTTTTCTATTTGGTCTCGGTTGGCTTTTACTGGAAGGAACCATAAATTCGATACGGTTATGGAGATATCATCATGAACCTCAATACCTATAGACTCAGCATAATTTAAAAACGAGGTTTTGATGAAGTCTGATGTATGATCAGGTAGTAAATGAAGTCCGACTTCGTATTCACCTTTATCATTTAGGTCGCCGGGCATAACCTTGGACTTTCGATTAACAGAGTCTATGCTCCAAACTTTTAGCAGATCGTCAGCACCAGGAGATTTTTCTGTAAAATCGTTTAGCCGCTTACTGAAGTCATTTATTTGTGAGCGGCGCCCAGCTAGAAATATGCTTGTTGTAGGACTATCTTCTGGCTTTCCCTTCCTTGTCCATTTATCTGGCCTTACAGTCGTTGCCCTACTGCCAACAGAATAGACCCCCATCTCTCTAAACAACTTAGATGGGAAATGACCTTTTGCAATAAAGGATGGGTGCAAGGTCAGGCGTGTAACAACATAATCTTTAGGGCAGAGAGCTTGATCCAGTGTGTTCAACTCACTGGTAAGCTTATTTAACTGAGGGGATAGCCTCGCCTTAACCTCAGACAGGGTATACAAACTTGTCGAAGGAGGTTTAATTTTTGGAGGTGCCGTTAACTTTGCTAATAACTCACCATTCCCAATAATGTAGTTCTTTTTTTTCATATATCCCCTCAAAAAATATTAATTTTTTACTAGTTTTTTTCTTATTGTATCTCGACTAACCCCAAATATATTAGATGCCTTTTGCTGAGAAAAACCTGAATCCGTTACCAAACGCACAGCCAGGTCTATTTTCTCAGCTCTAGACATTAACTCCATGTCCGGAATCAGAATTTTAATTAAATTATCATTAAACCCTGCCGGGTCTAACAATTTCATTTTTCTCAATTTTACAACTGTTCTTCTAATATTGCTGTAAGATGAGCCTTGTAAGCTGACCAGTATCAATTCTATAAGAGGCTTAAACTCATCGACATCATTACCTAAAAAGAAAGAAATTGCTTTTCTTGCTTCATCTAAAGATGGATTACTAAATTTAATTTCCAAATCAAAGCGGCGCCATAGCGCAGGATCAACTAAATCTGGATGGTTGGTTGCAGCTATCAGCAAACTTTCAGCAGGCCACAACTCCAACTCTTGAAGCATGATTGTTACCAATCGCTTGAGCTCCCCCACATCAGCCTCATCACTACGCCTCTTGGCAATAGCATCAATTTCATCGAGTAATAACACACATGGGTGAGATTTAGCAAACTCAATAACGGCGCGAAGATTAGCCCCAGTTTTCCCTAAATAGCTACTCATCACTGCAGTAAGATCAAGCACGTAAAAAGGTAGCTGGAGCTGGTTTGCCAACCATCTTGCTGTCATTGTTTTACCCACACCAGGTGGCCCTTGGAAGATCAAGGAGCTTGCAGGCAATAATCCGAATTTTCTGAGTTTCTCAGCCGACTTCTTCTCTTGGATTACCTGAAGCAACGCCTGTTTCAGACCATCCTCCAACATTGGCTCTTCCACATAGCCATCAATTGGAAAGGTTTTTAACAAAGGAAGGTCATTTTCACCTGATGTTGTCGGCATACCACCACCTGCATAGGAAGCGGTATCAGCTCTTCGCATCACGGATGCAGAACGAGCTGGGCTGGTTTTCAGTAACTCTTCGAGTTGACCACCTAGCTCAGGAGATGACTTTTTGAATTTTCTGACCATTTTGCCAAGATACAGGCGCACATCAGAGTCCCGGCCAGACAGGGCTAACTTAGACAACGAAACTAGTTCATCAGGCTTGATCATAGGGCTCCACTCGCTTCCACGCCATTGCAACGCTGCGGCATGACTAAATCTAAATTAAGGATGGCATTCTAGCCATCAAGTAGCCCCTTTACCATACCCAATGGGGATCATGACATGACTAGTTATAGAGAAAACAGCTCCATGTAGCCATACCATGCACGCGAAGCATGACTTCCATTCGGGCTGTTTTTGATGAAGCCACTCGGCAGCGGCAGTGAAACGCTCAAGTGATGTAAGCGGTTGAGCACGTAAACCCCAGAGTACCTGTAACTGCCCGTGGATAGTTTCTACAGTGCCACCCAGAGCTATAGTGCCTTCGACCAATACTGCTCTACGGCCCCTTACTACAACACTTTGTAAAATCTGTGATCTCCTCCTGATTCAGTGCTCATTTAGCTCAACAGTCGGAACCATATGAGTTACGATTCCTGCACGGTACCCAAGCTCCATGCAAGGCCTACCCATGACACGGAACTGTTATCTGATCACAGGTCAAAAGCAGCATCTGGGGGCTGTAACCTAAGGGCGGTAGCTATGTGCAAGCCTGTTGGACACAAGTAGCAATCGCATATGAAGATTCGATGGATGTTAGCTTGATACTCTTCACTAGCGCTCTTCCTACCGAGCTAAATAATGTCGGTATATAACGATGTGTTAAAACACGGCATTAAATAAGATACATCCGTGCACGCTAGCGCAAAAATATAAATTAATACTAAATTATTTACTTGTAGTGCTTTAATCATGAATGACTGCTCAACAATGGATTTATACAATGGAAAGAAGCAAAATTATATATACAGACGATGGTATCGGATTTGAGGTTTCTGTTACAGAAGAATTTGGCGAATACGAGATTTCGTCTGGTATGAACCATTTATCTTTAGACAGTCTTGAAGAATTACTTAAAAAAGTCACAAAACCATTCACCAACGTTTATGATGAATTGAACAAGGATATCGAGATAGAGTCAGCTAAATTATCAATAGGAGTTAAAGTAGGTGTTCAAGGTTCATTTTTCATAGCAAAGAGTAGTGGTGAAGCAAATATTGGCATTGAAATAACGATGAGGACCAAGAAATGAATGATGCCGTCGTTAAAATTCATAGTTCAGTAAATACAAACTTTGGAACTGGATTTGTTTTTAAGAATACAGAAAGCTCATCTTTCATACTAACCTGTGGGCATGTTATAAAGAGCATTGAAACATCATTGTTGGTAAATGAAAAGACAGCGGAGATAATTTACTCTGCATATGAGAGTGGTTTGGATTTAGCAATACTAAAAACAGAAATAATAAATTGCACCCCTTTAACACTTTCAGACTCGAGTGATTTGAAATCATTGACCGTGACAGGATACACTTCGCTCCTGAAAGGGGTAAAAAAAGAATCCATAACAATTAATGATACAAAAAAAATAAATTATCGCGCACTAAGCAATGGTGATGAACATCCTTCACTTCGTTTATATCCTAATGAAAAAATCAGTCCTGGCTATAGTGGCTCACCAGTATTAAAACAAGATGGGTCTGTTGTCGGGATAGTAATCCTTGCATCATCAGATAATACTAACTATGCCCTATGCATTGAGAATCTAGATTTAATAATGCAAAATGAGCGTATAACATCAGCAGGGTTTCATAGGAGAGCAATTAAAAAACTCACGTCAGAAATATCACCGGAAAAAATTTCATCAATTAATTTCTCGCTGTCAAATGATTATAGAAACTCACTTCGATTTTTGTCCACAATAAATGATGTCAATGTTGAGCCAAATCTATATGACTGTAATGAATATGGCTCATTGAAATCAGAAACAAGAAAAAAAACACCTATCAACGATCTCATCAACAATACAGAGTGCACTGTCATATATGGTCGCCCACAGTACGGGTTGACTGTTTTGGCTAGACACATTTGCTTAAAAGCATTTAATGCTGGAGTGAGATCATTTTGGCTGTACTTGGATGCCAAAGAGATAAAGCCATACGACAAGGAAATTTTAGAATACATAAATGGCAAACTATCCATATTAGACTTAAAAAGAGAGGATATTGGTTGCATTGTCTTAGATGAGGTTACAAGCAAGTTACCCAGAGTACAAGATATCATAGATCGTATCAGTGCATTATTTAAAGAAATACCCTTGATTATAATGTACACCAACGTTGAAACAGTTGACCTGCCGTCAACAATTAATTTCCCACAAGATCGTAGTTTTAAAAAAATATATTTATGGCCGCTTACTAGAAATGACATTCGGAATCTCGTCTGCTCGTACAATGAAAAAAAATATATTAGTGATGAAGACTCCGTTGTAAATAGGATAGTTGCAGATTTAGATGTTCTTAACATGCCAAGAACCATACTAAACTGCTTAACTATATTACGTATTTATGAGATTGAATTCGATGATTCACCAATCAATAGAACTGAGATGATAAGGAGGGTTCTATCCTTACTCTTTAATACTGATAGCATCCCTAGCTACAAAACAAAGCCAGACCTAAAAGATACAGAGTATGTATTAGGTTACTATTGTGAAGGATTGATTAAAAACCACGACGCTACCTTTTTAAGGCAGCATTTCCTTGATGAGATAAGGGCCTTCTGTTCTGAACATGAAATAGATTTAGATACAGATACCATTTTTGACACTCTATATGAAAATAATATAATTACTCAATACAAAAACAAATATAGATTTAAATTTTCATATTGGATTTACTATTTTGCAGCTCAGAGGATGCATCAGTCTGATGAATTCGCGAAATTCATATTTGAACAAATGAATTACATATCATATCCAGAAGTAATTGAATTTTACACTGGAATTGATAGACGCAGAGATGATGCCCTTCAGCATATAACTCATGACTTACTGGAATCAATAAACACAACTAAGTCAAAATTTGGCTTCAAACATGATATTGATATCTATCACCACGCCAGATGGAAACCATCTCAAGCGATGATAGAACAAATGGACAAAGATATATCATCCGAAGTTATGAACTCAAAACTTCCATTAGAGTTCAAAGATCAGTATGCTGATAATCAGTACAATCATTGCCGTCCACTAGATCAACAGGTCCATAAGATTTTAGATGAATATTCCGTACTCCGCTTGATGAAGTGTACTAGCGCAGCATCAAAAGCTTTAAGAAACAGTGACTACACAACGCCAAAAATAAGACATGAGTTACTCAATACAATTCTTCTATCTTGGAGGCAATTAGTCAACATACTAGCCGCATTATCACCCGTAATTGCTTACAATAGAAAGGCTAGCATTGATGGTGCTACTTTCATTCTAGATAACTCATTTGAAGATGACGATCCTTGGCAGACTTTTCATGACGTTTTATCTTCTATACCTGCAAATATTGTAGGCTGGTATAAAGATGACTTGTTTTCAAAAAAAATGAGCTCGTTAATATATAAACACTATGATGATAAAAGTGACTCACTCATAAAACACACCATGATAACTTTAATTATTCAAAAGAGACCTAAAGACTGGCAGAATAAAGTTTCTGATTACATATCCAAAGTGCATAAGAACTCATTTTACCTAAGAGATATCTACTTTACTTTACGTGCGGAGTACAGATATGGGTTTATAAACAATGACGATTTAAGTAACCTTGAATTACTAATTAAATCCGTAGTTGCCAAACATACTTTCGGAGTTAAAAACCCTGGAGCCAAAGCTATATCAAATGTAAATGATTCAGCACTACCAGAGCGAATAGATGATAATTGACAACTATCGTAATTGCGGGATTCACACCGGCCTCAGGCCGGTGTATCCCTCCCCATTTTGAACAACGCCTCAGACTTGCAACCCCACGTTGCCCCGTCTCCAGGTAGAACTCCTGGCTGTGCTGAATTTGCTCTCTCGTCGGCAATACCTTGAGGTTCTCTCCACAGCTACATCAATTCAACCAATGCTCGACTGCCGAGCACCAACGATTCGAACACCACCATATCTGACAACGTGATCGGGTCTCTCTCCTCCCCCTGCTGGTAACCTGGGAAGTCAGACAAAATCATCTCGCTGGACTCTTCTGTGTATGTGACTGTCCATACCCATCCGCACACATTGACGTACTCTCTCTGATCTGTTGGAGATGGCCAGAACTCTTCCCCGATATCTTCCCAAGCCGTTAGCAGCACAACCCCTCTTGGCTCCATTTCACTCATACAACTTTACCCGTCACAGTCACTCCCTGGCGCGACTTCTCTGCCAGCACCTGTTGCAGTTCCTTGGCCACTGTGCTGGCAGGCACGGTTTGCTCCCGCCGTGACACCCTGACCACCGCCATCATTTCACAAGCCCTTATCGACACGCAGGGGCCACTCTCGGATACAGTGGCAGCAGGAGCTCCCTTGAGGATTTCAGCCTTCACTTCCGCAGGCCTTGGAGCAAATTCGCGCTCAGGATCATCAGCCATCATCGCCACTGCCGAGCGGATTTGTGCAGCACTAAATCCACGGAGGACCAGGCCAAATGCCATCGCAGTGCCATTGGCATTGGCGTTGATCTGATTTGCACTGGCCGGCCAGTTGCCGCATAGCAACGGCAGCAGCTCATTCGCCAGGAAGGCGGCCATCCCTGGGCTCACAGATAGCTCGTCACCAGTCACCGGCAGCGCGCGGATGTTAGAGGGGGGTGTCGTCGTCATAGCTGACCGCCCCCGATGCGATGAGTTGTTGCGCAGCCTGCTGGGCTGCGACCAGGTTTCCAAGAGTACGCTTGCTACCATGCCCACCCCATTCGCCATTGGCATAGCTTGGCCGGCCAAGCTCATGCCAGCGATGTGCAGAAGCCAGGTATCCCTCGAATTTCTGTGGTGCAAACAGGGTCGCTGGGCGCAAGAATTCAGCCATCTTGAGATTACCTCCCCAGTGCTCGGTTTTGTAATCGATGACTAACTGCAGCTCGGCAACGGTTCCCCCCTCCCCTAGCCTGGCGTTGATATGCTGCAGACTTGCCTTGCTGGGGCGATAGCGGCGATTGTTGGTGGTGTTGAGATGAGTAAGCACAGCCAGAGCATCTGGGGACACCTGTACCTTCTCGCGACGTTTGGTTTCGCCAGAAACCGAACAATAGTCTTTAAGATCTGTACTTGTTTTATTGTTTATATTGTTTAGATCTTCGGCGTGAAACTCCGCGGATAACTCCGCGCCATCAGATTGCGATACCACCTCTAACCCCTTATCTGATGCGGGTTCTAACTCCGCGGGTAACTCCGCGCCAATGTGTTCTGAAACTCCGCGCTGGTAAGGGTCATAATTGAGTATCGTGATCAGTGTGTATCCCTTGGTCCCCTGCTTGCTGATCCTGGTAATCATGCCCTCCCGTTCGAAGGCATCCAGGCTCCGTCTAGCACTGTCCTCTGAAACGCCACATGCCTCCCCCAGATAGCGTGCTGACCCGACTACTTGGCCTCGTGTAAGGGTCAGGCGGTTACCGTTGAAGGTGGATTCTGTAAGCTCGTGAACAGCCTCTATCAGCAGGTGTATCCACAACGCCTTGCGGGATGGGTCTTTGTAGAAGGGGCTATCCTTCATGCTCTTGAAAAGCAGGACATACCCGCTGCGGCGGTTATCGTCCACGTTGCATCCTCGGCTAACAGGCTGTTGGATGGGAGCACTTGCCCCCGGGAATTTGATGACTGCGCTCATGCCACCCTCCCCTGCTCGAGCAATGAGGAACGCCTGTAATGGCGCAAGAGATCGGCCCCAGGGGCCAGGGTTGGTTTGGTCATTGTTGGGTCCTGTGGTGTTCTGCCCGGTGGTTAAGCGGGCAGGTTGTAGCTATGCGCTAGGTTGAGCCTGAGCACGCTCGGCAGTACGAGCCTGCAGCTCGCGGGCCAGGCGCAGGGCCTGCCGGTCAGTACCTGCAGCGTGCGCTGTCGGGATGAGTGCCGTATCCAGCTCGAGTGCCAGTTCGTGGATCACCGCCTTCAAGACGATGTTGTCCCGATCGCTGACGTGCTGTGACGCCGGGCGCGGCGGCCTGAGTTGCGTAGTCATGGGGTTACCTCCTGAGAACGAAATCGATGAGCTTTTGCAGAGGGCGCTTCGGGCGCTCTACTTCATAGGTTTCCTCATCGAGGTGGGTGAAGGTGAGCAGGCCGCGCTCGGGCAAGCCGGAGCCTTCCAAGATCTCCTCCACGGTGACCAGGGGGTAGCCCTGTTCGATGAGGCTTCGATTGGCGCGTTTGACGGCCCTCGTCAGGATCTGGGGTTCATGCTGTGATATAGCCCTGAGCAAGAGCAGCAGAGAGGTGCGAGCGAATGCGGTTTCGGTCAGCTGGAGCTCAGCGCCGACTTCTTGCCACACCTGGCGGTGGGCTGGGGTGCCGCGTACTTTCAGCGCGGGGATCACATCCAGTTTGGCGTGATCTGGTAATGCTGGTCGTCCCATTGTGTTGGTCCTCTAGTGGTTATGACTCAGGCCGGTGGTCAGGCGGCCTGTTGGGTGGGGAGCTCCTGGGTTTTGTTAAGGAGGGGGTAATCCTCCAGTCCGAGCCGCAGCTCGCCATTGCTGGCGATGACAAAGCTGACTGCGTGCTGGGCCGGGATCACATCGCCCCACTTCACGGCGAGGCTGCGGGAGATGCCGATGGCTTTCATTGCGCGGGCCATGTTGCCGAAATACTCAATCACTTCGTGTTTCTTCATTGGTCGGGTCCTGTGGTGTGAATACATGCGAATAATGTCCTCCATAGAGAACGATGTCAATCACCATCGTCTCCCAAAGAGATCAGCCATGGATTTACAATCTAGTCTCTAAAGAGAACGAGAGGTTATTGATGAAAACATTTGGACAACGCCTTGAAGAAAAGCTGCAAGAGCTGGGCATCAGCATGTCTGAGCTTGCGCGACGCACGGGCTTATCCAAGAGCGTGATCAGTAACACCATCAATAATCCGAACCGCGAAATGCGCGTTTCATCCCTGATCTCAATTGCTAAAGTGTTGAAGGTTGACCCTATTTGGCTTTACTCGGGCCGTAGTAGTGGTGACCTACTAAACGACATTCAGTTCAACTCAGACAAAGTCCCTGTTTGGACTCTCGCTGATGTAGAGAACTTGGCCACCGACATGATGCCTAACATGGATAGTGGTAGATATGTGGTAGCCGAGAACCAAAGCCACAGCATCGCTATAGAGTCCAGCAACGATCATCTATCTAAGTCTGGGATAGTTGCCGGAGACATTTGCATCATTAACTTGGCTGAACGCACTCCAGAAGATGGCGCTGTCATGCTGATCCAGCTGGCTAAGAGTGGCCAAGCCAGGCTGCTAAGAGCTATGGCAGGAATTGATGGTTGGGTATACGGGGTTGATGATCCCAGGCTTGGTACAGTCACATCCAGTGAGGCGACTGTGCTAGGCAAACTTTCCGAACTGCGACGTAGCGAAATCAAGTAACCCAAAACTAGCCTTCTCAATACAGATCGCATCAACCCGCTTCGGCGGGTTTTTTGTTGTTCATAAAAAACATCGTTTCTTTTAGAGATCGATATTGACCTATCGTTCTCTTGAGATTACAGTTTGCACATCGTCCTCTTGAGAGAACGACAAAGGCAAGACTCAAAACCTGTTTTAACCAGACCAGAGGACCAACCATGAAAGTGAATGACCCTGTGCAGTACACCAACCCCCGGACCCGCGTCACCGTGCCGGCAGTGATCATCGACATCACTGACCTGGGCAAACGCCGCGGTGGCGGCCTGTTCTACACAGTCAAGACCGAGGCCGGTAAGGAACACCGGACCCGTGCAGCCAGCCTGCAAGCAGCAGCGTAACCAGTCGCTCCCGCCGAGTGCGGGAGCACTCAACCGCATGAGCATTGCCTCAGTGCTCAACCGGTTGAGACGAATCATCGGCCACCAGCAACAGGACCAGCCCTGAAAGGGGCAAGCGCCTCACCAGCGCGTAAGAACGACAAAGCCCGCACAAGGCGGGCTTCGAAGGACCGGGAACCACCCCAGTCATATTGCCGGGGGACCAACCCCAGCAACAGGACCCAACCACGCCAAAGCGAGGATGGAGTTAACGAGGACCAACCCGTCAACAGGAGCAAATGTACCATGACCAAGCGCATTTTTTCCAGAGCCGCGAAACGCACCGACCAAATGCTTGAGGCCTTCGCCGACAGGCTGAACGGTAACACAGCGCGCCGGCGCGCACTTAAACAGCGTCTCTTTGTAGCCATGCTGGCCGCCGAGCAACACCACATCGTTGCCGCTCGTGCTGCCCAGCTTCGCACCACCGGCTTCACCAGGCACAGCGCCCTCCTCCACTGGCGCGCCGAGTTCCACCGCAACGCCGTCTGACCCGGGTCTGGCGCTTCCCTGATAGCGCCATAGCCAAAGCCTCTTTCTCAAGCACCGCAAGGATGCTTTGGCTAACTGCAACCTGAATTCAGCGTTGCAGCGCTCTTTAAAAACCTGGATTGGGAAACCTCACACGAAATCCATTTTCCCGATGGATCCGCCCTGACCTGTGAAACCAGAAATTGGGTGGCTGGAAGAGGTGATAGGCGTCTGTATTAGACGCCACATCCAAGCGTCATATATGGCTCTTGGATGTGTTTACATAACTATTAGATCATTGTAGATAACTAAGCTTAAATATCTAGATGACCCGGGCATAAGCGGGACATTTCTTGCGCAATATCCAAACATGTTGGGGTGAAGTCTTTTTCTTTGATGAAATCTGTATACAAGCTGTCCAGAGTTCCAGTGAGCGGGTCTAAATAGACTGCCTTTGATAGATCAACAGTCAAGGTCATCACATCACGATTATGTTGAAGTGCGCATGACATGAAAAGTGTATTTCTAAGCTGTTCGAAAGCAGCTCTTTTTCTCTCGTCTGGCTGGTTTCTAACTGGGCAGAAACCAGCCTCAACAGATTGCATCATTAAATCATACTGCTTCTTCCCATTGTTCACATCGAAGACATCACTGGTTTTAACAACGTGAATAACAGTAAGGATAACTATTGCAGTAGATAACAAAGACACGATTTCATCAAAAATATCGACTCGGCAATACAATACCAAAAACACAATGACAGCAAATAGCATCGTGGCAATCGAAAGCAAGGGGCTGCCTTTGAAAAGCTGATAAATTCCATATGCAAATATACTGACAATAATTGCCAAGGTTAATTTTCCCATCATTTCATTACTCTTCCAAACCTAGCCATCAAGAACCTCAAAACACAAGAAAATATCAAAAGATTGATTTTGTATTGGAATCAGACTATCCGATTTAACCACCTCAGCCCTACATTTCTAAGGAATATTTTTCCACCAAAGGACCCGACCATGAAAAAGCGTACCGACCAAAGCAACCTGACCATCCCCCCTCTCAATGACGCATGCCGCAAGCGCCTGCGCCAGTTGCGTGAACACCTCGGCCTGAGCCGGCCGAAGTTCGCCGACATGCTGGGCATCCCTGCCACCACGCTCAAGAACTACGAGTTGAACTACCGGGAAATCAGCGGCGGAACCCTGTTGTTGATAGCACAACACCCCGAGCTCTCAGCCCACTTCACCTGGCTGACGACCGGCCAAGGAAAAGAGCCTGCAAAGTTGGAGACATCAGAATGAAGATTCTTGGCCTCACTAACCCTCGCAGTATCGAGAACATCGCTGTCCAGCGCAGAGTCGTGTCCATCCACATGCAGAACGATGGGATTGGCGATCGTCGATTCGTCCCCGAAGTTGCACAAGCTCTTCGCGAGATTGCACAAGCCCTGGACGATGGCCTCATTGGTAACGAAGCAGCGGAATTTCTAAGAAGTTCTGGAGGGACAGAAATCACCATTCACGGCTATAGCCTTTTTCTCGGCTCCCTATCAAACACAAACTCACGTTTGGGAGCGTCAAATGAAATAGATAGGAACTGATTATCTGGGGTTGCGTTAATCCACTCCTGAATCGTAAGGAACCTATGTGAATCACTACTCTTTTCCAACTCTGACTCAGCTGAATTTGAAACTTCATATTCACCACAGTTTGAGCAGGTAAAGAACTTCCTATTGCTGTGATCAGTTGCTACAGCCAAAGCCTCTTCTCCACAGAGACAGCACGTCATAGGACGCTGCTTCATAAACGCACCTCTTGGGTTGTGTCATATGGAACAACCTCGCACGAAATCGTAAATGGGGCAATACCAGCCCTCCCCCGACCAAGGACCCAGACCATGAAGCAACTGACCGAAGCCCAGGTGATGGGCTTTCGCGGCTCAATGCCGCCCCGCACTGAGCACCGCTACAGCGTGAACGTCGAGCCCGGTACCGAAGAACGCCGGGCTGCCCATAAACGCACTGCCACACGCCGCGCCATAGAGGAATACCACGAGGAGCGTGCTCTCCGCCTTGAAATGGGGATCTAGCCATGTCTCTTGGTATCGAATATCGCTATTCCGAACGAGGGCCAGAGCCAGAACCAATATCCGACAACATCCCTGAGCCTGTGCTTACTGGCCCACCTACCCCGCTTCACATCACCAACCAACGTCAATTCCGCATCATCACCGAATCCAGGGCTCGCATGGACAAAGCCAAGTCCATCGCTCTGGATAAGGCGCTGGCTGCCATGGACGCACTATTTAACAAACGAGGACCAACCATGGATAACTCCAACCAGAAAACCCAGATTGCCGACGCGATTGTCACCAAGTTCGAGCCTGCAGCCCCAGGCATTTACCCCGGTATCCCCGGCGAGGCCTACCACGGTGGGCCAGGCTTATCCAAAAGTGGCTTGGATTGGGCTTTGGTGTCTGGCCAGCACTATCACTACTACCAAGTAGAAGGTAACGACCAGAAGCAAACTGCAGCACTGCGAGAAGGCCGGATCCTGCACAAAGTCGTGCTGGAATTTGAGGACTTCAACAGCGAGTTCGTTGTTGAGCCTGAATGGCCAGAAGATGCCATCAACGGTGCCGAGCAGATGAAGGCCATCATCCAGGCCTACAACGAAAACCTCGAGCAGAAACCAGCGGTCGAGGAACTCATCCAGGCGATCGAGAGCCACAACGCTAAGCTGCCGAAGCCCATTGACGCAGGCAAAAGCGTGGGTGAACACGAGGCAGCCTATGAACTGCTGCCCGAAGCATTCCAAACTCTGGGTGAAGATGACAAGCGAACAGCCACAGTGCTCAAAGCCTGTATCAAGGCCCACAATGACAGCCTACCCAAGCCCGTTAAAGCATCTGGTAGCTATCAAGCCGTGCTCGAGAATTACGCCCTGCTCGGCATCCAGCAAGCAGAGCGTGCGGCCCATATCCATGCCCTGCCGACCCCGCACCCTTTGAATGGTACCAAGGCTGAAATGGCGGAGCGGATCCGTACCTTCCACCCCGACGCTATTTTCCTCGAAGAGCTCAAAGAGCAATTCATGCAAGGGGCCGGCGGCCGCGAGGTCCTGACAGCCAATGAGTATCAGCATGCTCTTCGCTATCGCGAGGCAGTCTTGGCCCATCCCGAAGCTGCAGTGCTGCTTGATGAAGGGGTCGCCGAATCAAGCCTCTACTGGCATCACCCCGAAACCAAAGCTCTGCTCAAATGCCGGCCTGACTGGATGCGTCCCGATCACGTCCTGGTAGATTTGAAATTCGTACGCAACGCCAGCCCCAGCGGTTTCGCCCGGGATGGTAGCGCCCACAACTACCACATTCAGGACGCCCATTACTGCGATGGCTATGAAACCCTGACTGGCCACAAGCCGAGCTTTGTATTCGTCGCAATCGAGAAGGACGGGCCCCTGGGCCGAGACGTGTTCAAGCCCATCCTGGTCGGCGTTTACTACTACGGTCAGGACGACCAGCGCCGGGCGCTGGAGTTGCGCAACATGGCTGTACGAAACGTGGTGCGCTGGAGCCAGGACAACTACTGGCCCGGTCACGATGGTATGGGAGAGATCATCGTCCCCACGTACCAGGCCAATGCCGAGCGCAGCACCCTCAATGAAGATGAGAGTGGCATAACGCTCACTCAAATCACTGACGTTGAGCAGCCGCTTGACGCCCTTCCCGACAACCTCTTTGGCAGCGAGGCCGCATGATGAACAATCAAGTAGCAACCCAAGAGGCCAGCCCTGTCCTGGCCAATGAGCGTGGCCAAGCCAACATGCTCAGCCTGATGATGAACGTCGATTTCATGGCGAGCATCGACAAGATGGCATCCATGATGGCCAGCGGTAAGACAACTGTTCCTCAGCATCTGCGAGGCAACCAGGCTGACTGCTTCGCCATCTGCCTACAGGCGATCCAATGGGGGATGAACCCCTTCCCGGTGGCCCAGAAGACACACCTGGTCAATGGAACCCTTGGTTATGAGGCGCAGTTGGTCAACGCCGTGGTGGTCAACTCTGGTGCGATCAAGGGGCGCTTTGACTATGAGTTCTTCGGGCCTTGGGAACGGGTGATCGGCAAGTTCAAGGTGATACGCAAAGAGAAAGAAGGGAAACCCGTCGAGTATCGCGTACCAGACTGGACCTTTGCTGATGAGGCTGGGTGCGGCGTCAAGGTCATTGCGCACCTTGCCAGTGGTCAGATTCGTGAAGTGACTTTGTTGCTACAGCAGGCACGCACCCGTAACTCCACCCTCTGGGCTGATGACCCTAAGCAGCAGTTGGCCTATCTCGGGGTCAAGCGGTGGGCCCGACTCTACACCCCGGACGTGATCCTCGGGGTTTACTCCGTCGATGAGTTGGAGGAAATCGATGTAACACCTCCGAGTGGCAGCAATGATGGAAGCTCCGATGCGAAAGCTGATCTAGCCCGTAAAGCGGCCGAGCGCCGCGCCCAGCAGCAAAAAGGACAGGTTATCGAAGGTGAAGCCCAGGTCGTCAGCGCTGGACATGAGCCCGCGGCAGAGCCCATCTCAGATACCAATGAGCAAAGTGAGCCAAAGGACCTCGAAGCAGAAGACCTCCTCGCCGATATCCTGTTCAAGATGGATCTCGCTCAATCTGGTTCCGAGATGAAAACCCTGGTTACCGAAGTCAGCCAGCTGGGTCCCCGCCTTACCACTGAACAGAAGAAGTCAGCATCTGGCATCTACCAGAAAAACGTTGACCGCCTTGGGCTCAGTACCAAGAAAGCTGCATAACCCATCTACCCAGCCCACAAACCAGTGGGCTCTTTTCCCCAAGGACCCAACCATGACCACCCAGCTGAACCCCAGCGAGGCGACCAGCCTCGCTCTGAATACCCTGAGCACTCAACTTCGGGCCATCCTCCAGATGCCGGACGGCCCGGCCAAAGTCGCCATAGCCAGCTTCGAAACTCTTCTCGCCGCCAATCTGACCATGATCAGCGACGCGGCAAACGAACATATCGACGAGTTCAATGCCCTGATCGGTGAACTGGAGGCCCGGGATCAGGAGATCGAGGCAATCACCCAAGAGCACAACGCGCTCAAGATCCAGAGCTCTCGCCTGATAGCGGCCCACCGTACCGACGAAGAGATGGTTCGCAAGATTGAGGCCACCAGCGCCCAAATAGCCCATCAACGTGACGCCTACAAACGCGACGCAGAAGAGGGCCGTCGCCATAAACCTGAGTTGGACAAGGCCAAAGCCAGGTTAAAGCGACTGGAAGAATCCGCCATCAAACGGGAGGCTGAGCACAACGAACTCAAGATGAAGCTGCAGCGCACAGAATCCCTCCTGATGCGAGCTGCCCGGGGCGTTATCCAAGCCAAGGACACGGTACAGACCGTCCAGCACCGCATGATGCAGGATGGCCTTGAGGCCGAAGTAACTATCGAAGTGAAGGGAGTCCATTACTACATCTATCGCCGCCCCTGCATCGTAGCGGAGGCCTTCAAGCCCACGGATGGTCAAGTGGCGAGCCGAGATCACATGTATGTGTTCCGCGTCGAGACCAGCGCTGGCTACCACTGGGATGCAATTCCTTTGGTAGATGGTGATGTGGGTATCGTGAAGCAGCGCGCCATGCCAAAGGAAGTGAAACAGTACCTGGTCAACGAGTACAAGCAGAGCCCCTTGTTTGAACTGGACCACATTAACCTGCGTAGCGATGAGTTGGATCAGGGGATTGGAAAACTCTCGAGCGTCCTGGCGGAGCTCGAGAACATCGACCACAGCCTGACGCCCCTCAAGGTCAAAGACAGCCTAAAGCAAACTCGTGCCCGCAAGTTGATAGGCAATTCAGGGAGGAAGGCAGCATGAGCAAATACCGCAATGGCGCCCTCTATATTCGCCGGATGAAGGAAAGCGATAAGACTGAAAGTTTCAGAACCTCATTTCGCCTTGCGTTCTACAGCATGCAGCTCAAAGCCGGGAGGGTGAAAAAGGCTTACGTGCTACTTCGTCATGGAGACCCCAATGTCATGGAAGTCGGCAAAAGTCGGGCCGATATCATGAGCACGATGATATTTGGTGGTACTAAAGGGCTCACCAAGCGTCAGGCCATGCGCAAATGGGGGAAGAAATGGTGAGCGAACACACCAAGGGCCTGCAGGCCCTTTTTCGTAACGACCAATCAGTCAGCGCTGCAGGCCAAGCGGAGCTGTCTTGCAACCAACGTTCATCCCTGAGCGGACAGATTTTTGCCGGGCTTAGTGCAGCAACAACGCTGTCAGGGCTAGATCATGGCTCAGCGACAGACGTTGTTCAGTTGATGCTGGCTGCAGCAGAAGCCAAAGGAGATGCTCCGTGCGCTATCGAGAGCCCATCATCCAGCAAGGATTGACCCGAACCGAAGCCGAAGAGACCCGTACCAGATACCTCCGCATTAACCCCGGCGCCCGGGTCACAATCGACAGCCAACCCGATAACCCCCAGCTCAAGATCCTGATAGCCCACCTTCCCGTCCTGCCATTTCGGCGAGTGCGGGATCCTGGTTTTATCGGGTACCGCGGCTGGCGAGCATAGCCACCGAACCAATCTTGCGCCCCCGGATTTGGGGAGCAAGAAATCACGGTCCTTCCTTCAATCCAATTGGCGCCCCATCCTCAAGGACAGGAGGGCCACGCCATGCAACAACTTCAACTGACCATCGACCAGGACAACCAGCTACTTAACGAGCTGGTCTGCACCGTGCGATCCCCCACCCTTTCCCGTTCGGCCAAGCTCGCCGAGATCGGCCGCATCCTGGCGCACTTCGATCTGCCTATCGAAGCGCCCCGGGTTACTGGCCAGCTCTGGAGTGCTACCGAGCTGGGCAAGGAGCTAGGGGTCAGTGCCCAGGCCATAGGCCGGCTGGCCAACCAGCACCAACTCAAACGCCCGGCGTTCGGGGAGTACCGCCTTGACCAGGCGGTCAGCAGCAGGAAGCAGGTGGAATGCTTCCTCTACAACCGAGCCGGCCGGGATGAAATAACCAAACTGACGAGGACCAACTACCATGGGAACAGTAATCGACCCCGCAAAAAGCCAGATCCCGGGCCAACTCACAATACTGAGAATGCCTGACGCCATCCCACTCAGCACCTACCTGAGCACCATCGAGCTTACCGATCGGGACACCATTAATAAGCGGATCCAGCGTGGCATCTGGCAGCTTGGGGTGCATATCGTCAACGTGGACGGTGTAAAGGAACGCTGGGTGAACATCGCGGAGGTAACAAAGTGGGCAATGAAAAACAGCTCCCACGCGGCGTGACCGTCCGTGGCGAAACCATCAATATCACCTTCACCTTCAAAGGGGTTCGCTGTCGTGAGCCCCTGTCCAACCTACCCAACACCACCGCCAACGTGCGCTATGCCGCGCGCCTGCTCGGGGAGATCCAGGGTAAGATTGAGCGGGGCCAATTCGCCTATGCAGACTATTTCCCGAAGTCCAAGAAGCTACACATGTTCGGCGGAGCCTCGATCGCCGCCAAAGTCTCCGACTATCTGGACGAATACCTGCAGCAATGTGAACGCCGGGGGCTCAGTCCCTCCACCATGGTCGGGTACCGCAAGTGCCACAAGGCGCTGGCCGACCTGCACGGGATCACAGTGTCAGAGCTGACCCCCGCCCAAGTGAAGAACTGGCTGGTCAGGAGTGACACCACTGCCAAGACCGCTCGCAACCGGTTGTCATTTCTGCGCAGTGCCATCGACGAGGCGGTCACGGATGGCCTACTGACCTCCAATCCGGTATCTCTGGTCACTGTCTCCCGATATTTGGACGGGAGTTCAACTCCTGAACGGGGAACCAAGGACGTGGATCCGTTCACCCCGGAAGAAGTGTCCGCCATCATAACGGCCGCCAGCGGTATCAACGAGCAATGGGCCAACCTGTTTACCTTCGCTTTCGCTACCGGCATGCGACCATCGGAGATCTGCGCACTGAGCTGGTCATCCATCGACTGGATTGGCGGCATGGTGCAGGTATCGAGCGCCAAGGTGGTCGGCGTCATCAAGACAACCAAGACCAGAGCCGGCACGCGAGCCATTGAGCTGACCGCCGATGCGCTGGCAGCACTAGCCAGCCAGAAGCGGTTTACCTTCATGCGGGGAGACTATGTATTTGATGACCCCAAACTCGGCCAGCCATGGGCCGGTGCGGATGCCATCAGAAAGAAAGCCTGGCTCTATACCCTCAAGCGATCCGGCGTTCGCTATCGCCACCTCTACCAGACCCGCCACACCTTCGCCACGGCCAACATCAGCCGCGGCTGCAACCTGTTTTGGCTCGCCAGCCAGATGGGACATAAGGGACCGGAGATGCTGTTTCGGCACTACGGATCCTACCTTTCCGAGTACGATGGCCAGACAGCAAAAGCGCCAATCCTGATCCAAAACCCACTCCAGAAATAAAAAACCCTTATAGTTCAATTGGTAAAGCTGCTCAGTCTGGGGGTTCAAATCCCCCCAGCTCCACCAAACGTTTGGAAAGGGCCACTTCGCAGGAAGTGGCCCTTTTTTATGCGCGATTGCCGCTCCTCACACCACCCGGTCAGACGTCACTCTTCGGCGGCCAGTATTAGCCTGCGCCAGGGGCCCGTGATGTCGCAGTGGCCCGTCTCGTCCGTGTTTTCCCAGCCGAGGCGGTGATAGAACGCCAGCGCCGTGGTGTTGCGGGTGGCGACTTTGAGGGAGGCCGGTTGCCTGGATCCGGCCAGCCCTTCAGCCAGCAGAGCCCGACCGACTCCCTGGCCATGCCAGTCCGCCGACACATAGAGATGATGCACGAAGCTATCCTGCTCCCAGATGGAGACGAAGCCACAGGGGGAGCCTCCCTTCTCTGCCACCCAGATCCGCTCCCCCCGGGTCTGCTCGGTGAAATCCTCCAGCCGGAACAGGGAGGGCTCGACCCACTCGAAGGTTTGCCGCCTGCCCTTTAAGAACAACTGTGCCAGCACGGGCGTGTCCGCCGCTCGCATCGCTCTGATCATGAAGACGTCCTTTTTCCTGGTCATTCCCACCCACTTTGCGGTGGATCCCGCTGCCCTGTCAAATGCTCAAAACAGACCCTCTTGAATACATCTCTGTGACCCAACGCTGCCTATTTTATCGCCCGAGGGGCTATACTGCCGGGGTCCCATCCATGACTGGTTCGAGGTTCACTGATATGGATAATAAGCAGATCGAAGACAGCATCCTGGTCCCGGCCCACATCGACGATGTCTGGCGAGCCTGGACCACGGAGAGTGGATTGCGCAGTTTTCTGGCACCCGAATGCCTGATGGTGGCCGAGCCCAACGGTCCGTTCGAGATCTACTTCAGGCCGGATGCGCCATTGGGTGAGCGGGGCAGCGAGGGGTGCCGGGTGATGGCGGTAATGCCTCATGACTTGCTGAGCTTCAGCTGGAATTTCCCCGTCCAGTTCCCCCATATTCGCCAGCAGAAGACCCTCATCAGCCTGCGCTTCGTGCCGGAAGGACAGGGCACCCGCCTCCACTTCCTGCAGACCGGCTGGGCCAACGACCCTGACTGGGAGCGCGGGTACGCCTACTTCCGAGAAGAGTGGCTGGAGCTGAGCCTGCCGAGGCTGCAATACAGATTCACCCACGGCCCCATCGACTGGAACAACCCTCCCAGCCGGCAACAGCTCAAAACCCTGGCACAGTAAGCCGCCCCCTTCGAGGGCCAGACCCCTTGCCGGGCAGCGCGATGAAGCGGACCAGCGACCTCTCACCGAGTCGAGGCAATGCCCTACACAGAATATGTGTATATCAATAAAAACAAGCAGATAATGTTAAAAAACTCATCAACCCCCTTTGTTTCATGCGATGATCATCGTCGGCAGAGGATGCCTTTTCTGCACAGTAGCGATATAAAACATAATAACAGCCATCCCCCTGCACCAATCCGGGGAACATGAGGTAGCCATGTTGATCGAGAAAACACTGCTTGAGCAATTCAACATCAATGAGATCGAAATCCAACGCCGGATGGAGCTCTTCAAACTGACTCCGGGTGAGCTGGATCTGCTCGCCGCACAGCAACCCATCATCGAGCGAAACCTTGAGGCCATCGTGGCCAAGTTTTATGACCAGCAAACGGAGTTCGATGAAATCGCGCTGCTCATCGGTGATTCAGATACTCTGCAGCGGCTACGCAGTGCCCAGCGGCGCTATATCCAGGATCTCTTCTCCGGCCACTATGACAACAACTACGTCAACAGCCGGCTGCGCATCGGCCTGGTCCACAAGCGGATCGGGGTCGAACCCAAGCTCTATCTCTCCGCCAGTTGCACCCTCAAATACCTGATTGAAGATGTGCTGGCCGAGCACATGAGCAACCAGACCGACCTGCCTCTGGTACTGCGAGCCCTCGACAAGCTGATCAGCTTCGATACCGCCCTGGTGTTTGATACCTATATCGGCACCCTGCTGAGCGCGGTCGAGAACGCCAAGAAGCGGATGGAAACCTATGCCCGTGAGCTGGAAGAGAAGTCCAAGATCCTGAGTGCCCATGCGGAGCGAGACCCCCTCACCGAGCTCTACAACAAACGGGCCATGCAGCGCACCATCGTCCGCGAACTCAATGCCGCCATCCGTCGCAAGAGCTTCCTGTCGGTCATCTATATCGACGTGAACAAGTTCAAGTTCATCAATGACACCTTCGGTCATGCGAAGGGAGATGAAGTCCTGCAGACCCTGGGACAGGCCATCACCGAGAGCTGCCGCGTGTCGGACTTCCCCTGCCGGATCGGCGGAGACGAGTTCTGCGTCATCCTGCCGGAGGCGAGCAAGGCCACCGCCCTGCATATCAGCGATCGCATCGAGGCCGCCTTCACCACCGCCTACCCCGAGTACTCCGTCAGCATCGGCATCTGCGTGACCGGCAATGAGAAATTCGTCACCGCCAACGAGCTCATCGAGGGGGCCGACAAGGCAATGTACGAGGCCAAGCAGCAATCCAGCTGAGGATTTCCCTCACCCGCCAAAACAAATGCCGCTCCCGGGGGAGCGGCATTGTTGTTCACGGGGTCCTGAGCGCGCCGAGACGCTACTCCTCTTCCATCTCGTCAAACAGGGGGTGATAGAGCACCTCCCCGGCCAGGCCCGCGAGGCCGCCCGGTTGCAGCTCCATCGCCATGAAGCAGTCGGCAGGCACCTCATAGATGCAGTTCAAGCCGAAATCGCTGGCGGGACGAAAACCGAAACGCGCGTAGTAGGCCGGATCCCCGAGCACCACCACCGCCTTCCAGTCCATCTCGAGGGCCGTGTCCAGCCCCTCGCGCACCAGATCCGAGCCAATCCCCTGCCCTTGCCAGTCCGGATGCACGGCCACCGGTGCCAGACCGAGCCAAGGGCCCTCCTGACCGTTGATGGTGATCGGGCTCAGCATCAGGTGCCCCATGAACTCGTACTCTTCCTCCTCGACCATGGTGACCACGGCAGCCCCGCATTCGCGCAGGCGGTTGACCAGCTCGGCCTCATCGGATCGGCCAAAAGCGGCGCTCACCAGCTCGTAGACGGGCAACATGTCGCCAGGACGCTCGGTTCTCAACATAGGGCATAACTCCTCGTACAGCAGGGGGGCCATTATTCCACACAACTGGCGCCCGACTTGAATGCCTTTATTCGAAAATGGGAGGCCGGGCTCAGGAAAACGAATGGCGACCGAGGGGATGGCTGTCCGGCCCCGCTTGTTCAACCCGGCATAGGATCAGCCTTCGACCCGCCGGGGATCCCGCAGCCCCAGCAGGTAGTCAAGCCCCAGCGCCCCCCTGTCCTTGAGCAAATAGCCCTGCCTGTGGGTCCATGACAAGGGGCCGGGAGCGGCTCGCTCACAAACAGCGTCAACGCGAGGCAAGGGCCCGCAGACCCTGCCTCATCATGCACTATGGCCACCGCCACCTCCTCCCTCGACAGCAGCGTCGCCAGTTAGTCACCCATCTCCTCGGGCTGCACCGGCCTGTTGTCCAGCCGCCAGTGGCTCAGCTCGCCCTCCTGCTCATCCGTTCCGGCCCTTGTCCCGCAGTGATGCATGCCTATCTTGGCCATCACCCGGCCGGAGGCGAGATTGTCCGGCATGTGGCGGGCCGTCAGGGCGGGCAGGTGCAACTGCTCGAACGCAAATGACTTGACCAGGGTCGCCGCCCGGGTGGCGAGCCCCCGACCCTGCCAGGGGACACCCACCCACCAGGCCAGCTCCCCGTTCCAGTGCAGGGAGATGACCCCAAGCAAGGGAGCGGGTTCCGGGCCGCATGGCAGACTGAGCGCCCAGGCTCGGCCAAGGCCGAGGGCGGCCTTGCGCCCGCTCAGGGCGAGCCAGTCCCGGGCCGCCTCCGGTGGATAGGGGTGGGGAATGTTGAGGGTATAGCGGGCGATCGCGGCGTCGGCGCAATAGTGCAGGATCTCGGCCTCATCCTCAGGCCGCAGGGGGCGCAGCACCAGGGCTTTCACCCCTGCGGATTCACGCAGCAGCGGGATCGACAACCGTCTGGCGAGCAGCCGTTGCATCACCTCGGCCAGATCGTCGTCGGGGCCCAGCATCAGATCCGCCCCCACGGGCCCCAGGGTGAGCAGGCCGCTCTCCTTGGCCAGGGTCAGCAGAGCGCTGGAGGCGCTGATCAGGATCTGGTGGCTCGGAACCGCCGCCATCACCGGGGCAGCGTCCCCGTCCAGCCAGGCGGCGAGCAGATCGCTGGCAAAGAGAATGCCATCGGGTGGACAGGCGGCCCAGTCGCTCAGCGCAGGGGGCGCCGCCTCCGTCCCCCGCCCTGTCCGGCGGCTTTGCAACAGCTGCCAGCCATGGCCGTGCGCCTGCCAGGCCTGCAATGCCCCTTGCCAGTGGGGCTGCCAGAGCCCCCCTTCAATCAATAATTCCATCCTCCCCCCAGGTGCGTGCCGCGATGAGCCGGTGCATAACCGTGATCGGGTGGCGCCGCCACGACCGTCCCATGACGGGCAGCATGGCTGACTGCTAACCGACTGTTAACCCACATCTTAATCATGGTTAAACGGCATACCCCATGAAAAAATGCCATATGTCTGCCTTGATGGGAGTCACATTAATGGGGTCTCTGCCTTTCTATCATGGCCACATCATGCACCACCAGCGCGGGTTCATGAATAACCATGCATAACAAGAGAAAAGACTATGCAGCAAACCACTCCCCTCAAGACGGTGTTAGTCAGTACCCTGGCGACCGCCCTGCTGATCTTCGTGGCCCAGTATCTGATTGGGAAACAGGAGATCAGGATCGGCATCGCCATCATCCCCATTTTGCCCATGTTGTTTGCCGTCATCATCGGCATGATCGTCTCTGCCAAACCGGTCAAGGATCGCATCCCCGGCTGGAAGAAGCTCTTCACCGAGAAAGAAGAAGGCTTCTGCGGCAAGATGGTGGGTTTTAGCCTGCTGATCCTCGGCACCCAGTATGCCGGCATGATCATCCCCAACCTCAAGATGATCCTGAGCGTCGGCGTGCCTCTCTTCCTGCAGGAGATAGGCAACCTGCTGCCCATTCTCATCGCCATCCCGCTGGCGGTGAAGTTCGGTTTCGGCCGCCGCGCCATCGGTGCCTGCTCCTCCATCAGCCGTGAACCCTCGGTCGCCGTCATTCAGGGCAAGTTCGGTACCGGCTCCCAGGAGTACATCGGCGTGCTCGCCATCTACCTGTGCGGCTCCGTCATCGGTACCCTCTGGTTCAGCGTACTCGGCAGCATAGCGCCGCTGACCGGCCTGCACCCCCTGGCTCTCGCCGCCGGTTCCGGGGTCGGTTCCGGCTCCATGCTGAGCGCCGCTTCCGGTGCCCTCATCAACGGTCTGGACGAGGCACTGGCCCAGCAGGTGCTGAGCATCGCCGCCGCCTCCAACCTGCTCTCATCGGCCCTCGGCGCCCTCTCCCTCACCTATCTGGGACTACCCCTTGCCGAGAAGATCTTCGCCATCTCTGCCAAAGGAGAGCAAGCATGAAAAGCATCGTGATGGATATGCGGTTCGTCTTCCTGGCGATCCTGCTGGCCATGTTTACCCAGACCCTGACCACCGGCCTGCCGCTGTGGCAGATGGGGGACAGCTTCGTCGCCATGGCCCTGGTGGTGTTCGCCTCCCTGGTGGCCAAGCGCTATCTGCCCTCCTCCCTGCCGGCTTTTGCCTATGCCACCATCATCGGCATTCTCATCTGCCTGCCGGAAACCCCGGTGCGCGGCCTCTTCATCGACGCGGTGGCGAAGATCTCCTTCCTCTCCTGCTGCGTGCCACTGCTGGCTTTCGCCGGCCTCTCCGTCGGCGGTCAGCTGGAAGAGCTCAAGAAGATGTCCTGGAAGGTGATCCTCATCTTCATGATCGTCTCCACCTGCTGCTTCTTCGGCGCCTCGCTGGTTGCCCAACTCGGCTTCTCCATTCAAGGGATCATCTGATGCACGACTACCATATCGAACCTGACCTGCTTGCCCTGCGTGACTTCAGCTGCGAGGTGCGCCACCACCTGCACAGCATTCCGGAATACTCGGGCGCCGAATTCAAGACCTCGGCCTACTGCCGCGCCCTGATGGAAGGGTTCGGCTACCGGATCACCGACTACCCGGGCTTCACCGGTTTTCACGGGGATCTGCACATCGATCCCAGCCTGCCCACCATCGCGTTTCGCGCCGACATGGACGGCCTTGAGATGCACGACATGACCGAGGTGGCGTTCAAGTCCACCCATGAAGGGATGGCCCACAACTGCGGCCACGACTCCCACATGGCGATCGCACTCACCACCGCCAAGTTCCTGGCCGCCCATCAGGAGAGGCTCGGCTACAACCTGCGCATCATCTTCCAGATGGCGGAAGAGGACATGCGGGTGCCGGGCGCCGGCAAGATGGTGGAACTCGGCTGCATGGCGGGGGTGGACGAGGTCTATGCCCTGCACAACGACGGCGCCATGGAAACCGGCACCATCAAGTTCAACCAGGGGGTGATGTCCTCCTGGGGCTCGGCCTGGACCCTGGACGTGCACGGCATTTCCGCCCACGGCTCGACCCCCCACAAGGGGCTGGACGCCATCCGCGAGGCGGTGCGCATCATCGAAGACATGGACTACATCGTCGCCAAGCGCACCAGCCCGTTCAGCCCGGCGGTGTTCGGCTGCGGCATGATCAACGGCGGCACCATTCCCAATGCCATCGCCGATCACGTGCAGGCCCGTGGCACCATCCGCGCCATGGATGCCGAGACGGATCAGATCCTCAAAAACAGCTTCAAGGACATGGTCGCCCAGAGCGAGCTGCGCGGCTTCAAGACCAGCATGATCTACTCAGGCTACCCGGCGGTGGAGAACCACGGCGCCGCCTGTGAGCGGTTGAAGCGGGCCGCGAGCGGCGTGCTGCCCGCCGAAGGCATCAATGCCCAGGGCCAGCCCATGACCGGCAGCGAGGACTTCAGCTACATGATCAACGCCACCCCGAACCGCATGGGCGCCATGTTCTTCCTCGGCAGCGGCTGCCAGGCCAAGGGGATCTGCAACTACCTGCATGCCAACCCCTACTACCTGGACGACGACTGCCTGCTCATTGGAGCCCAGATCTTCATCAACCTGGCGACTGGGAACGCCTGATGGATAAGGGGGGACCTGCAACTACCTGCATGTTTAACCCCCTGCTACCCGGATGACGACTGCCAGCTGATCGGGGCCCGGATCTTCGTCAATCTGGCGACCCGGGCGGCGTGAGTGCGGCCTTGAACGGTTCGATGCAGGGGCTGTGATCTGAACAGCATCGGCCATTGAACGGCGCCAGATCTTCGTCCATCCGGCAACCATGGCAGATGAAACGCTGCCTGACAGCAAAAAGAGAGGCCAATGGCCTCTCTTTTTGCTGTCATTGGCAGTGGTTTCATCCACTGCATGACGGGCTGGTTCAGAGCCAGGGCAGGGTCGACAGATTGATGGCCGGCGCCTGGTTGATGAGGGTGAGCTGTATGGTCTCCCGGCTCACGTGGGGGGCGAAGCGGTGGATGAAGTCGTAGCTGTAGTCCCGCAGGTGTACGTGCCTGCGCAGACAGATATGAATGGTGCTGGAGGCGATCAGGTGATCGATGTTGAGGGCCACCAGGCTGCCCTTGTCCCCCTCGTCGAAGGCAGAGCTCGCGATCACCCCCACCCCCATGCCGAGACGCACATAGTGCTTGATGATGTCGGTGTCGGTGGCCGTCAGCACGATGCGGGGGCTGAGGCCATGGCGACCGAACGCCTTGTCCATCTTGGAGCGGCCGGTGAAGCCGAACACATAGGTGATGAGGGGATAGCGGGCCAAGTCCGCCATGGAGAGCGGCTGACAGTCGATGAGGGGGTGGCCGTGGGGCACCACCACACTGCGCCCCCAGCGATAGCAGGGCACGGTGGCCAGCTCGTCGAACAGGTGCATGGATTCGGTGGCGATGGCCATCTCCACGTCCCCGTTCTGCACCATCTGCGCCAGCTGGGCCGGCGCCCCCTGATGCAGGTGCAGGGTAACCTCGGGGTAGTGGCGGGAGAATCCGCTGATGGCGGTGGGCAGCTTGTAGCGCGCCATGGTATGGGTCGTCGCGATGCGCAGCGCCCCGCTGGTGGCAAGCTGCTCGCAGGAGGAGAGCTGACCAATCTGCTCCACCTGGGCTACCACCCCCTTGGCCAGCTCCATCACCTGCTCCCCCATGGGGGTCAGGCCGATGAGGTTCTTGCCCTTGCGACTGAACAGCGCCAGCCCCAGCTCATCCTCCAGCATCTTCATCTGCTTGCTGAGGGTCGGTTGGGAGGTATAGAGCTTCTCCGCCGTCGCCGAGATGTTGAAGTTGTTCTTCACTATCTCGGTGAAGTTCTTGAGCCGGGCGATGTTCATCAGGGGGCCAGCCGCTCGATGTGCCAGCCTTCCCCTTCCCGGCTGTAGTAGAAGCGATCGTGCAGACGATGGGCACCGCCCTGCCAGAATTCCACGGTGTCGATGACCACCCGGTAGCCCCCCCAGAAGCTCGGCAGGGGCACCTCGCCATTGGCAAACTTCTGCTTGAGTTCGAGGAACTTGGCTTCCAGCACGCCGCGGGCCGAGATGCGGGAGGACTGCTGGGAGACCCAGGCCGCGATCTGGCTGTCTTTGGGGCGGCTGTGGAAATACTTCATCACCTCCAGGGCGCCGAGCTTCTCCACCCGGCCGGTCACATGCACCTGCCTGTCCAGGGTGTGCCAGGGGAAGTGCAGGCTGATGCGGGGGTTGCCCTCGAGCTGACCCGCCTTGCGGCTGCCCATGTTGGTGTAAAACACCATGCCCAGGGCGTCATAGTGCTTGAGCAGCACGGTACGCTGCCAGGGCTGGCCATCCGCATCCACGGTCGCCACCACCATGGCGGTGGGGTCGCTCAGCTTGGCCTCGCAGGCCTGGGCCAGCCACTTTTCAAACAGATCCAGCGGCTCGGCCGGCAGATCGGCACGGTGCAACCCCCCCTTGGTGTATTCACGGCGCAGATCGGCTACATCCATCATCTTGATTTTCCTTCTCTCTTTGCCGTTGGCACGGCCATATAGGGGGCATTGTGCGACGAGCGGAGACAGGGTTCAAGCCGCATCCTCCCAAAGGGGGGCCCAAAAAAGCGGGGAGGCCCGCGCCTCCCCGATCCTTGGCCCCATCGGCCCTGTCGCTGTGTCAGCTGCGGCTATTTTGCCGCCGGACAGTGAGCCAGCATGCGCCTGTTGTACTCGGCGGCATAGTCGCTGAGTCTGGCATGCTCCTCTTTCTGCTCTGGCCGGATCACATCCCCCAGCCCGTCGAGATAGCGCACGCCACAGCGCGCCTTGGCACCGGCTTGCGCCTGCGCCGGAATGCCGGGGGCCACCTCGCCGCGCCCGGCCCGCACGATCAGCCGATAGTCCTGCTTGGCCAGACTCTGCTCGATGGCCTGATCCAGGGTGTCGGCATCGGCCTGACAACCGGTGAGCAGGGTCAGCAGCAAGGCATAACAGGCCTTCATCTGCGCCTCCGCGACCAGCCCAGCAACGCCAGTGCCAGGGGCCAGAGACCGAGGGCGCCGCCGCCACCACCGCCCCCCTCTTCCACTCGCTGGGTCACGGAGAGCTTGAAGGGACTGATGGCGAAGAAGAGGTTGTTGCTGCAGGCGACCTTGAGGCGGGCGGTGCCGTCGTTGCCAGCGGGAATGGCCACACTCGCCGACCCAGAGTTGGCCAGGCCGCTGGCCAGCAGGGTCCAGCTCGCCCCCTCGTCACGGGTCATGGCGATGTCGACCTTGCTGCAGTTGATGGGCGCCGCGTTGGTGCCCGCCACCTCCCAGCCGATGGTCTGATTGTGACCGGCCGCCAGCGGCGTCACCAGCGGGCTGGTCAGGCGGAAGGCCTTGCCGGTGTTGACCACCTGGATCTGCATGTCATCGCTGGCCACCCCGCCCTTGCCATCCCTGGCCGTCAGCCGGAAGTTGAGCACCCGGTTGGTGGTGGGCCAGGCCTCCCCTTTCGCCAGGGTATTGGTGAGCAGGGAAGGCAGGCTCGGCAAGGTACGTTCCGGCAGGCTGATGGGGGCCACGAAGGGGAACAGCGGGCGGGAACCGTCATCAATCATGCTGGCGGCGCTAAACGACGCATTGCCCAGATCGATCTGCTCCCAGCTGTAGGAGAGGGGGTCGCCGTCCAGGTCGCTGCCGCCCCCCTTGAGCACGAAGGGGGTATTGGCCGGAATGGCATAATCGCTGCCGGCCGAGACCTGGGGCGCGTTGTTGGTCAGATTCTGGGCCGTGCCGCAGCTCGGCACCGAGGCCATGTGGGCCCGCATCTGCTCGATGGACTTGCTGTGGAAATAGGGCAGGCTGTTGGCTTGCAGGTTCTCCTCCCCGCAGATCCCGGCATAAGCCATGATGGAGCTGCCGCTGCCCGGCTCCCAGGCCTGACCGGGGGAGCGGTTGCCGCTGCCACAACTGCCGGTGGTGCCGTTGAAGGTGTGCTCGGCGCCGAACTGGTGGCCGATCTCATGGGCCACGTAGTCGATGAAGAAGGCATCCCCCACCGGATCGGCGGAGCCCGTCATCCCCGCCGAACGCTCATCGCCGCCACACAAAGAGGCCAGCTGGGCCAGGCCACCGCCACCGGTATTGACCACGTGGCCGATGTCGAAGGGACCGAGCTTGTTGCCGGCAAGGCTCTGGGCGTTCTTCTGCACGTTGACGTTGATATCGATGTCGTTGTCATCGTTCAAGAAGGGATCCATGGCGACATCGGTATAGATGATGGTGTCGTTGCCGCTGGCGAGCTGGAACTCGGCCGCCACATCCCGCTGGTACACCTCGTTGACCCGGTTGAGCATGGTGGCGATGGCGGCCAGACCGGCCTCGACGGTGCCGCCGTGATACTGGGTGTATTCCCCCGCCGCCGAGACGGCAATCACATAGCGCTTGCGCACATTGCCATCCACCAGCACCTGACGCGCCAGCTTCTTGGCCTCGCCGCCGATCACCTTGTCCGCCTCCTCCTCGAGCCGGCTGTGGGCATCCTGCTGGTAATAGACGGCATAGCCTTCGCCATTGCGCAGGGGATCGACGAACACCATCCGCCCCTCATGGCTGAACATGGCGTGGAAACCCTGAGGACCGAGGTCGAAGCGTCCCGTGTCAGTCGGCGATAGTTTATTCTGCCCCTTGAAGGTCAGGATATCGGGATATTTTGCTGCCAGGTCTACCGGCAGCAGATCATAGGGCTGAAGGGTGAAGACGGCCTCGTCGCCATCCGGCAAGGGCAGGGTCAGCTCGCGCGCGCCCCCTTTCAGGGCATCGAAGTGGTCGGCCGGCACTGTCGCTATGCGGTAGTGATTGGCCCGCACCTCGTAACCGTCGGCATCGGTGGCGCGCGCCACCAGGGTCTGCCACTCCTTGGCGGCCAGACCGGTGGAAGCCATCAGGCCCGCCACCAGCAATGCCAGCGGGGAGAATTTCATCGACTGCATCTTTTTTTCATCCTTTTTAATGCGTTCACCCGAACTGCCACGGCATCATTTGCCTGCTGCCGTCATTAGTCCAGCCCCATCCCCTGTACATTCCCCGAATGGGGATGGTTGCACCGGCTCAGTCTAGCCCCTATCATTGCGCGGATTTGTCCGTTTCAGAACCCCCTCCGTGATGGGGCCGGTTCATCCTTTTTTGGCCAAGGTTAATCTCATGCTCAAATCCCCACTGTTGCCCCGTTTCGGGGATCTGGTCGTTGCCATCGTTGATGATGTGCTGGCTCAGGGTCTCACCCTGGACAGGGCCTATGCCCGCCACTTCTCCGGCATCGAACTCAAACCCCAAGAACAGGCAAGGATTGCCCTGGTCACCGGCGATCTGCTGCGTCGGCTCAGCCTCTACTGCTTCCTGACCGGCATCCAGGTGCGCCAGGCCTCGAAAAACGTCTGGCCGCTGCTGCACAGCTGGCACGCCTTCCACAAGATAGCTCAGCCGAACAACCCGACGCTGGATCGCTTCAACGAAGAGGCCTTCCGTCGCCGCCTGACCGAGGCCAAGAAGAACCCGGTGCTGATGGATGGCTGCCCGACCTGGCTGGATAAACTCGGCAGCGAGCAACTCGGCGAGGCCTGGCCTGCCGAGCGTGCCGCCCTGGCCTGGATGCCCAAGCGTTACCTGCGGGTCAACACCCTCAAGTGCACCAAGGAAGAGCTGCAAGCGGCTCTGGCCAAGGAGCAGGTCACCACAATCCCGGTGGAGGGGGTAGAAAGCGCCCTGCAGGTCACCTCGGACGCCGCCCTGTTCCGTACCAAGGCCTTCGCCGATGGCTGGTTCGAGCAACAGGATGCGGGCTCCCAGCTGGTGGCTGCGGCCCTTGACGTCACCCCCGGCATGCGGGTCATCGACGCCTGCGCCGGTGCCGGTGGCAAGACCCTGCACCTGGCCGCCATGATGAACGGCAAGGGCCGTCTGCTGGCCATGGACGTGGAAGAGTGGAAGCTTGAGAACCTCAAGCAACGCGCCCGCCGCGCCGGTGCCCACAACGTGGAGACCCGGGTCATCGAGAGCAGCAAGACCGTCAAGCGCCTCAAGGGCACCGCCGATCGGGTGCTGCTGGACGTCCCCTGCTCCGGCCTCGGGGTCCTCAAGCGCAATCCGGATGCCAAGTGGCGCGATACCGCCGAGCGGCTGCCGGTGCTGGTCGCCCTGCAAGAAGAGATCCTGCAGCGCTACAGCCAGATGACCAAGGTGGGCGGCATCCTGGTCTACGCCACCTGCTCCATCCTGCCCGAGGAGAACCGCCAGCAGGTGGACAAGTTCCTGGCGGCCAACGACAACTACCGCCTGCTGGATGACCACAGCGTCAGCCCTGCCGCGACCGGCTTCGACGGCTTCTACATGGCGCGTATCGAGCGCATCGGCTGATGAGTCGGTGAAGATAAAAAGGGGAGCCACTGGCTCCCCTTTTTGCATGATATGGCTGCAACCTTATTCGGCGGCGGCATCATCCTGCTTGTGCTTGGCGGCCACTTCCTTGATCAGGGTCTGCAGTTCGCCGGCCTGGAACATCTCGATCATGATGTCGCAGCCGCCGATCAGCTCCCCTTCCACCCACAGCTGGGGGAAAGTCGGCCAGTTGGCAAACTTCGGCAACTCGGCGCGAATGTCCGGGTTTTGCAGGATGTCGACGTAAGCAAAGGGCTCGCCGCAGGACATCATGGCCTGGGAAGCCTGGGCAGAGAAACCGCAGCTCGGAAGCTTGGGGGAACCCTTCATGTAAAGGATGATGGGATTTTCAGCCAGCTGCTGTTTGATCTTTTCGATAGTTTCCATAGGTGCCTCACTGGAGCGATTTCGGCGCTCATTCTACTGCAAACCGGGCGGAGCACAAACTGGCAAACCGGGAGAAATGGAAGAAGAGATGCATCAATAGTCGCCCCGTTGATCCAGGTCATGGCGCGAATCAAGAGTTGTTAGCCCATCTTTGATACTGCTACAATCGATGGGCTTTGGGCCATCCGGCCCCCTATATTAACAACAATTCTTTTCACATATAGAAAAGAGTACGCAATGTCTTGCAACCGTCGCTGTCGCACGGTCCAGCCAATGGAGAGTAGAAAATGGCATTCGAACTTCCCGCTCTGCCCTATGCAATCAATGCTCTGGAACCGCACATCTCCCAGGAAACCCTGGAATATCACCACGGCAAGCACCACAACACCTACGTGGTCAACCTGAACAACCTGGTACCGGGTACCGAGTTTGAAGGCAAGTCTCTGGAAGAGATCATCAAGACCTCCACCGGTGGTGTCTTCAACAACGCCGCCCAGATCTGGAACCACACCTTCTACTGGCACTGCCTCTCCCCGAACGGCGGTGGCGAGCCCACCGGCGCCCTGGCCGATGCCATCACCAAGGCCTTCGGCTCTTTCGCCGAGTTCAAGGATGCCTTCACCAAGTCTGCCATCGGCAACTTCGGTTCCAGCTGGACTTGGCTGGTGAAAAAAGCCGACGGCTCCCTGGCCATCGTCAACACCTCCAACGCCGGCTGCCCGCTGACCGAAGCCGGGACCACCCCGCTGCTGACCGTCGACCTGTGGGAGCACGCCTACTACATCGATTTCCGCAACCTGCGTCCGAAGTACATGGAAACCTTCTGGACCCTGATCAACTGGGAATTCGTGGCCAAGAACCTGGCGGCCTGATAAGCCCAGCTCTTGCCAAAACGCCCCGCCATCGCGGGGCGTTTTTTTATGGATTCGACTGACAGAAAAGGCGCCCGCAGGCGCCTTTCTCACACAGGATGCACAAGCTTACTGGTCTATCTCGTCGAGATAGTCATCCAGGTTGCTGTCGTCCTCCTGGGGCTTCTGATCCTTGAGCTCAGCCTGGCGACCGCTCACCTTGCCGTCGTTGTACTGCAGATAGAAGTCCTTGGTCAGGGCATAAGGATCCAGGGCATTGTCGATGATCCGCTCCTGATCGATGAGCTTGGATCGGGTACCCAGTCCATCCAGTGCCCAGTGCACCACCTTCAGCGGGAAGGTCAGCAGCGCGTAGGGGAAGTAGATGGTATCGATGGTATCCCCCACCAGCTCGCGCGTGGTGGTCGGGCCGTAGACGGGCACCATGACGTAGGCGCCGTCACCGATGTCGGCCTTGCCGAGCACGGTATCCATCTCCAGGGTATTGCGCGGGAGGCCCGCATGCTTGGCCACGTCGAAGAAGCCGAACAGACCCAGGGTGGTATTGATGGTGAAACGGCCCAGGTTGGTTCCCGCTCCCGGCAGATCCCCCACCAGCAGGTGGTTCACCATGCTGCTCGGCTCGTCGAAGTTGTCCACGAAGTTTTCGATGCTGTCTCTCACCCCCTGCGGCACATAACGGGCATAACCGTGAACCACGGGACGAGCCACATAGGGCTCAAGCATATCGTAGTTGACCGCCCACATGGCCCGGTTGGCCCCCTGGAAGGGGTCACGAGGATCGCTGGCCGTGCTGGTGGCTTCGGGACGATTTGGAGTCTCTTCGAGATCCAGGCTCTCTGGGCCTGACTTGGGAGGGCCACCCGCACAGCCCCCCAACAGCAGTGCCACCACCAATGCTCCTGAACGCAGATACATATGATAATCCTAAACTTTTATGAGCGAACCGTATGAATTATAGGCGGCCCGCCCCATCCAGGGGTCGGGCCAAGAGGGTATTAGAGGGCGTGATCGATGCGGATGTCAATCGGCGCTGACGGAATGGTGGTGGTCGGTACCGTCACGGAGATCCCTTCGAAGGCTCCCTCCTTGTTCATGACGTTGCCGCCACGGGAGAGCCGGGCCTTGAATTGCAGTGCCGGATAGGTGGCCAGCTTGCTGCCTTCCATCATGGCATCATCGTCGCCAAGGGAGAGGGTCAGCGGGAACTGAGGTCCCGGGATGCGTTTGACGGCGATGGGCATGGGCGGGCCATCGGGGATCACCGCGAATACGAACAGGTGGGCATCCTCCGGCATCTGGATGCCGGGGGCCAGGGTGACGTGCAGCGGGTATTCTCCCTCCTTCACCACGGGGACCTGCACCTGGGCACTGCCTTGCTCATGCTGGGCAACCGGCGCCCGAGTGACGGCGATGCCGCGCTGGCGCAGCTGCTGCTCGGCATACTCGATGGAGCGCTCCACCATCACATAGCGGGTCGATCCCTTCTCCAGCAGCGGCAGCATGGCCTGCCAGCGAACGAGGGCGGTCTGGAAGTCCTCTTTTTGCAGCGCCATGAAGGCATAGACGGAGCGCGCCTCGATATTGCCGGGATCCTGGGCGATGGCCGCCTGCAACAGACGATCCGCCTGCGCCTCATCACCCGTCATCATCAGGGCCTGGGCATAGGGCACCGCCACCATGGCCTTCTGTGGCGCAAGCGAATAGGCACGCTCCAGCGCCTCGCGGGCCATCTCGGGATCGTTGCCATCCAGGGTGAGTCGGCCGAGCAGCAACCAGCCTCGATAGTCGTTCGGTTCTTCTTTGAGGCGGGTACGCAGGGCCAGCGTGAAGTCCAGCAGATCCTGCTCGGTCACCTCGGCATCCCGTTCCACCAGAATGCGATTGCTGAGCTCCCCGAGGCGGCTGCTGGCATCCTGCCAGCGCTGCACCTCCTGCCAGGCGCCGAGCTTGAAGTAGAGGCCGACACTCACCACCACCAGTACCAGCACACCGGGGATCCAGATCAGGCTCTTGCCACCACGGGCGGTCTGCTCCACGTCGGGGATGTCGTCCAAGAGGCTGCGCTGCAGCTCCACCAGGGACTCCGACTCCTCCGCCAGCACCCCCTGCTCGCGCTCTTCGCCTATCTCCAGCAGGCGCTGGCGATAGAGTTGCTTGTTGAGGGCCGAGCGGCTGATGCTCTGACGTCCTTCACCGCGCCACAGCGGCAGGATCAGCGCCAGACTGACCAATACCAGCAGGGCCGCGCCCAGTATCCAAAATGCGGTCATTGTTTCTCTTCCTCTTTGAGCAGGGCGGCCAGCCGGGCCTGCTCCTCCGGGCTCAGGGTCTGCTCGGGTCGTTCGGTGGCAGGGGCTCGGCGGCGGCTTCGCACCACCACGGTGGCGGCGCCGATGACGATCACCAGCAAGGGGCCGAGCCAGAGGATCAGGGTCGAGGCCATCAGGGGGGGATCATAGAGGATGAAATTGCCGTAGCGGGCCACCATGTAATCCACCACCTCCTGCTTGTCCTTGCCTTCGCGCACCATCTGATAGGTCTTGTCACGCAAGTCCTTGGCGAGGCCGGCGTTGGAATCGGCGATATCCTGGTTCTGGCACTTGGGACAGCGCAGCTCCTTGGTCAGCTCGCGAAAGGTCTGCTCCTGGGCGTCGTTGTCGAAGGTATAGACGTCGATGGCGGCGCGGGCCTGACCGGCGCCAAACAGTCCCGCCATCAACAGCAGGGATGCAATAAGCGTTTTCATCGGTTGCTCCCTTATTTCATGGCGTCATAGATGGGTTTGAGGGTCGAGGCCCAGACTTCGGGATTGACGTCCCCCACGTGGCGGTAGCGGATGATGCCCTGACTGTCGATGAAGAAGGTCTCGGGGGCGCCATAGACGCCGAGATCCAGCCCCAGCATGCCATCCGGATCATAGAGGTTGATCTGATAGGGGTTGCCGAGCTCCGCCAGCCACTTGATGGCCTTGTCCCGCTCGTCCTTGTAGTTCATGCCGACGATATAGATCCCCTGCCCCGCCAGCTGCTTGAGGTAGGTATGCTCCCCGTAGCAGGTGGGGCACCAGGTGGCCCAGACATTGAGCAGCATGGGGCGCCCCTTGAAGATGCTCCTGTCGTGCTGCTTGTCGAGATCATAGATGTCCTGCAGGGTGAAGACGGGCACCTCCTTATCCACCATCACGGATTCCAACTTGGTGGGATCGGAGTAGAGCCCCTTGAACAGGAAAACGGCGCCGGCCAAAAAGATGATGAAGGGCAGCAGAAACAACCAGGTTTTACGACTCATGCCTTGGATCCCTCTGCACAGCGGCCATGGAAGCGGTGATTGTCATTAAAAAAGGTCGGAAACAAGCCGGTTTTACGGTGCCTCATGACTTGGACTCCTCTTCACGACGACCGAAACGATAGCGCTTGTCCAGCATGGCCAGCACGCCGCCGATGGCCATGAAGACGCCACCGAACCAGATCCAGCGCACGAATGGCTTGTAGTAGATCCGCACCGCCCAGGCGCCGTTGTCGAGCTGCTCGCCGAGCGCTGCATAGAGATCCCGGGTGATGCCCGCATCGATGGCGGCTTCCGTCATCGGCATGCGGCTCACGGTGTACATCCGCTTCTCGGGTTTCAAGGTGGCCACCTGCTTGCCATCCCGGTGCACTTCCAGCACCCCCTTGAAACCGTCGTAGTTGGGGCCGTTCTTCTCGGCGATGCCGGTGAAGACGAACTCGTAATCGGCAAAGTGCACCCGATCGCCGGCCTGCATGCGCAGGTCCTTCTCGATGCTGTAGTTCTGGGTACAGGCGATGCCGATGATGCTGACCGCGAGCCCCACGTGGCCCAGGATCATGGCCCAGTGGCTGTTGCCCAGCTTGCGCACCCCGGTGGCGAAGCCGTGCTTGTGGGTGGCGCGCACCCAGGTCTCCTGCAGGCTGGTGACGATGATCCAGACCCCGAGACCGATGCCGAGCGCCGCCCAGGGCTTGAACGACTCCGCATACAGATAAGGCAATCCGAAGGCGGCCACCACGCTCAGCACCAGGGCCAGCACCACCTTGCCCTTGAGCTCACCAATCTCCTGACGGCGCCAGCGGAACAGGGGACCGAGGCCGAGCAGCAGGGCGAAGGGGATGATGAGCCAGCTGTAGATATGGTTGAAGAAGGGGGTGCCGATGGAGATGCTGCCAAGCCCCAGCTCCTTGTGCACCAGCGGCAGCAGGGTGCCGAGCAGCACGGTCAAGAGGCCCGCCACCAGCAGGATGTTATTGCCAAGCAGCAGGGTCTCCCGGCTCCACAGCTCATGCTTGCCGTGGCTCTTCACCTGGGAGCCCTTGAAGGCAAACAGCAGCAGGGAGCTGCCGATCACCGCCAGCAGGAAGCCCAGAATAAACAGACCGCGGGTCGGATCCGAAGCGAACGCATGCACCGATACCAGCACGCCGGAGCGCACCAGGAAGGTGCCGAGCAGGCTCAAGGAGAAGGCCGAGAGCGCCAGCAATACTGTCCAGGCCTTGAAGGTGGCGCGCTTCTCGCTCACCGCCAGAGAATGCAGCAGGGCCGTGCCCGCCAGCCAGGGCATGAAGGATGCGTTTTCAACCGGATCCCAGAACCACCAGCCGCCCCAGCCGAGTTCGTAATAGGCCCACCAGGAGCCGAGCACGATGCCGAGGGTCAGGAAGACCCAGGCCGCCATGGTCCAGGGACGGGACCAGCGCGCCCAGGTGGCGTCGAGGCGACCCGTCATCAGGGAGGCGATGGCAAAGGCAAACGCCACCGAGAAGCCCACATAACCCATGTAGAGCATGGGCGGGTGGAAGATGAGGCCGGGATCCTGCAGCAGCGGGTTGAGATCGCGCCCGTCCACCGGGAAGTACGGCAAGGTACGGGTGAAGGGGTCGGAGGTGAACAGCACGAAGGCGGTGAAGCCCACCGAGATGAGGCCGAGCACCCCCAGCACCCGCGCCACCGCATCGAGCGGCAGGCGGCGGCTGAACAGGGCCACGGCGGCGGTCCAGCCCCCCAGCGTCAGCACCCAGAGCAGCAGGGAACCTTCATGGGCGCCCCACACCGCCGAGATGCGATAGGCAAGGGGCAGCAGGCTGTTGGAGTTGGTAGCCACGTACTGCACGGTGAAGTCGTTGTCCACGAAGGCCCAGGTCAGGCAGAGGAACGACAGCAGCAGCAGCAGGAACTGGGTATAGGCAAGCGGGCGAGCCGCCGACATCATGCCAAGGCGCCCCCACTGGGCGCCGATCAGCGGATAACTGCCCAGCAGCAAGGCGGTGGCGAAGGCCAGGATCAGCGCGAATTGACCGAGTTCAGGGATCATTGTTTGGCTCCCTTCAACTGCGCGTCGGTGTACTCGGGTTTGAAATGCATGCCATTGGTGGCATCGGCTACCTCTGGCGGCATGTAGTTCTCATCGTGCTTGGCCAGTACCTCGAAGGCGGCGACCGTGGTGGCATCCTTGAGGGTGCCCTGGGCGACGATGCCCTGCCCTTCCCGGAACAGATCCGGCAGTATGCCGTCAAATTCCACCGTCACCAGATGGCCGCCATTGTCGATCAGCTTGAATTCGACCTTGAGGCTCTGGGGATCCCGCACCACGGACCCCGGAACCACCAGACCGCCGATGCGCAGCCGCTGCCCCTCTTCGGGCTTGATCTTGTCCGGCCCCTTGCCTTCCACCAATTCGCTCGGGGTATAGAAGAGATCGATGTTCTGGCTGAGGGCATAGAGTACCAGCCCGGTCACGCTGGCAAGGCCGAGGCTGATCGCCAGTATGATGGTGAGGCGTTTCTTGCGTCTCGGGTTCATAGGGTGTTCTCCATCTGCTGGGCCGCCTTGCGGCGGGCCTCCCGGGCCTGTTTGTTGCGCAGCTCGCCGAGCAGGGCACGGGTTTTCATTCGGGTGGAAATGACGATGCCGACCAGGCAGAGCAGGGTCAGGCCGAAAGAGAGCCAGACGTAGAAGGCGTAGCCCCCCATGGCCAGGAAGTCACTGAACGAGGCAAAGTGCATGCTTACTTCTCCTGCTCGGCAATCTCTTTGACCCAGGGGCGATGCCACTCCCGCATCAAGAGTTCATTGCGAAAACGCATCAGGGTCAGGGCACCGAGGAAGGTGGTGAACGCCAGTATCATGATGAGCAGCGGCCACAGCATCTCGGCGGAGATGGACGGTTTGTCGAACTTGGTGATGGTGGCTCCCTGGTGCAAGGTGTTCCACCACTCCACCGAGTAGTGGATGATGGGCAGGTTGATCACCCCCACCAGCGCCAGGATGCCGGCGGCGCGGCCCGCCACCACCTTGTCGCTGAAGGCGTTGTAGAGCGCGATGACGCCCAGATAGAGAAACAGCAGGATGAGCTCCGAGGTGAGGCGGGCATCCCAGACCCACCAGGTACCCCACATGGGCTTGCCCCAGGCGGCACCGGTAAAGAGCGCGATGAAGGTGAACATGGCCCCCACGGGCGCAATGGCGGCCACCGTCATGTCCGCCATGCGCAGTTGCCACACCAGGCCGATGAAGGCGGCCACCGCCATGGTGGAGTAAGCCCCCATGGAGAGGATGGCGGAGGGCACATGGATGTAGATGATCCGAAAGGAGTCACCCTGCTGGTAATCCGCGGGGGCAAAGGCCAGTCCCCAGGCGGTGCCTATGATGAAGGCGAGCAGACTCGTCACCGCAAACCAGGGCAGCAGGGTCCCGGCCAGCCGGTAGGCCCGCTCGGGTTTGGCATAAGGGTGCAACCATTTCCACATAGCTCACAAAACCTTTCAGTTATTAATTTTATAGTGGCGAGGCCTACCATACCCACTGCCGGGAAACATCATATCCCCCGAAAGCAATAAGCAGCCATCCCCTTGATCTATCTCAATTATACGTTCTCAAAACGGGCCTAAAAGAAGCCTTTTCCAGTAATTAATCAGTTGACGCTGACCCTGAGCGCGGCGGAGATCGCCAGCGGCGTCAGGGTGATGGCCCCCACCAGCATGGCCCCCAGGATCGCGAGCTGGCCCCCATAGGGCAGCCCCATACTGGCCGCATCGATGGCGGAGGTGGCAAAGATCAGCACAGGGATATAGAGCGGCAGCAGCAGCAGGCTGAGCAGCACCCCCCCCTTGCGCAGCCCCGCCGTCAGCGCCACCCCGACAGCCCCCAACAGACTCAGCACCGGAGTACCGAGCGCCAGGGTGAGCACCACGGCCAGATAGGTCTTCATGTCCAGGGAGAGCAGGATGGCGAGCAGCGGAGAGACCAGCAGCAGGGGCAGCCCGGTCAGCAACCAGTGAGCGATTACTTTCGCCAGGGCCAGCAGCCCCAGCGGATGAGGCATCAGCATCATCTGCTCGAGGGCGCCGTCGCTGAAGTCATCCCGAAACAGCCGCTCGAGGGAGAGCATGGCGGCGAGCAGGGCCGCCACCCAGATGATGCCGGGAGCTATGCGGGCCAGCAGCTGGGGCTCGGGCCCGATGCCGAGGGGAAACAGGGTGATGACGATGAGAAAGAACCAGAGCGGATTGAAGATGTCGGCGCGCTGGCGCAGCGCCATCAGCAGTTCCCGCTGGATAAGGGTGAATACGGCGCTGAGCATCCTTCAGTCCTGCAGCAAGGGGGTGAGGGAGAGGGTCTTCAGGCGTCCTTGCATCAGGGTCAGATCCTGATGGGTGGTGAGCACCACCATGCCGCCCCGATCCGCGTGGGTCAGGAACAGGCGTTCAAGCACCTTGACCCCCTGCTTGTCGATGGCGGTGAAGGGCTCATCCAGGATCCAGAGCGCGGGTGCCTCGGACAGCCAGAGCCGGGCCAGGGCCACCCGCCGCTGCTGACCGGCGGAGAGCTGACCGGCGGGATAATCCTCGAACCCGGCGAGACCGACCTGGGCCAGTACCTGCCACAGATCCACGGAACTGGCCTGGGTGCTGTGCAGTTTCTGGTAGAAGGCGAGGTTCTCGAGGGGGGTCAGGGTCGCCTTGACACCGGGCTGATGGCCCAGGTAGAGCAAGCTGGCGTGATATTCATCCCGGCAGCGGCGAATGTTCTCGCCGTTCCAGCACACCTCCCCCGCGAAGGGTTGGGAGAGTCCGGTCAACAGCCGCAACAGGCTGGTCTTGCCGACCCCGTTGGGGCCCTCAATCTGCATCAGATCGCCCGCCGAAACCGCAAAGGAGAGGTGTTCAAACAAGGTGCGATCTTCACGCACGCAGCTCAGATTGTTGGCTTGAAGCAGCATGAGGATTTAATCATCGAGAATGAAGCGGCCTGCATATTAACACAGGTTTGCAGAGCGTCTTTTCAAAGATGCCGATTATCAACAGGATTTGTGGGGAAGATCGCGCCCCGGTGCGGGATTTTATGGCAGGGACAAGGGGGAAGCGGGCGCCTCCCCCTCCGGATTCAGGGGCGACCCTTGCGCAAGGAGATCAGCAGCTCGGCTTCCGCCTGCGGCAACTCGCATTCGCTCATCACCTCGTCGAGATCGGCGCCGAGCTCCACCATCTTGGCGGCGCGGCTGTAGAGGCGGCGCTCCGGATCCTGCAGGGTCAGTTCCTGCTGGCTGTCCTGGATCTTCTGCATGGCCCCTTCCGCCGACTGCAGGCGCTGACCCATGCCGATGGCACCGGTGTGCAGCTCCATCATCTGCTTGCGCAGACTCTCGAGCTGCCCCTTGAGCGCGTCGACCTTGGCCTCGGACTCTTGCCGGGCGCGGCGCAGACCCAATACCCCGTAAAGGGCCAGCACCAGCGCCAGCAAGGACAACCCCAAGGCGGCATATTCAATCATCAAACCATCACCTTTGTAGTGGAGAGCCGCGCCAGGGCGTTGCTCTCGTGGTCTTCATGCCAAGCTCAGAGGGAACCGATATCTTCCCACTCTTCGTCGGAAAGCAGCTTGTTGAGATCCACCAGGATCAGCAACTGGCCGTCACGGTTGCTCACCCCCTGGATGAACTTGGCGCTCTCCTCGGTGCCCACCGCCGGTGCAGCGTCAATTTCGGAGGAACGCAGATAGACGACCTCGGCCACGCTGTCCACCATGATGCCGATCACCTGCTTCTCCGCCTCGATGATGACGATGCGGGAGTTCTCGCTCACGTCCCCGGCCGGCAGGCCGAAGCGGGAACGGGTATCGATGACGGTCACCACGTTGCCACGCAGGTTGATGATGCCGAGCACATAGTCGGGGGCGCCGGGCACGGGGGCGATCTCGGTGTAGCGCAACACTTCCTGCACCTGCATCACGTTGATGCCATAGGTTTCGTTTTCCAGCTGGAAGGTCACCCACTGCAGCACTTCGTCTTCCGCCAGATTCTGGGCAATATTGCGCTTGTCTGTCATGTTCCTGATCCTTTTATGAACCCGTCAACGGGTAAAATTAGCAATAAAATCACGCAAGTGCCGATGTTATCAGCGACCTTCAATGTTCACACCACGACCGAGCAGCACCAGCAGCTCCCTGACGTGGAGCAAGGCACACATCTTCTCCTTGACCATGCCCGCCAGCCAGGGGCGCTTGCCCTCCTGATGGCGCCATTTTACCTGATCCCGGCGCAGCAGCTCCGTGCCCTTGAGCTGATGGCAGGCCAGACCCCAGGGAGACTCTCCCAGCATGATCAGATACTTGTATTCGGGAACCTCCAGCGTCTGCTCCGGCATCACCCAGAGCGCCGTGTCCACCACGTTCATCTTCTGCTCCCGGGACGCCATGATGCCGCGATACCAGGCCGGTTGGCCGAACAGGGAGGTCACCTCCCCCAGCTGATGGATGCCGCCGAGCTCGGTCAGGGGCACCGCGAAGGTGACCCCGGCCACGTCGAAGAAGAGGGCCTGAAACTCGTTGCCGGTGTCCAGATTTTCCCATTGAGCGGGGGCCGGCGCCACCTCGGTTACCAGGGCCACCTCAGGCTCGGTCACCAGCTCGGTGACGGGCTCCACCATGACAGCTGTGATAGCGTCTGGTGTGAACGCGGGCTGAACCTCCTCGACGAGCGCCTGTTCGCTGGCCTCCAACTGGAAGGCCTCGACATGGACCTCCTCATGGTTCAGCACCTCCATCTCGTCCTGCACCTGGCTCACCTGGGCCAGCAGCTCGCTCAGCTGCTCCAGCCGGGTATCGGCCTCCCGATAGGGCGCCGCCACCTCGTTGTGCACGACGGGCTGACGCTGCAGGGCTGGCGCCGGAGCCTCATCGTCCAGATTCTCCCGCAGCAGGGCATCGTCCAGCAGCAGGGAGTGGAAGTAATCATCCATGGCCCGAACCTGGGTGGTCTCTCTCATGCTGTCACCTCATGGTTCCGTTGACGCTCCAGGGCGTCGAGATAGTTGAGCAAGGTCTCATAGGCATAGGTGCCTCGGCTGCCCGGCGCATAGATGGACGGGGGGATGTGCAGCAAACTGGCATCCCGGAATTTGGTGTCAATGGGGATGACGGCATTCCACACCGCCTCGCCATACTGCTCCTTGATGGACTGCAACGTCATCAGGGAGGCTCGGGTGCGCTTGTCGAACATGGTCGGGATCACGGTATAGCGGAACTTGTCCCGCTTGGAGCGCTGCATGATCTCGAAGGTCTTCATCATCCGCTCGAGGCCTTTCAGGGCCAGGAATTCGGTCTGTACCGGCACCAGGATGCGATCGCAGGCAGCCAGGGCGTTGACCATCATCACCCCCAGCACCGGCGGGCAGTCGATGAGCACGTAGTCATATTGATACTGCACCCGCAGCAGCGCCCGCTTGAGCACCAGCCCCATCCCCTCCCGGTTGCCCATGACCCTGTCCAGGGTCGCCAGGGTGATGGAGGCCGGCAGCAGGCTGATGTTCTCGAACTTGGTCTTGAGGGTCATGCGATTGACCAGCTCACTGCTCGGCTTGGCTGCCTGGAACAGCTCGTACAGAGTCCCCTCCAGCCGGTCCGAATCAAAATCGAGATAGGAGGTCAGGGAGGCGTGAGGATCGGTGTCGATCAGCAGCACGCGCAGGCCCTTCTGAGCCAGAATGCCCGCGAGAGAGACCACTGTGGTGGTTTTACCGACACCACCTTTCTGATTGGCTACCGTCCAAACGATCAATGTATCAATCCTGTCTTGTTGTTATGCGTATGCCGCCACCGGGCAGCGTCACGACTCTGACGTCTTCGCTGTCCACCGCAGCAGGCGCTGTCGCAGCCGGAGCTTGTGCCTGGGGCTGGGCGGGAGCAGGTGCGACCCAGGCGAACCTGGATATGGCGACCACCACCTTGCGATTCTGTAGCCGCCCCTGTTCAGTACCGTTATCGGCCACGGGGGAGAATTCCCCATAGGCTTCATAGGCGAGGCGCTGGGGCACTATCCCTTTTGTGATCAGGGCCCCGAGTACGGCCTCGGCCCTCGCCGCAGAGAGCGCCCAATTGGAGCTGAACATCTCGTTGTGAATCGGTTCGTTGTCCGTATAGCCCCGCACCCTGACATAGTTATCGACCGGCTTCAAAATACCTGAAAGCGTATCGAGCACGGGCGCCGCATTGGGACCGAGGAAGGCACTGCCACTGTTGAACAGCAGGCCGGCGCTGAGCTCCACCGTCAGCCAGTTGTCATCCTGGGTGATCTTGACCACCCCCGCCTCCACCAAGGAGCCCATGGTCTGCTGCAACTGCACGTCGATGGCGGCAAGGGAGGCCCCATCCTGCTGGACAGGGGTACCGGTGATGGGGGCAAGGGAGGGGGCCGGAGAGGCCTGGCTCTCCAGCAGGCTGGGGGCCGCCGATACCGCATGATCCAGCAGGGACTTGCCCTGCCCCTCCAGCAGACCGTCGCTGCGCGGGATCTGGTTGAAGGCCTGGGTCATCCCCTCGATGACGGCACGGTATTGCTCCTTGTTGACGATGGCAACGGAGTAGAGCACCACGAAAAGGGCGAAGATGAGGGTCATGTAATCGGCGTAGGAGACCAGCCAGCGGTCGAGATGTTCTCGTCCCTGCAGGTGCAAACGGTAGCGCTTGCGCATGGCTATTCCCCCTTCAATCAGATAACCCGTAACCGCCTTTGCGCTGCCAATCGGTCTCCCTCTGGACGAGTGCCAAGGATCGACTACTCCCCTTTCAGATAAGCCCGTAACCGCCGTTCAACCTGCAGACCGTTCTCCCCGTGGGCGATGGCCAGCAGCCCCTCCAGCGTCATCTCCTGATAGAGACCGTAATGGTAGTGGAATGCCCTGAGGCGATTGGCAATGGGCAGATAAATGAGGTTCGCAAACCCCACCCCGTAGATGGTTGCGACGAAGGCGATGGCAATTCCGGCCCCGAGCGTACCCGGCTCCTCCAGGTGGAACATGGCCTGGATGAGGCCGATCACCGCCCCTATGATGCCGATGGTCGGGCTGTACCCCCCCATGGCTTCGAACACCCGGGCCGCGTGCTCGTTGCGCTCCTGCTCGATGTCGATGTCGGCCTCCAATAGGCGGCGCAGATCCTCGATGGCGACCCCGTCCACTATCATGGTGAGCCCCTGACGGGTGAAGGGTTCAAGCTCCTCCTCCGCCTGGTTCTCCAGTGCCAGCAAGCCTTGCTGGCGGGCAAACTGGGCCCAGGTCTGCAGCCGTTCGGCCTGCGCAGGGAGATCCCACTGGGGCGGGAACAGCATCCAGCGGGCCTGCTTCAAGGCCGCCAGCATGTATTTGCGGGGGGTCTGCAGGATCACCGCCCCCCAGGTGCCGCCGACCACGATGACGAAGGCCGGGCCGTCGAGCAGGGTCAGCAGGCTGCCCCCGTGCCACCACTGGGCAATCGCCAGGGCAGCCAGCGCAAGCACCAGGCCGAGCATACCCATCTAGCGGCCCAACTCGACCAGGATGCGCTGGGCGACCCTGTCCAGCGGCAGGGATTCACTGGCGATGCCCGCCTTGGCGACCGCCTGGGGCATGCCATAAACGACGCAGGAGGCTTCATCCTGCGCCCAGATGGTAGCCCCTTGCTCTTTCAGCAGGCGAGCCCCATCCCGACCATCGGCCCCCATGCCGGTCAGCACGATCGCCAACACCTTGTCCCCGTAGATCTTGGCGGCGGAGGCGAAGGTGATGTCGACACAGGGCTTGTAGTTGACCTTGTCGTTGCCATCCAGGATGCGGATGCGCGAACCGGGGCCACGCCCCTCCAGCAGCATCTGCTTGCCACCGGGAGCCAGATAGGCATGACCGGGTTTAAGCACGTCGCCATCTTCGGCCTCCTTGACGCCGATCTGGCACAACCCGTTGAGGCGGGCGGCGAAGGCGGCGGTAAAGGTCGCCGGCATATGCTGGATTAACAAAATCGGATGGGGGAAATCCCCCGGCAACTTGGTCAGCACATTTTGCAGCGCCACCGGCCCACCGGTGGAGGTCCCGATGGCCACCAGCTGGTAGCTCTTGCCACTGCGCTTGAAGCTGGCGGGGGCACTTGGCGTTCGCACCGGCTCGGCGGGGCGCACGGCCACACCAGCAGCAGTGGTACTGGCAGCGCCGCCCAGCACGGGGCGTGCCACGGGTTCTGGGGCTCTGGGCCTGGCCGCCATCAGGAAGCGCTTGCGGGCTATCTCCCTGACCCGCTGCTGCAACAGGCTGACCGCTTCGTCCTTGTCGCGGGCGATGTCTTCAAACTTCTTGGGCAGAAAGTCGAGGGCACCGGCATCCAGCGCATCCAGGGTCGCCTTGGCGCCGTCGTGGGTCAGGGAGGAGAACATCAGGATGGGCGTCGGGCATTTGGCCATGATCTCGCGCACGGCGCTGATGCCATCGAGCACCGGCATCTCGATGTCCATGGTGATGACATCGGGCCGCAACTGCTGCGCCTTGTCTACCGCCTCCCGCCCGTTCTGGGCCGTGTCGATCACCGTCATCAGGGGATCCTGATTGATGATCTCGCTCACCCTGCGGCGGAAGAAACTCGAATCGTCGACCACTAATACCTTGACTGCCATTGTGCTTTTTCTAACTCCTTGGGCCAGACCGATCAGTGACGACGTGCATAGGCCTTGAGCAGGCTGGGCACATCCAGAATGAGGGCGATGCCGCCATCGCTGGTGATGGTGGCCCCCGCCATGCCCGGGGTGCCTTGCAGCAGGTTGTCCAGGGGCTTGATGACCACCTCTTCCTGGCCGATGAGGTTGTCCACCACGAAGCCCACCTGCTGGGTGCCAATCTGGACGATGACCACGTGACCGGTGTCCTGGCGGGCAGACTTGGCGCCGCGCACCAGCCACTTGTGCAGGTAGAACAGCGGGATGGCCTTGTCGCGCACTATGATGGTGAGCTGACCGTCGACCATGTTGGCCTTCTTCAGATCCAGATGGAAAATCTCGTTCACGCAGCCAAGGGGCAGCGCAAAGGTCTGCTGACCCACTTCCACCATCAGGGTCGGCAAGATGGCCAGAGTGAGGGGTACCTTGATCTCGAGGCGAGTGCCCTTGCCCCAGGTGGAGTCGATATGCACGGAACCATTGAGGCTGACGATGCTGGTTTTCACCACATCCATGCCGACACCACGGCCGGAAATATCGGAAATCTCCGATTTTGTAGAGAAACCGGGTGAAAAAATCAGGTTGTAGGCGTCGTTATCACTCATGCGCGCTGCACTGTCGGCGTCCAGTACGCCACGACTGATGGCGATGGATTTCAGCTTCTCCGGATCCATGCCGGCGCCATCGTCCTCGATGCAGAGCAGGATGTGATCTCCCTGCTGGGAAGCGCTCAGGGTGATGGTACCCTGACGGGGCTTGCCCGCCTTCTCCCGCACATCCGGCATCTCGACGCCGTGATCGCAGGAGTTGCGCACCAGGTGAACCAGGGGATCGGCCAGGGCCTCCACCAGGTTCTTGTCGAGATCCGTGTCCTCACCGACCATGATGAGTTCGATATCTTTCTTGAGGGTCCGGGCCAGGTCGCGCACCACCCGCGGGAAGCGGCCGAACACCTTCTTGATGGGCTGCATGCGGGTCTTCATGACTGCCCCTTGCAGGTCAGCCGTCACCACATCCAGGTTCGCCACCGCCTTGGACATCTCTTCGTCATTGCTGGCGATGCCGAGGCTCACCAGGCGGTTACGCACCAGCACCAGCTCACCCACCATGTTCATGATGACGTCCAGGGTCTTGGTATCCACCCGCACCGTGGTATCGCTCTGCACCGCACTGTTCTCGGCGGGTGCAGCGGGCTTGGCTGCAGCCGAGGCCTGGGGAGCTTTGGCCACCGGCGCTGGCGCAGGCTTGGCGGCGGGAGCCGGTTTGGCTGCCTGGGCGGGAGCTGCGGCGGGCGGTGGGGTTGTCGCTGCCGGAGCAGCCGGAGCAGCCGGAGCAGCCGGAGCAGCCGGAGCAGCCGGAGCAGCCGGAGCAGCCGGAGCAGCCATGCTATGTTGCGGACTCTGGCCACGGCCATGCAACTCATCGAGCAGGCGCTCGAACTCGTCGTCGCCGATGAGGTCGTCCACCTCCTGCTGCACCGATTGCAGCGGGGCGAGATCCGGCTTGCCGCCGTGCTGACCCTGGCCGTGCAGCTGGTCGAGCAGGGCTTCGAATTCGTCGTCGGTGATATCGCCTGTGTCACTCAGCACCGGAGACGCGGAGATGGTCGGCGCCTTGCCGACACCGTGCAGTTCGTCCAGCAGGCGCTCGAACTCATCGGCGGAGATCTCGTCGATGGAGCCGCCGCCATTGACGGCGGTCGGGGCCTCAGGGGCTGTCATGACGGGTTCCGGTTCGGGCTCGGGTTCGGGTTGTGGCACAGCGGCAGCGCGGGCGGTCAGCAATTGCTCCTGGCCCTCGGGTTTGCACAGCTCGTGCAAGTCGTGCAGCAGTTCGTCAGAGGCCGGGCTGGTGGGCTCCCGGTTTTGTACCTGGGCGAACATGACGTTGATGGCATCCAGCGCCTGCAGGATCACATCCATCAGCTCGGCGGTGACGCTTCGCTTGCCGTTGCGCAGGATATCGAAGATGTTCTCGGCGCCGTGGCAGACGTCCACCAGTTCGGTCAGGGAGAGGAAGCCGGCCCCGCCCTTGACGGTATGGAAGCCGCGGAAAATGGCATTCAACAGATTCTTGTCATCGGGTCGCTTTTCCAGGTCGACCAGTTGCTCAGACAACTGTTCCAATATTTCTGATGCTTCGACCAAAAAGTCTTGCAGTATGTCTTCATCAACTTCGAAGGCCATGCGTCACTCCATTAAAATCCCAGGCTAGACAGCAGATCGTCCACATCATCTTGACCGTTGACCACATCGGACCGCGTCTGGGGGTTCATGATGGGGCCTTCTGCCTCGATGCCACTCACGGGCTGGCTGCGGGTGACCTGTTCACCGGCGGCCTCACCAAACATGGTCAGCATCTCTATCAATTTTGTTTCCACTTCCTGCACCAGCTTGATGACCTTGCGGATCATCTGACCGGTCAAGTCCTGGAAATCCTGTGCCATCAGAATTTCCGTCAGCAGTTGACGTAACTTATCGGCATCGGACTCCGAAGCCTTAATGAAATCATTCAGTTGATGGCAGAGCGCCTTGAATTGACCCAGTTCCAATTCCCGGCTCATCAAGGCATTCCAATTGGGCATAACCAGCTGGATGTTGTCGTTGAGACGATCGGCGATCGGCAGACTGGCCTCCACCGCATCCATGGTGCGGTTGGCCGCCTTGTCCGTCATGTCGATGACATAGCTCAGGCGCTCCCGGGCATCGGGGATCTCGTGGGTGGCGAGATCCGGGATCCGGGGATCCAGGCGAAAGTCCTGCAAAGAGTTGTGCAACTGGCGGGTCAGCTGCCCTACCTTGTCAAACAGGGTCGCCGCATTGGGGGCACACACATCGGCGAGAATGGTATCGGCCTGTTCAAACTCCTCGCGCTCCAGATGGGCAACCAGCATCCTTGCCTGCTCGAGCGAGATCATGGCACTCGTTTTGGCCTTCATCCCTGCCACTCCTTAGCCGATTCGTTCGAAGATTTTGTCGAGCTTCTCTTTGAGGGTGGCGGCAGTGAACGGCTTGACGATGTAGCCATTGACCCCGGCCTGAGCGGCTTCGATGATCTGCTCGCGCTTGGCTTCGGCAGTGACCATCAGGACCGGCAGGTGCTTGAGTTTGTCATCCAGGCGAATGGCCTTGAGCAGGTCGATGCCCTGCATGCCCGGCATGTTCCAATCGGTGACCACAAACTGGTAGTCGCCATTCTTGAGCATCGGCAGCGCCGTGTTGCCGTCGTCTGCTTCGTGGGTGTTGTTGTATCCCAGGTCACGCAGCAAGTTCTTGATAATCCGGCGCATCGTTGAAAAATCATCGACGATGAGGATTTTCATGTTCTTGTCCAAAATTCCCTCCTAATTAGCCGTCAGGACGGCTCACTTACATGATGCTGAACGTAGCGTTAATGGTGCGGATTATGCCTTAGAGTTGGGTCTCAGTGTAGCCAGTACAACCACTTATAAATTCCAATCTCGCAGGCGCGCCCGCAATCTGTGCATGGCCTGACTGTGGATCTGGCTCACGCGAGACTCGCTCACGCTCAATACTTCACCGATCTCACGCAAGTTCAATTCTTCGTCGTAATACAGCGAAAGCACCAGGGCTTCCCGCTCGGGCAAGCGGGCGATGTGCTCCGCCAGGGCCCCCTGGAAGCGCTCGGCCGCCAAATCGTCGTAACCGCCGTGACTGATGTCATCGGGATGGCCTATCACATCCTCGCTGACCCCCAGATCCTCGATGCCGATGATCTTGCCGCAGGAGACATCCTGCAGCATGGCGTGGTAATCACCGAGGGAGACTCCCATCTGGGAGGCCACTTCCGTATCCCTGGCATCACGGCCGTGGGCCTGTTCCACGTTTTCGATGGCCTCGGCGATGGCGCGACTGTTGCGATGCACCGAACGGGGCACCCAGTCGCCACGGCGGATCTCGTCGAGCATGGCACCGCGGATGCGGATGCCGGCGTAGGTCTCAAAGCTGGCGCCCTTGCTGCCGTCAAAGTTTCGGGAAGCTTCGAGCAGCCCAATCATACCTGCCTGGATCAGGTCATCCAGCAAGACACTGCTTGGCAGGCGAGCCAATAGATGCTGGGCAATCCGTTTCACCAGCGGAGCGTGACGCTCCACCAGCACGTAGGAATCCTGATGACGCAAGTATGCTTGGGCTTTATTCACGGGACTCTTCCTGTGCTATGACCGGCTTTTGCAATAAATTCTCGAGGAAAAACTCGAGGTGACCACCCGGCTGGTTCGGAATGGGCCAGCTCGCCGCCTTGTTGGCCAGGGCGCGAAACGCCAGGGCTGCCGGCGACTTGGGGAAGGCCTCAACGATCAGCTTCTGCTTGCGCACGGCGGCGCGCAGGTTGGTGTCGTAAGGCACGCAGGCCACCAGCTCCAGAGAGGTGTCGAGGAAGCGATCGGTGACCCGGGTCAGCTTGGCGTAAAGCTCCTGCCCTTCGCGCAGGGAACGCACCATGTTCGCCACCACCTTGAAGCGGAACACCCCGTGATCCTTGGAGAGGATCTTGATGAGAGCATAGGCATCGGTAATGGAAGTGGGCTCGTCGCACACCACCACCATGATGTCCTGGGCGGCGCGGGTAAAGCTCAGCACCATGTCGGAGATCCCCGCCGCCGTGTCCACCAACAGCACGTCCACCTGGGTCTTCATCTCCCCGAAGGCGCGGATGAGCTCGGCGTGTTGTACCGGGGAGAGCTCCACCATGGACTGGGTACCCGAGGTCGCCGGCACTATCATCATGCCATAGGGCCCCTCGACGATGATGTCATCGATGGTGCACTCGCCGGCCAGCACGTGGGAGAGGTTGCGATGCACCCGCAGCCCCAGCATGACGTCGACGTTGGCCAGACCCAGGTCGGCATCCAGCACCATCACCCGCTTGCCCTGGGCGGCCATGGCTCCCGCCACGTTCAGGGTGACGTTGGTTTTGCCCACGCCCCCCTTGCCTCCGGACACGGCGATCACTTTCACTCTATTGTTTTGACGCATTTTGCGCAGACCACTCGCCTGATCCATATACATGTTACTCATAAAACTCCGAATCCTCGGTCTCGCCAAAGCCAGCCCCCCAGAAATAGGGGTCTTCCGCTTCTCGCTCCAGCGAACCCATGGCGGCGCCGACCAGCAGCGCCGCATTGGCAACTTGAATGTCTTCCGGCACCCGTTGTCCATCGGTGATGTAGCTGATGGGCAGGGCATTTTGAATGCAGACGTTGATCACTTCCCCCAGATTCAGGCTCTCGTCGAGCTTGGTCAGGATGCAGCCGGACAGGGGAATACGCCGGAAGTGATCCACCGCCTCCTGCATCACCCGGCGCTGGGAGGTGGCCGACATGACCAGATAGCTGCGAATCCGCATCTTGGCATTCTTGACCAGGGTATCGAGCTGCTCGGTCAGACGGACATCCCGCTGCCCCACCCCGGCGGTATCGATAAGCACCAGCCGGCGGTTGCGGAACTGGTAGAGCGCATTGGCCAGCTCTTCGGCATCCCGCACCTGGCGCACCGGGCAACCCATGATGCGACCATAGGTCTGCAACTGCTCGTGGGCACCGATCCGGTAGTTGTCCGTGGTGATGAGTGCCACCTGCTCGGCACCGTACTTCATGGCAAAGCGGGCCGCCAGCTTGGCGATGGTGGTGGTCTTGCCGACCCCGGTCGGGCCGAGCAGAGCCACCGCGCCGCCCTGGCGCAAGATGTCATCTTCGCTGATCTTGAGCTGGGCCGTCAGCACCTCGGCCAGCTGGGCCATGGCCTGATGGATGGGCATGTCTTCCGGAATCAGACCCGCCAGCTGATCGGAGAAGGCGTCATCGAAGCCCATCTTCTTGAGCTCCTTGATGAGCAGGGCCCGCATCGGCTCGCGGCGCTCCACCTCCTGCCACATCAGACCGGAGATCTGGTGCTCCAGCAGCTTGCGGATGCTGGCCATCTCCTTGCGCATCCCTTCCATCTCCTGATCCCGCTGGGGAGCCTGAGCCGGGCGGGACGGAGACGCTGGACGGGGCCTGGGCTTGGCAGGCTCGGGGGCAGCCCCCCACTGGCCCTGTTCCGCCAGGGTCTTGGGGGCGGCAGTGGCCGACACCAGACCGGCAGACTGGTTGCTGTTGCCCCTCTCCCCTGCCGGGTTGGCGGGGTTGAGCTTCTGCTGGCGCGCCAGCAGCGCGGCCAGGGTATCGGCATAATATTCGTTCTGCTCCTTGGGAGCCTGGCGCGTCATCTGCTTGCCCGCAGACGAGATATTGACGCTCTCATCGTTCAACTGACGGCGAACCGGCGCATCCTTGGGTCCGGGCACCTGGGACTGGTAGTCGACGGCTGCGACTATCTCCACCCCACCGGTGACCTTCTTGTTGGACATGATGACAGCATCCGGCCCGAGAGTCTCCTTGACCTCGGCCAGCGCAGTACGCATGTCTTTGGCAAAAAACCGCTTAATCTTCACCCGTCATCTCCGCTAACTAGCCTTGTCCTACCGCACTGACGATGCGGATCTGCTTGTCGTCAGGCACTTCCTGATAGGACAGCACGCGTAATCCAGGAATGGCATTCTTGACAAACTTCGCCAGGGTATTGCGCAGTATCCCCGATGTCAGAAGCACGGCCGGTTGGCCTTCCAGTTCTTGTCGTTGAGTGGCTTCCACCAGGGAGCGCTGCATCCGCTCCGCCAGTCCCGGCTCTATGCCGGCGCCATCTCCCCCACCTGCTTGCAGGGATTGATGCAATATACGTTCCAATTCTGGCGACAGGGTGATCACCGGCAGCTCCGGTTCGGGGCCTGCGATCTCCTGCACGATGAGTCTGCGCAGGGCGATACGACAGGCGGCCGTCAGCACTTCCGGATCCGGGCTGCGGGGCGCATATTCCACGAGGGTCTGCAGGATAGTGCGCATATCGCGAATTGGCACGCCTTCATTGAGGAGATTTTGCAGCACCTTGACCAGATTGCCCATGCTGATCACCTCGGGAACCAGACCTTCCACCAGCTTGCTCTGGTGCTTCCCTATCATATCCAGCAGTTGTTGCACTTCGTCATGACCCAACAGCAGCGCCGCGTGGTTGGAGAGGATCTGGCTCATGTGGGTGGCGACCACGGTGGCGGCATCCACCACCGTATAGCCCAGGGTCTGGGCCTGGGAGACCTGCTCCTTGGCGACCCAGACCGCCTCCAGCCCGAAGGCGGGGTCCTGGGTGGCGATACCCTGGATCTGGCCAAACACCTGGCCCGGATTGATGGCCATCTCCTTGTCGTGATAGACGGTGGCCTCCCCTGTGCTCACCCCCATCAGGGTGATGCGGTACTGGTTCGGCGCGAGATCCAGGTTGTCCCGGATATGCACGGCAGGCACCAGGAAGCCGAACTCCTGGGAGAGCTTCTTGCGCACCCCCTTGATCCGGTTGAGCAGTTCTCCGCCCTGGCTCTTGTCCACCAGCGGAATAAGCTGGTAACCCACCTCGAGACCGATGACATCCACCGGCATGACGTCATCCCAGCTCAGATCCTTCTGCTCATGAGGTTGATCGGCCGCCTGCGGCAACAACTCGCCACTGGCCGCTTTGGCGGCCCGCAGCTTGTCACGGCGCAGCAGCCACCAGGCACCAACCGCGGCGATGGCACCGAGGCTCAGGAACGCCAGGTGTGGCATGCCGGGCACTATGCCCATCAACAGCAAGATGCCGGCGGAGATCACCAGTGCCTTGGGGTTTTCGAACAACTGGCCGAGCACCGCCGTGCCCATGTCCTGATCCGTGTTCTGGCGGGTCACGATGATGGCGGCGGCGATGGAGAGCAGCAACGAGGGGATCTGGGCCACCAGGCCGTCACCGATGGCGAGCAGGGTGTAGACCTGGGCCGCCTCGCTGAAGGTGAGCTGGTGCTGCATCATGCCGATGATGAAGCCACCGATGATGTTGATGAAGAGGATCATGATGCCGGCGATGGCATCCCCCTTCACGAATTTGGAGGCACCGTCCATGGAGCCATAGAAGTCCGCCTCCTGGGTCACGTCCTGACGGCGCTTCTTGGCCTCTTCCTGATTGATGAGGCCGGCGTTGAGATCCGCATCGATGGCCATCTGCTTGCCGGGCATGGCATCCAGGGTGAAGCGGGCGCTCACCTCGGAGATACGGCCGGCACCCTTGGTGACCACCACGAAGTTGATGATCACCAGGATCATGAAGACGATGATGCCGACCGCATAGTTGCCGCCGATCACCACGTTGCCGAAGGCCTCGATCACGTGACCGGCGGCCGCGCTGCCGTTGTGCCCTTCCAGCAGCACCACCCGGGTGGAGGCCACGTTGAGGGCCAGACGCAGCAGGGTCGCAATCAGCAGGACGGTGGGGAAGGCGGCAAATTCCAGGGGGCGGCGAGTGTAGACGGCCACCAGCAGCACCACGATGGAGAGGGCGATGTTGAAGGAGAACAGGATATCCAGCATCAGGGGCGGAATGGGCAGCACCACCATGCCGAGGGAGGCGAGCACCAGCAGCGGGGTCCCTACCCCCTTGCCAAGCAACCACCTGTACTCTTTTAAACGGCCCAATCCTGCCTTGAATCCCATCGCTGTTCTCAGTTATCGACTGCCAGTTTCCGGATTAAAGCAAACATCAAGCCAATAATTCAAATTATTGATATACAAGGGTTTTGTTTTGACGCTGTCAGAAGTTCGACGTTGGTGAATCTTTCATCACCGACATAACGCAAAGGGGATCGGCAGCTCCATGGTGATGGGGTCGGTCGGCGACCACGGCGGAACGTCTTGAGCGGAGAGACGTAGGCCGGCACCTGGCCCACGGCGGCAAGACTACTTGCGAAACGCCAGTGGGATCGGCAGCTCAGTGGCGATGGGGGTCGGTCGGCGACCACGGCCACGTAGGAACGTCTTGAGCGAAGAGACGTAGGCTAGCACTTAGCCCACGGCGGAAAGGCTACTTGCGAAATTCCGGCGGGATCGGCAGCTCAGTGGCGATGGGGGTCGGTCGGCGACCACGGCCACGGCGGAACTTCTTGAGCTGATAGACATAGGCCAGCACCTGGGCCACGGCGGCAAACAGCCCCTCCGGGATCTCCTGCCCTATCTCGGTGGCATGGAAGATGGCACGGGTGAGCGGCGGCGAGGCCATGATGGGGATATCGTACTCGCGGGCGATCTCCCGTATCTTCATCGCCACCTCGTCCGCCCCCTTGGCCAGTACCTTGGGGGCCGCCCCGGGCTTGCTGGCGTCGTATTTGAGCGCCACCGAGTAGTGGGTCGGGTTGGTGATCACCACGTCGGCCTTGGGCACATCCCCCATCATGCGGCGCATCGCCATCTGCATCTGCAACTGGCGGATCTTGCCCTTGACCTCGGGCTTGCCCTCGCTGTCCTTGAACTCGTCTTTTATCTCCTGCTTGGTCATCTTCAACTGGCGGGTGTGGTTCCAGGTCTGGAAGGGCACATCGATGGCGACGATGGGGATGAGGGCGCAGCAGAGGATGATGAGCATCCAGAGCAGCAGATCCAGGGCATCGATGATGCCGCCGGGGAAGCCCTCGAGGGAGAGATTCAGCAGATGATTGAACTGGCTGGAGAGCATCCACCAGGCGAACAGACTGATGAACAGCACTTTCGCGATGGATTTGAGCAGTTCCACCAGGGATTGCACCCCGAACATCCGTTTCAGACCATTCAAGGGGCTGAGCTTGCTCCATTTGGGTAACATCGCCTCGGAGGAGAAGTTCATCCCGCCGAGCAGGGTGTTGCCGACGAAGGCGGCGATGGCCACCAGCAGGAACAGCATGCCCAGCGGCTGCACCAGCTCCCACAGCAGGGTCGGCAGCATGACCCCCATGGCATTGGGATCGAAGGCCTGCTCCCGCTCCAGGGTGAAGCCCATGGTGAGCACCTTGATCATGGCCCCCGCCAGGCTCTCCTTGATCATCAGCAGACCGAAGACGGTGGCCAGCAGGACGCTGGCGGTACCCAGCTCCTTGGAACGTGCAATCTGCCCTTTTTCCCGGGCCTGTTGCAGTCGTTTGCCCGTGGGTTGTTCTGTGCGTTCCTGATCGGTATCAGCCATGCTGACCTCCGAGGCAGGTCGCTCCTGGCGGCATGCCGCTCAGACCGACCATCAGGGCGAAGGATATCACCTCGGTGCGCTCAGCCATTCTGGCCCCCGAAGCAGCGCACATCAATCAGCTCGCAACTGGTCTCCTGCACCCGCTCCCAGATGGCCTCGAAGTGCCCCATGAAGCCGCCGATGGTGAGCCAGAGGATGAAGAGACCGGACATCATGCTGACCGCGAAGCCGATGCTGAAGATGTTGAGCTGGGGGGCGGCCCGGGTCATGACCCCGAATGCGAAGTTGATGAGCAGCAGCGCGACGATGGCCGACAGCGCCATCACCAGGGAGGCCTGATACATGACCCCGAGGAAGCTCACCAGGCTGCGGATGGCGGGCAGGGAGAGCCCCTGATCCGATACCGGCAGGGTCTCGAAGCTCAACACCACCATCTTGATCATCAAAAGGTGTCCGTCCACCGCCAGAAACACCAGGGTTGCCAGCATCAGGTAGAACTGGCCCACCACGGGGGCGGACTGACCATTCATGGGATCCACCAGGGTGGCGAAGCCCAGACTGGTCTGCATGGCGATCACCTGGCCCGCCATCACGAAGGTCTCCAGCAGGAACTGGGTCATCAGACCGAGCGCCACACCGATGAGCAGTTGCTGTCCCAGCACCAGGAAGCTGCCGACGGAGAAGAGCTCCACCTTGGGCATGGGGGGCAACAGGGGGGCGATGATGAAGGTGATGGCGAGCGCCAGCCCCATGCGCACCCTGGCGGGGGCCAGGCGGCTACCGAACACGGCCATCACCATCAGCAGGCTGCTGATGCGGGCAAGGGGCCAGACGATGGAGGCCAGCCACTCCATGATCACCGCCGTGGTGTAAGTCATGACCGCGTCCCTGCAACGGGCGGGCACGGTGGCCAGGCGCCTGCGCCCACAGGCATTACCCCACCACCTCGGGGATCTGGCTGACCATCAGCTGGAAGAAGTCGATCAGGCTCTGCAAGCCCCAGTGGGCGCCGAGCCCCAGGGCCAGCAGGGTCACCACCAGACGGGGCAGGAAGCTCAGGGTCTGTTCGTTGATGGAGGTCGCCGCCTGGAAGATGGCAACGATGAGGCCCACCATCAGGCTCGGCAGGATCACGGCGCACACCATGATGGTCACCAGCCAGAGCGCCTCGCGAAACACGTCGACAAAGGTTTCAGGACTCATGTGTCGGATCCTCTCGATTGACCGGCTAACCCGCGCCCAGCCCGAAGCTGTTGGCAAGGGACCCCAGGATCAGGTTCCAGCCATCCACCATGACGAACAACATCAGCTTGAAGGGCAGCGACACCAGCATGGGTGACAGCATCATCATCCCCATGGCCATCAGGATGCTCGCCACCACCAGATCGATGACCAGGAAGGGCAGGAACAACATGAAGCCTATCTGGAATGCGGTCTTGAGCTCGCTGGTGACGAAGGCCGGGATCAGCACCCGCAGGGGCACGTCCGCCGGCTTGTCCACCTGCACATTGGCTATCTCCATGAAGGTGTTGAGATCCTTGACCCGGGTCTGGGCCAGCATGAATTGATGAATGGGCAATTCAGCCTTCTCCAGCGCCTCCTTGGGCCCTATGGTCTCCGCCAGATAGGGCTGCAGCGCCTCCTCGTTGATGCGATCCAGCACCGGGGACATGATGAAGAACGACATGAAGAGGGCGATGCCGATCAGCACCTGGTTGGAGGGGCTCTGCTGCAGACCGATGGCTTGGCGCAAGATGCCGAGCACCACGATGATGCGGGTGAAGGAGGTCATCATGATGACCATGGCCGGCAGGAAGGAGAGCGCGGTCATCAGCGCCAGCACCTGCAGGGTCAGACTGTACTCCTGGGAGCCATCCGCCATGGTCTTGACGGTGAGGGCCGACATGCCGTCCTGGGCCAGGGCCAGGGGGGCAAACAGGCTGAGGAACAGCCAGATCCAGTTAGCTTTTTTCATGCTTGCCCATCAGTTTGCCGAGCTGCTGGGAGAAAGCCTGGGGCTGGCTCTCGTCCAGCGGCTCCTCCAGCCGGTAGAGGAAGTTGACCTGCTGCGGGGTCACCCCGATCAGCAGTTGCTGCTCCCCCACCTTGACCACCATCAGCTTCTCCTTGTAACCGAGCGGCAGGGTGGCGATCACCTTCATCTGGCCTCCCCCCATGACGCTGGTGAGCTTGCTCTTCTTGAGCAAAAAGCCCAGCACCAGGATGAGGCCGATGACCATCAGACTGGAGAGCAGCCAGGAGGTGATGCTGGGAGGGTTGACCCCCTCCGCCAGCGCCGGAGAGGCGAACAGTATCAGGGCGAGAGCGCGGATCATTTGAGTTTCTTGATCCGTTCAATCTGGCTGATGACATCGGTCAGGCGGATGCCGAACTTGTCGTTCACCACCACCACCTCGCCGTGGGCGATCAGGGTGCCGTTGACCAGCACGTCCAGGGGCTCGCCGGCCACCCGATCCAGTTCCACCACCGAGCCCTGGTTCAGTTGCAGCAAGTTGCGGATGCTGATCTGGCTGCGACCCACCTCCATGGCGATGGTCACCGGGATGTCCAGAATGGTGTCCAGCTTGCGACGCTCCTCGGCACTGATGGGGGCGTCATCCTTGAGCTCTTCCAGAGGGGCCGGCTTGGCCTCGGCCGTCACCTGCTCTTCCAGCGCGGCAGCCCAGGCGTCAGCCATCAGATCCTGCTCGTCATCGGTTCCGCTCATCTCGAATTCCTTATGCTGCTAAATGCTTCTATTCATGCCCGTGATGACGGGCCGTCAATCAGGGGTGTTTGTCGGCGATGCTGCGCTCGAGCTCTTCCAGCTCGGCTTCGCCATCGATACGCACGCCCCCCCGGGTCACCAGATGCATCTCTGTCTTGACCCCGTCAGGGCGCTTGATTTTGTCGGTGATCTTGAGCGCAACGTTCTCCTTGGTGCGCCCCATCTTGGCATGGAAGGTCGGCAAGTCCTCCACATAGACCAGCAGGTTCTCCGGCATCTCCACCGGGATGATGTCGCCGGGTTTGAGCTCCATCAGATCCCGCAGGGTCAGTTCGGTCTCCAGCAGCTTGGCCTTGAGCTCCACCTTGACGTCCATGATCTCGTCGCGCAGCGCCTTGCTCCAGCGCACGTCCGTGTCCCCCTTGTCACTCTGCACCCCCGCATCCAGCAACTCGCGAATGGGTTCGAGCATGGAGTAGGGCATGGCCACGTGGAAGTCACCGCCGCCGCCGTCCAGTTCGATGTGGAAGGAGCTCACCACGATCACCTCGGTGGGGCTGACGATGTTCGCCATGGCCGGGTTCACCTCGGAGTCAAGGTACTCGAAGCCCACGTCCATCACCGGGGCCCAGGCATCCTTGTAATCCTCGAACACCAGCTTGAGCAGCATCTGGATGATGCGTCGCTCGGTGGGGGTAAATTCGCGCCCCTCGATCTTGGCGTGGTAGCGACCGTCGCCACCGAAGAAGTTCTCCACCAGGATGAAGACGAGGCGCGCCTCCATGGTGATGAGAGCCGTCCCCTTGAGGGGGCGGAAGCGCACCATGTTCAGGCTGGTGGGCACGAACAGGGTGTGCACGTACTCCCCGAATTTCAGCATCTGCACGCCGTTGATGGAGACCTCGGCGGTGCGCCTCATCATGTTGAACAGGCTGATGCGCATGTGACGGGCGAAACGCTCGTTCACCAGCTCCAGGGTCGGCATGCGGCCACGGACGATGCGGTCCTGGGAGGAGAAGTCAAACTGGGCGATCCCGGGATCCCCGGCCGCCCCTAACTCTTCCTCTTCGACATCATCGACACCGTGCAACAGGGCATCAATTTCGTCCTGACTTAACAGATCGCTCACGCTTCACCTTTATCCATGACTGGTCGGCTCGTCACTGCATCACGAAGCCGGTAAACAACACTTGTTCTATGACGGGGGTAGCGACCAGATCGTTGAGCACCCGGCGACACTCCTCCAGTGAATCCTTGCGCAGCTTCTCCTTGCCCTCGAAGGTCATCAGCTGCTCGGCAGTGGCGGCGCTGAAGACCCGCAGCAGGGTCCCCTCGATCAGGGGGATGTTCTGCTTGGCCAGGGTCTCGTCGGCGGCGCCCCGCACCATCAGCTGGATCTTGATCTGCACCAGTCGATCCCGCTGGCCACCCGCCACGTTGAACACGAAGGGACGTGGCATGCCCACATAAAGCGAAGGCTGGGGCGCATTGTCGGCGGGCTTGGCCTCGGCAGCATCGGCCGCGGGCTTGTCACCGCCGGAGAGCATGAACCAGGCACCGGCCCCTCCGCCCCCGAGCAGGACAACGGCCAGGGCGATAATCATGATCAGCTTCTTTTTCTTGGCTGCCGCCGGATCCTTCAGCGTCAGTTCGTTATCGTCTGCCATCCCTCGTCCACCCTAGTCTCAAACTTGTTCGGTATCATAAACTTACTTAAGAATGCATCAAGCATAGAAATCAATTCCGGCATCGTTTGCCGATTCCACCAGCAGGCTGAGAGTATGGGCCGTACCCTCGCTCTCTCCCTGACCGCGGCCACCGGCGCCACCGTTCCCCTGTCGGCCCTCTCCCCCGGAGCTCGCCTGCCCCTGGGATTGTTGCTGCGCCAGCTGGGAGTGCTGCTGTGCTTGTTGTTGCGACTGAGGCTGTTGTTGCACCTGGGTCTGCCCAAGCTGGATCCCCTGCCCCGCCAGCATGTCCCGCAGGCGCGGCATGGCCTGCTCCAGCATCTCCCGGGTCTGGCCATGCTGGACCACGAAGTTGACGCTGGCCTGACTGTCCGCCCCCATCTGGATCTGGATTTTCATCTTGCCAAGCCCCAGGGGATCGAGCTGGATCTCCGCCTGCTGCAGCTTGTCCGTCAACATCAGATTCACTTTCTGGTGCAACTGGGTCGGGGTTTCTGGCGTCGCCAGCTTGAGGTGCGGCAGGTTCTGGGCATCCCGTCTGGCGCCGGTTTCGGCAACGGACTTCGACTCGTTACTCCCCTGGGAGGCCAGCTGCTGGGTGGTGGCACCCGCCTCGGCCTGCTGGGCGGGCTTGGCCTCCAGCCCCGCACTCTTGCCGACCTCGTCCAGGGATCCCTTCAATTCGGTTTTTCTGAGTTCGCTATTGGCCTTGACCACCACGGCCGGGGCACTCTCCATCTGCTGGATGCCGGCGGACAGGGCCGCCAGTGAGGCTTGTGGCCCCTGAGATTCGTGACGAGCCAGCACCTGCTGCGGCGCCGCCAGCGCCGGGGTCTGGGGATCGCTCACCTGAGCCGTTCCGGCAGGAGCCACCACTGGAGTCTGACTGCTCGCACCCCCATCGGCCTTGGCGACGGAAGCCTGGGCAGTGCCGCTCTCTTGCGCCCTGCCCCCTGTGCGGGCCTGACCTGATGCCTCATCGGTGCTGGCCGTCACGCCACCTGCGCCCTGTGCGCTGGCATCCGCCCCGCTTGGTGAGCGCCCGTCAGCCTTGCCCTCGGCACTGGCTGCGGGCTGATCGGCAGAGACCATAGTGGCACTGGCCACCCCTTCTCCAAAGACCCTGGCCACACCGGCCTGCTTGTCATTGGCGGTCTGCGCGGCGGACAGGTTTTCCCTGTTCGCGCCATCGGTCTCTCCCGTCACCACCTTGGCCAGCTGGGCTGCTCGCTCGGGGCCAGAGAGGGGCTGGGATTCCGGCTTGGATCCGGTCTCTTTGGCAGCGACGCCCTTGTCGGCCACAGACTTCTCTGATGCGTTCAGGTCTGCGCCAGTCTCGCGGCTGTCAACCCCGTCCGCCACCGGGGATGCAGCCTGTTTGCCCGGCAGGGCGGCATCGGCGCCGGCCACGCGGCCCAGGGCATCCGGGGACGCCGCGCCATGTGCCGCACTTTTTTCCGCCGCACTGTTCGCGGCATCACCCGTCCCCTTGCCGGATGGCGCCAAGGCCGCTGCTAGCTCCGTGCGCTGGGCCAGGTCGTTTTGGGGCAAAGTCCCTTGCTGCCCGGCACCGGCCACGGCGTCCTTGCCAGGGACTCCGGCGATGGAGGGCGACTCGGGCGGCAAGTCATTGCCGTCCGGATGGGCGGCAGGGAGCGGAGCCTGGGGAGGGGTCGCCACCTGCGCCACCAGGGTGGTGTCCTGGCGCAGCGAGGCTTGCAGCTGCTGCAGGAAATCGTCGGGGGGAAGCTCGGCCTCGTCGGCCTTCTCTACTTGATGAGGTGCATTCTGGCTCGTCTCGCTCGCCGCCAAAGATTTGGCATCCAGCGGAGACTTGAGTGCGCCATCCCCCTGACGGGCGGGATCCTGTTGCCCGAGCTGGCGGGCCATGGCATCGGCGAAGAGGGCCTTGCCCTCTCCCGGCAGTGGCAGATCCCCCTCGCCACCCAGCGCAGGCAACGCCGGGGTGGCGGCACCATCGACCGACTTGGCCTGGGCAGAGGCTGTAATCAACTGGGTCTGTATCATGCTGGGATCCCTGACGACAATCCGGTGATGACCGCGCGGCCTGGGGCTGGGGCGGTCGATGAATCGAGTGATTGACCGAAGAGAAGCAAATTACAGGCCAGAGTGGTGATAGCGTCGCTGGATGGCGTAATCATCCAGCATCTTCTGCTCCTGGCGCTGGGCCTTCAGGCGCAATTTGTCTGCCTGCTTCTCCAGCAACAGCTCGACGGCCTTGCGCCGCTGCTGGGCCTCCAGCCACTGGGTGCGGCACTGGGCCAGCGCCTCGCGCACCTGCAACACCCCTTCGTATTGCTGGGTCGCCGCATTTTCCAGCTTGTTGATGAAGGCGTGATACTGGCTGTTCTGCTGGGGACTGATCCCCTGCAGGCCGCGATCCGTCCACTGCTGGTGGTAAATCTGGCGGTACTGGTTCAGCGCGTTTTGCTGATCCATGAACAGCTTCAAGTCCTGCTGGGCCTTGGCCAGCGCCATGGCCGCTTGATGTTCGGCCTCCACCAGCCTGGCTGACAGCAACTCCAGTCCTTTACTCATCAATTGGCTCCCGATTCATCTCGTCAACGCATCAGGGGCATGGCCACCATGTGCAGGGATTGCAGGCCTTCATCATAGGGAATGACCTCGCGCATCTTCTGCTGCAAGAACTGATCCAGATAGGGCTTCTGGATGATGGCCCGGTCGATGCGGGGATCCGAGCCCTGGCTGTAGGCGCCGATGGTGATGAGATCCCGGTTCTGCTGATAGAGGGAGTAAAACTGCTTGAAGGTGCGCGCCAGCTCCATGTGCTCCGGCGAGGTGACCATGGGCATGACCCGGCTGATGGACTTCTCGATGTCGATGGCCGGGTAATGGCCCGCATCCGCCAGCTCCCGCGCCAGCACGATGTGACCGTCGAGGATGGCCCGCGCCGCGTCGGCGATGGGATCCTGCAGATCGTCCCCCTCCGTCAACACGGTGAAGAAGGCCGTAATGGAGCCCTGGCCGTCGCTGCCGTTGCCGGCCCGCTCCACCAGCGCCGGCAATTTGGCAAATACCGAAGGCGGGTAGCCCTTGGTGGCGGGCGGTTCCCCCACTGCCAGGGCGATTTCCCGCTGGGCCTGGGCATAACGGGTGAGGGAGTCCATCAAGAGCAACACGTTGAGCCCCTGATCCCGGAAATACTCGGCGATGGCCAGCGCCGTCTCGCACCCCTTGAGGCGCATCAGCGGCGAGGCGTCGGCAGGCGCCGCCACCACCACGGCCCGCTCGCGCCCCTCGGCCCCGAGGATCTCCTCGATGAACTCTTTGACCTCCCGACCCCGCTCACCGATGAGCCCCACCACCACCACGTCCGCCACCGAGCCGCGGGTCATCATGCCGAGCAGCACGGATTTACCGACGCCGGAGCCGGCGAACAGCCCCATCCGCTGGCCCTGGCCCACTGTGAGCACGGCGTTGATGGCACGTACCCCCACGTCCATCGGCTGATGGATGGGGCGACGGGCGAGCGGATTGATGCGGTGCTGGGCAAACTGCACCGTCTGGGAGGCGAGGATGGGGCCGAGCCCGTCCAGGGGCTGACCGATGCCGTCGATGACCCGGCCGAGCAGGTTCATCCCCACTGGAATGCCATGCTCCTCGGTGATGGGCACCACCCGGGCACCGGGAATGACCCCCTTGAGCTGCTCGCTCGGCATCAGGAACAGGCGATCCCCGGAGAAGCCCACCACCTCGGCCTCCAGCGCCCCCTCCTGGGTATCGATGCGGCACAGGGCGCCGATGGCGGCGCGACAGCCGATGGCCTCCAGGGTCAGCCCCACCACCCGGGTCAGCTTGCCTGCCACCGGCGGCGTGGGGCCGCTCTCGCGCACGCGGTAAGCGTGCAGCCGATTGAGCAAGGACGCGGTCATGAAGCCTCCGAAGGGGTGAAAAGTGCGGGCCGGGGCGAACAGGACGCCATCCCGGCCCTGATGTTGAATACGGCGGCGCCAGAAGGTGCAGGGCGATGCAGCACCATCAGTCCGCGTTGTCCCGCAGGAAGCTGCGCAGCAGTTGCTCGATGCGCCCCGCCAGGGTCAGATCGATGCTGGAAAGCTCGGTGGCGAGCTGCAGATCCCCCGGGGAGAAGGTGGGTTCGGCCTGCAACCGCCAGTGGCGCCTGGCGCACTCCTCGGCGCCGAAGGCCTCCTCGACCCGGGCTAGATCATCCGGATGCAGCATCAGGGTGACCCCGTGCTCGGCGGCCGGCAGCAGGGAGAGCCCCTGTTTGAGCGCCTCCAGCAGCAGCCGAGGCGAGGTTTGCGCCTCATGGCGGATGAGGGCGCGGGCGAGCTGCTGCACCAGGCTGATGAGCTGCTGCTCCACCGCGGCGTCCAGTTCGCTCAGGGGGTTGGCGAGGCGATCGGCAAGCCCCTGCCAGTGGGCAATCTGTTGCTCCACCTGTTCGCGGCCCATGGCGAGCCCCTCTTCCCTGCCCTGCTCCAGACCCGCCTGATGGCCCTGTTGCAAGCCTTCCAGCTTGCCCTCCTCCAATCCCTTGGCAAAGCCCGCTTCACGCCCCTCGCTCATCCCCTCTTCCCAGGCGGCCTGGCGAATGGCCTCCAGCTCCTCGGCGGTGATGCTGGGAGCGGGCTCCTCTTCCGGTTCGGGATCTGGGGTTTCGACCTCCTGCTCCTGCCGGTACCAGTCCGGGCTGAGCCCCAGGGCATTGCTCTGGATCTCGGATTCGACTTCCATCTCGGGCCAGCCCCAGGCCTGCGCCGGCAACTCGTCCGGCTCAGGCCGGACGTAACCGCGCAGCTTGTTATTCTTGCTGTTCATGCTCTAGTAGCACTCCTCACCAGAAACGGGTGGCATGACAATACAACACCATGGTGAAAGGCCAACATGTTAGAGGAACTCTTCGCCACCACCGGCCCCCAGCATGATCTCGCCCGCGTCCGCCAGACGGCGTGCGATGGAGAGGATCTCCTTCTGGGCGGCCTCCACTTCGGAGACCCGGATCGGCCCCATGGCCTCCAGATCGTCTGCCAGCATCTCGGCGGCCCGCTTGGACATGTTCTTGAACACCTTCTCCCGCATCTGATCGTCCGAGCCCTTGAGGGCCCGTTGCAGCAGATCCCCCGGTACTTCCCGCAGCAGGGTCTGGATACCGCGATCGTCCACGTCGATGAGGTTCTCGAACACGAACATCAGATCCTGGATCTGCTGACTCATCTCCTCGTCCGAGTCGCGGATGGAGTCCATCAGCTGGCCTTCGATGTTGGTGTCGAGGTAGTTCATGATGTTGGCGGCAGCCTTGAGGCCACCCATCTTGGCGGCCTGAGCCCCGGCCGCACCGGCGAACTGCTTCTCCATGATGTCGTTGAGCTCTTGCAGCGCCGCCGGTTGCACCTCTTCCAGGTTGGCGATACGCATCACCAGATCCAGGCGTACCTGCTCCGGGAACTGGCTCAGGATCTCCGCCGACTGCTCCGGCTCCAGATAAGAAAGCACTATGGTCTGGATCTGCGGGTGTTCGTTCTGGATGATGCTGGCCACCTGGCGCGCGTCCATCCACTTGAGGGAGTCGAGGCCGCGGGCCCCTGACCCCAGGATGATCTGATCCACCAGGTTGCTGGCCTTGTCCTCCCCGAGTGCCGCCACCAGGGCCTTGCGCACGAAGTCTTCGCTGCCGATACCGATGTTGGTGTATTTCTGGATGTCGTCGATAAATTGACGATGCACCGCCGCCACCCGATCGTGACTGAAGTCCGACATCGAGGCCATGGACATGCCGAGGCGCTGTACCTGCTTGGGTTCGAGATGACGGAAGATCTGGGCGGCGTCCTCTTCGTTGAGGCTCAGCATCAGCACGGCCGCCATCTCCATCCCGCTCATCTGATCCAGAAGCAGGCGCTGGCTGTCGGTAATCTCGTTACCGGTGATTTGGTTCTTGTTCTCTTCAGGCATCTCGGTTCGTTACCCATTCTTTAATGACCTGAGCGGCCAGATCCGGTTCATTCGCCACCAGCGCACGCACCGCCTTGAGCAAGTCTTCATCCTTGTGCAGATCCGGCAGTTTCAGGTGACCATCGCGCACCCCGAAGATGGGCTCGGCTTCCGCCTGGGCCGCCAGCAGGCTGAGCTCGTCATCCCCGCCCAGCACTATGCTGTTGTCCAGATCCAGCTCCCCTTCCGGTCTCGCATCCGGGTAGAGCAGGCGTTTGAGCATGGGCCGCACCACGGTGACGATGAGCACTATGATGACCAGCACGGAGGCGGCAATGCGCACCGCGCGCCAGAACCAGGGCTGCTCGTAGAGCGGGATGTCCGCCACGGCCTCGAGTTCGGGACGGTTGAACGGGATGGCGACCACTTCCAGGGTATCCCCCCGGGTCACGTCAAAGCCGAGGCCGCCGCTCAGCAACCGACGCAGGGTGTCGAGCTCGGCCTGGGTGCGGGGCTCGCGGGTGATGGCGCCCTCGGCGCCAGGCGTCGCCTTGTAATCCACCGCCACCGACACCGTCATGCGGCGAATGCCGCCCTGCTGGCGCCGGATATGGCTGATGGTGCTGTCCAGTTCGAAGTTGCGGGTCGCCTCCTTGCGGGAGCGGCCGCTGGCCGCATTGCCACCCTCGGCGGCCGTCGCCTCCTGGGGAATGCTGGAGGCGGCAGGGGGCTGGTTGGAGAGCGCGCCGGGCACGCCGCCGTTGCTGCCACCCGAGCTGTTCTCCTCCACCGTCATCTCGGAGCGCACGGCGGGCAAGTCCGGATTGAAGGTCTTGCGGGTCTGCTCCTGCTGGGAGAAGTCGAGGGAGAGATCCACCTCGGCGGTGTAGTTGTCCGCCCCGAGCACCGGGATCAGGATGGCGTCAATTTTTTGTTTGTACTCCAGCTCCTGCTTCTGCTGCATCGCAAACTCTTTGCGGGTCTGGGCGGAGAGAGGATCCTGGGAGCCGGAGTTGAGCAGGCGGCCATTCTGGTCGGTGACCGTGACCCGGGTCGGCTCCAGGCCGTGGACGGCGGAGGCCACCATGTCGACGATGGAGTCCACTTCCCCCTGGCCGAGGGCGCTGCCCCGCAGGCTCAGCACCACGGTGGCACTCGGCTTGCGTTCGTTACGGGCGAACACGTTGTCCTTGGGGATGGCCAGCAGCACCTGGGCCTTGGCCACGTTCTGGAACTGCTCGATGGCGCTCGCCAGCTGGCGCTCGCGGCTGAGCTTGAGACGCTCTCCCTCCATGCGCTGGCTGACGCCGAAGCTGGAGTCCTTGAGCAGGATGGACTCGCCGTCATTGCTCACGTCGCTGCTGCTGGCAAGGCCGGCGCGGGTAAGGCGCAGACGGATATCGGCATAGTTTTCGGCGCTGACCAGCACGCTCTTGCCGTCCACCTGATAGGGGATCTTCTGCTGATCGAGGTAGTCGAGGGTGGAGACCAGCTCCTGGGTATTGAAGGTGCCGAGGGGACGCATCTCCGGCTCCTTGCCCCACAGCAGGATGAAGACGGCGATGGCCAGACAGATAGTCAGCCCCAGGATCAGGGTGATCTGGCGCAGCACATCCGTGTTGGAGAGAAAGCCCAGCGCCGAGCTCTTCTGCTCCTGCTCGTCCAGGGTCGCCGCCCCTTCGTTGTTCATCAGCAGATCGCCGTTTTGATCGTTAGCCACGGTTTATGTCCTTGTTGCTGACATGTTCATGATGCTCAGTCGCCATGGATATGCTTATACCGGCATGTTCATGATGGTCTTGTAGGCATCGACCATCTTGTTGCGCACCTGGACGGTCGCCTCGAAGGCGATGGAGGATTTCTGGCCGGCGATCATCACCTCGGAGAGATCCACCGACTTGTCGCCCAGATCGAAGCGGGTGCGCAGATCGTTGGCGCTGCCCTGCAGCTCGTTGACATTGTCGAGAGCCAGCTTGAGCATCTGACCGAAATCCGAGCTGACCGGGCGACCAGGCTGGGCCAGCGGGGTGGCTCCCGCTTCGACCTTGAGTGCCTGCATCTCTTGCATCAGGCTGCTTGCACTTATTTCCATCTTTCATCCCCAGACAAATCATTGACGCTGACAGGCTTAAAGCAATAAGGGTGCCAACCAGAGCGAATAGAGAAGATCAGAAGTGAAAGAGGGGCGTGATCAGGCCGGTGCCACCAGCCGTCACGGATTCAGATCGCGGGCCAGGGCTGTTTGCCCAGCAGCAACCGCAGGTAACTCAGGTGCAGATCGTAGTGTTCGTCGGCGGGCAGCTTGGCCAGCACCTCATCACGCAGGTAGTGCGCCTTGACGCTTGCCTGCTCAGGGGTCACCAAGCCCACGGCCACCAGCTTGGCGATGATGGCGTGGGAGAGGGCCAGGCAGGCCTCATCGGCCTCTCCCCAACCAAACTGGCCCGCATAGGCTTCTGTCGGCAAGACTGGTTCCAGCGGTGCCACCAGATCCCCCCAGACCCAGAACGCCGTGGGGATCCCTTCCTGCAACCGCAGATAGATGCTCTGTTTTTCCCACTCCCGGCTCTGGGCCGCCATCACATCTTGCCCGGGCTCATGCGCCATATCCCTCTCCTTGTCCCACGACTCTGATCCGCGCCCATGAAAAAGAGGGCCGAAGGCCCTCTTTTTACTGCAAGTCTCGTCAATTAAACAGACTGTATTTCAATCTGATAGAAGAAAAAGAACTTGTCGGACCGAGAGGGATGTGTCACTTGTTCAAATCATCGTCAAGCCAGTACTTGGAGCCGGAAATATTGGCATCCAGCAGCAGCCCTTTCTCGCCAATCTGGTAGATGGCCATGCCGCCGTTGTACTTGGCGGTCAGCTCGGCACTCTCCTTGCCCGCCACGGCCCCCACCTCGGAAGTGGCTTCCCAGCCCTTGTTGACGAAGGCATCGAAGTGGGTCTGGTCTTCAAACAGGATCACCTGCTGATAGAACTTGCCGCCGAGCCCGGCCGCGAGGCCAGCCCCGAACATCTTCATATAGGTGTGCTTGCCGGTTTTGCGATTGACCGCGACCCCCGACCCCTGGTTGGTATGGATCATCAGGGAGAACTTGCGCGAATCAAACACCGCGTAGCCATAGGCCTGGTCAAACAGCAGCTTGGCGGAGGGCTGATCGTTGAACAGCCGCACCAGAGCGGTGTCGGCCATGGTATCGAGGGCCGTGCGTGCCTCTTCCGGGGTCTTGGGTTCCAACATGGTGTCGAGCTTCTTGTCCGCCGCATCCAGCCACTCCTTGCCGGTGGCCGCACTCTCTTCGGTCCAGGCGCCAGCCTTGTTATAGGCATCGGCTCCCCAGGTAGAGACGGACTCCCAGGTCTCCTTGGAGAAATCGGTGATCCCCTTCCATGCCTCCTTGCTGGTGTCGCTCACCGCGGTGCCGAGATCGGAGGCGGCCTCTTTCAGCTTGGCCCAGTCGGCATGGCTGGGAGTGGATGCCAGCAACAGGGCGGCGGCAATCAGCCAGGGTTTGCTCTTCATGGTCTGCTCCTTCTTCTGCTCGTCAGCGGATCACTACCCTATCAGATTTAATCGTACGCCAATAACAGTCCCGTTCACGACTATGCCTTGCGACTCAATCACCTGCGTCACTCTTTCGCCCATATTGCCGGGTGAGCAAGGCGTTTCCTGCCGTACTCTGCTTGAGGAAGCAAGGCTGCCGTGGTCGGACGATAACTGTCACCCGCAGAGGCGCTCATCCCCCTCGCCCTTGCCAATGCAAAGGGGATGAACCCGTAAATATTGTTCGGCCAGCCCCGGTTGTATAGTTTTTGGTTAGCCATTCCGGTAAAATCCGCGCCCTTATAATAGAGCCACCTAAGAGTGATTGAGCGATGTCCAACACAAAACAGGCCCCCAAAGTAGGATTCGTCTCCTTGGGTTGCCCCAAAAATCTGGTCGATTCCGAACGCATCCTGACCCAGCTGCGTACCGAAGGGTACGATGTGGTGCCCAGCTATGACGATGCGGAGCTGGTGGTGGTCAACACCTGCGGCTTCATCGACAGCGCAGTACAAGAGTCGCTGGAAGCCATCGGTGAGGCCCTGTCCGAAAACGGCAAGGTGATCGTCACCGGCTGTCTTGGCGCCAAAGAGAACCAGATCCGCGAGATCCACCCCAAGGTGCTCGAAATCACCGGCCCCCACGCCTATGAAGAGGTGCTGGGCCACGTCCACAAGTACGTGGAAAAGCCCACCCACAACCCCTTCACCAGCCTGGTGCCGGCCCATGGGGTCAAGCTGACCCCCCGTCACTACGCCTACCTGAAGATTTCCGAAGGCTGCAACCACCGCTGCACCTTCTGCATCATCCCCTCCATGCGCGGGGATCTGGTGAGCCGTCCCATCGGCGAGGTGCTGGCCGAGGCCAAGCGCCTGAAAGAGGCGGGCGTGAAGGAGATCCTGGTGATCTCCCAAGACACCTCCGCCTATGGCGTGGACGTCAAGCACCGTACCGGCTTCTATGACGGCATGCCGGTCAAGACCAGCATGGTGGCCCTGTGCGAAGAACTCGCCAAGCTCGGCATGTGGGTACGCCTGCATTATGTCTACCCGTATCCGCACGTGGATGACGTCATCCCGCTGATGCGCGACGGCAAGGTGCTACCCTATCTCGACATCCCGCTGCAACACGCCAGCCCGCGCATCCTCAAGCTGATGAAGCGCCCCGGCACCGTCGAGCGCACCCTGGAGCGCATCCAGAAGTGGCGCGAGATCTGTCCCGAGATCACCCTGCGCTCCACCTTCATCGTCGGCTTCCCCGGCGAGACCGAAGAAGAATTCCAGATGCTGCTGGACTTCATCGACAAGGCGGAGCTGGATCGGGTCGGCTGCTTCAAATACAGCCCGGTTGAAGGTGCCAAGGCCAACGATCTGCCGGATCCGGTGCCGGCCGAGGTGCAGGAAGAACGCTTCCAGCGCTTCATGGAACTGCAACAACAGGTCTCCATCCGCAAGCTGGCCCGCAAGGTGGGTCAGGAGATGACCGTTCTCATCGACGAAGTGGACGAAGAGGGCGCCACCGGCCGCTCCGCCGCCGATGCCCCCGAGATCGACGGCCTGGTCTACTTGAACGGCGAGACCGACCTCAAGCCCGGCGACATGGTCAAAGTACGCATCGACGAGGCGGACGAATACGACCTCTGGGCCAGTCTGGTGAACTAAACCCGCCGCTCAGCCCGAAAGCCAGTCAGCCCTGCTGACTGGCTTTTTTATTGCCCACCGTCAGCCAGCCACCATACGCCCATCGAAATCGTACCGGCCCTCCTTCATCCATTTCGGCACACCACGCTGTTACGGCTCTCCAGATCTCTGCCTGCGCACAAGAAAACGCTTTCACTCCTCTTCGTGACCCAGCGCACAAACCCGGGCCGCTTTCCCGGTCGCTTGCTTCATGCTTAAAAAAAAGACAGATGGCGAGCGTAAAAACCAGCACGATCCAGTTCACATAATCACTTTTCACCGACGTCAAAGGGTGACTTGATGCTCTGTGATAATTAACATAACAGTCTAATAATAAAGGATTAAAAATAGACTTTGACGAGATTGACGAGCGTCATTGGGTTTTTACGATATCGACGAAATGAAGAGTTGTTGTTTTCCTGTTAACTCTGCTTTTCTAAGGGCGTTGGATGACACAACTACAAGGGTGCAAAACCTGACCAACAGAGAGGGCCGGTGTCCAAGCATGCGATGTCGGTGCTCCATTCCAAAACCATGGAAGACCAATAAGAAAGGAAAAAATATGCTTGCCAAAGTATCCAAAATCGCTACCTCAGTCATGCTGGGGACCCTGCTCGCCGGTATGACCGGCACTGCCATGGCCGCCGAGAACAAGACGGTGCTGACCCTGGTTGCCCAGCAGGAAACCGCATGGGTGAAAAACTTCAACCCCTTCCTGCAGGCAGGTCTGCTGCACACGACCCGTCACTTCATCTATGAGCCGCTGGTGATCTTCAACGATATGCAGGGTGGCAAACCCGTCTATCGTCTGGCGACCCACTACGCCTTCAGCGATGATCTGAAGTCCGTCACCTTCGATCTGCGCGAAGGGGTCAAGTGGTCCGATGGTGAAGCCTTCACCGCCGACGACATCCTCTTCTCCTTCAACCTGGTCAAGGCCAACAAGGCGCTGGACGAGCGCTCCATCTGGACTCAGATCAAGGGTGTCGAGAAGCAGGGGGATCACAAGGTCAAGTTCGACCTGGCCGAAGTGAACACCAACGTGGTGAACGACCTGGTGCTGGTGCCCATCGTGCCCGAGCACCAGTGGAAGTCCGTCAAGGATCCGGTTGCCTTCACCAACGACAAGCCGGTCGGTACCGGTCCCTTCACCGAAGTGGACAACTTCTCCGCCCAGCTCTACACCCAGTGCCGCAACCCGCACTACTGGGATAACGCCAGCCTCTCCATCGACTGCCTGCGCATGCCGCAGATGGCCACCAACGACCAGGTACTGGCCGCCGTGATGAAGGGTGACGTGGACTGGTTCGGTTCCTTCGTGCCGGATATCGAGCGTCTCTACGTCGGCAACGATCCGAAGAACAACAAGTACTGGTTCCCCGCCTCCGGCACCGTGGCGTTCAACGTCAACTTCCAGAGCAAGAACCCGGGCAACCACGAAGCCTTCAACGACATCAACTTCCGCCGCGCCTTCTCCATGGCCATGGACCGCCAGTCCATGGTGGACATCGCGGGCTACGGCTACCCGACCGTCAACGAGTATCCGTCCGGTCTTGGCAAGGCATTCGCCTCATGGGACAACCCGGAAGTCGAGAAGAAATACGGCAAATACAACAAGTTCGACCTGGAAGGCGCCAAGGCGCTGCTGAAACAGGCGGGCTACAAGGATTGTGACGGCGACAAGTTCTTGGACACCCCGAGCTGCAAGAAGATCGAGTTCAAGGTACTGGTACCGAACGGCTGGACCGACTGGGTCAACACCGTCCAGATCGGGGTCGAAGGCCTGCAGGCCCTGGGTCTGAACGCCAAGACCTCCACCCCGGAAGCCACCGTCTGGACCGAGAACCTGATCACCGGTGACTTCGACGTCGCCCTGCAGGGTTACTTCGCCGGTGCCAACCCGCACAAGTACTTCGAGACCGCCTTCCACTCCCGCAACATGGGTGAACGTGGCAACCGCTTCGCGGCGCCCCGCTACAAGGATCCGGCACTCGACAAACTGATCGATGACTTCACCCAGACCGCCGACGCGGCCAAGCAGAAAGAGATCATGTTTGCCATCCAGGAGCGTGTCGGGGCCAACCAGACCATCATCCCGGTGTTCAACAACCCGACCTGGTACGAGTACAGCACCAAGCGCTTCAATGGCTGGTTCAGTGCCGACAACCCGGTCGCCAAGCCGCAGGTTCACCCGGATACCCCGGAGCGTCTGCTGCACGTGTTGTCACTCAAGCCAAACAGCTAATCACCTCGGCCCCCTGCGGGGGGCCTTCTTCCCCGCCCTCACTTCATCCCCCGGACCTCACGGGGTTGGGGTAGCTTTGCCCGGCGCGGGGCAGGCTTGCAGTAAAAGGTATCACCATGGGATTTATACTCAGACGTTTCTCCTTCTATCTGGTCGCTTTTCTGGTGGCCGCCACCATCAACTTCCTGTTACCCAGAGCCATGCCAGGGGATCCCGTCTCCGTCATGTTCGCCCGGGCCGGCGCCATGATGGAGCCCGCCGCCCTGGAAGCCCTCAAAGCCACCTTCGGCTTCGTTGACGGTCCTATCGGCACCCAATTCCTCACCTATGTGAAGAGCGTCTTCACCTGGGATCTCGGCACTTCGGTGCGTTACTACCCGCAGCCGGTCGCCGACGTGCTCGGCCGCGCCATCGGCTGGACCCTGTTCCTGGTGGGCACCTCCACCATCCTGAGCTTCTCCATCGGCTCCATCGTCGGCATCTTCGCCGCCTGGTACCGGGGGGGGCGCATGGACAGCATCCTCTCCCCGCTCACCCTGGTGATGCAGGCCATCCCGCCGGTGGTGGTCTCCCTGCTCGCCCTCTTCCTGTTCGGGGTAAGCCTCAACTGGCTTCCGATTGGCTACGCCTACAGCCCGGAGATCAAGGCCGATTTCGGCTGGGAACACATCAAGAGCATCATGCTGCACGCCATCATGCCGGTGGGCACCCTGGCCATGGTGCAGGTGGGGGGCTTCCTCATCACCATGCGCAACAACATGATCAACCTGCTGGGTGAGGACTACATTACCATGGCCAAGGCCAAGGGACTCTCCAGCAACCGGGTGATCTTCAACTACGGCGCCCGCAACGCCGTGCTGCCGAGCGTCACCGCCCTCTCCATGGCACTGGGTTTCGTCATCGGCGGCTCCCTCATCACCGAAGTCATCTTCAACTACCCGGGCCTGGGCCTGACCCTGTATCAGGGCATCCTCGCCCGTGACTACCCGCTCATTCAGGGCCAACTGCTCATCATGACCATCACCATGCTCAGCTTCAATTTCCTGGCGGACGTGCTCTATGTCTTCCTGGATCCCCGTCTGCGTACAGGAGGCAAATAAGATGCGTATGCCGACCATTCTCAAGATCCTGCTGGGCAACAAGAAGGCGGCCTTCGGCCTCGCCATCGTCGTCACCTTCGTACTGATGGCGCTGTTTGCCCCGCTCCTGACCAGCAACGAACCCACCAAGCGGGTCGCCCGCCCGCACCAGCCTCCCAGCGTGGAGCTGGTAATGGGTTCCAACCGCATGGGGCACGATCTCTGGTCCCAGTTCACCCACGGTGCCCGTATCTCCCTGCTGGTGGGCTTCGGGGCGGGTCTCCTGGTCTGCGCCCTCGCCATCACGGTGGGCATCACCGCCGGCTACTTCGGCGGTATCGTGGACGAGTGCCTCACCTTCCTGATGAACGTGGTGCTGGTGATCCCGAACCTTCCTCTCTTGCTGGTGCTCGCTAGCTTCATCGGGGAGGCGTCACCGACGGTGATTGCCCTCATCATAGGCTTTACCTCCTGGGCCTATGGCGCCCGGGTCATCCGCGCCCAGACCCTGGCCCTGCGGGAGAAGGAGTTCGTCATCGCCGCCGAGGTGCTGGGTGAACCGGCCTGGCGCATCATCCTGGTGGAGATACTGCCCAACCTTATCTCCATCATCGGGGTGAGCTTCATCGGCTCCATCATCTACGCCATCGTCACCGAGGCGACTCTGGAGTTCCTGGGTCTTGGCGACCCGACCGTGGTGAGCTGGGGCATCATGCTCTACAACGCCCAGACCTCGAGCGCCATCCTGGTGGGCGCCTGGTGGGAGATCCTGGCCCCCTGCTTCGCCATCGCGACCCTGGGCGCCGGCCTTGCCATGCTCAACTTCGCCATCGACGAGATAGCCAACCCCCAGCTGCGTTCCCACAAGGGTCTGAATCGCTGGAAGAAACTCGCCGCCCCCGCCCCAGTCACCGCTATGGCCGCACAGGAGAAGACAGCATGACCTCGCAACAACCCCTGCTGTCGGTGCGCCAGCTCTGCGTCGACTACATCACCGAGAACGGCGACGTGCGCGCCGTCAACTCGGTCAGCTTTGACATCATGCCGGGAGAGGTATTCGGCCTCGCCGGTGAATCCGGTTGCGGCAAGTCCACGGTCGCCTTCTCGGTGGCCAGGCTGCACAAGCCACCCGCCTACATCAGCGGCGGCGAGATCCTGTTCAAGGGAGAGAACATCCTCCACTTCGACGACGAGCGGCTGCGCAGCTACCGCTGGCGCCAGGCCAGCGTGGTGTTCCAGTCCGCCATGAACGCGCTCAACCCCGTGCTGCGCATGGAAGAGCAGTTCTGTGACGTGCTGCTGGCCCACAATCCCGGCCTGACCCGCTATGAGGCGATCAAGCGCGCCAAGGAGCTGCTGGAGATCGTCGACATCCACCCGAGTCGGCTCAAGGACTACCCGCACCAGTTCTCCGGCGGCATGCGCCAGCGGCTGGTGATCGCCATCGCCATGGCGCTGAACCCCGAGCTGCTGATCATGGATGAACCCACCACGGCGCTGGACGTGGTGGTGCAGCGGGAGATCCTGCAGAAGGTCTATGCGCTCAAGGAGAAATTCAACTTCTCCATCCTGTTCATCACCCATGACCTCTCCCTCATGGTCGAGTTCTGCGATCGCATCGGCATCATGTACGCCGGCGAGCTCATCGAGATTGCCCCCTCCAAGGCGATCCTGACCGCGCCGCTGCACCCCTATACCAAGGGGCTCGGCAACTCCTTCCCGCCCCTGCACGGCCCGAAAACCGTGCTGGAGGGGATCCCAGGCACCCCGCTCAATCTGCTGGAGGTGCCGGTCGGCTGCCGCTTCCAGGCCCGCTGCAACCGGGTACATGATCGCTGCCGTCAGGAATACACCAAGCTGGCCGAGATCCGGCCGGGACAACAGACCGCCTGCCACCTCTACGGCGTGGCGGAGCAACAATCGGATCTTCCGATCTACCTGGACAAGGCCGCTGGCTGTTAAGGATGTCTGTCATGCAAATCGCCAAAACCGACGCCCCCATCATCGAAGTCCAGCACCTCTACAAGGACTTCCCCGTCAACTCCAACGCCATCAAGAGTGGCAAGATGCGGGCCCTGTCCGACATCACCTTCAACCTGCACCGGGGCCGCGCCCTGGCGGTGGTGGGTGAATCCGGCTCCGGCAAGAGCACCATCGCCAAGATCATCGCCAAGATGTACAAGCTCTCCAGCGGCCGCATCCTCTACCGCGGCCGGGATCTGGAGGAGTTCGACAAGGGCACCGCCCTGCTCGACTACCGCCAGAGCGTGCAGATGGTATGGCAAGACCCGTTCGGTTCGCTGAACCCGACCCACACCATCTACCACCACATCGCCCGCCCCCTGCTGCTGCACAGCAAGGTGCTCGACAAGAAAGATCTGCCGGACATGGTCTACGCCTTGCTGGAGAAGGTGGGACTGACCCCGGCCAAGGCCACCGCCGCCAAGTATCCGCACCAGCTCTCCGGCGGCCAGCGCCAGCGGGTCAACATCGCCCGCAACCTGGCGGTGGAGGCGGAAGTGGTGCTGGCGGACGAGCCCACCTCCATGCTCGACGTCTCCATTCGCATCGGCATCCTCAACCTGATGGAGCAGATGAAGAACGAACTCGGCGTCTCCATGCTCTACATCACCCATGACATCGCCACCGCCCGCTATGTGGCCGAAGATCTCGCGGTGATGTACGTGGGTCACATGGTGGAGTGGGGCGAGGTGGACGAGATCCTGCACCACCCCCAGCACCCCTATACCCAGCTGCTCATCTCGGCGGTGCCGGATCCGGAGAAGAGCATCCACACCGAGCTGGAGGGGGGCCGCAAGGGAGAGATCCCGCTCTGGACCCCGCACTCTCGCGGGTGCCCCTTCGCCGGTCGCTGCCACCAGGCCATGGCCCGCTGCAAGGAGAGCCTGCCGCCGGTGACCAAGCTCGCCGACAACCACTTCGTGCGCTGCTACCTGTACGACTGAGTCAGCCTCTCGCTTCACTGCGGGCCTGCGGGCCCGCCAACCGCCTCGCCTGCTGCGGCAGGCCAGGGGAGTCACTCTTCGATGGAACTCTTGATCAATCAGGTGGGTTACGACTGCGATGGCCACAAGGTGGCCCTGCTGCAAGGCGCCTTTGAACAGCCCCTCAGCGGCCGGGTGCGGCTGCTGCGTCTGGACGATGGCCAGATCCTGTTCGACACCGAGTTGCAGGCCGCCGGTCAGGTTCCCGGCTGGCAGGGTCGCCACTTCTGGCGCGCCGACTTCAGCGCCTTTAAAGAGCCCGGCCACTATCGGCTGGAGGCCGTCACCCAGCGCGAGGGAGAGGCGACCCCCTCCGTCACCCGCTCCCCCCGCTTTGCCATCGGCCCTGGCTTGCTGAGTCGCACCTGCCTGTCCGATGTCATTCACTATTTCAAGGGGCAGCGCGCGAGCGGAGCCTTCGATCGGGCCGATCGCCAAGCCCGCCAGTTTGGCACCGATCAGCGCCGGGATGTGCGCGGCGGCTGGTTCGATGCCAGCGGCGACATGAGCAAGTACTTGAGCCACCTCTCGTACGCCAACTACCTCAATCCCCAGCAGACCCCCCTGGTGGTCTGGGCCCTGCTCAAGTGCCGGGATCTGCTCGGCACACGTACCGACATCGACGGCCTGAACCTGTGCAAACGGCTCGCCGACGAGGCCCTGCACGGGGCGGACTTCCTCTGCCGGATGCAGGACGAGAGCGGCTTCTTCTACATGACCCTGTTCGACAAGTGGAGCAAGGATCCCGAGCAGCGGGAGCTGTGTGCCTACGCCACCCAGCAGGGGCTCAAGTCCGCCGACTGGCAGGCGGGATTCCGGCAAGGGGGGGGCATGGCCATCGCCGCCCTGGCCCGTGCCGCGCGGGAGTCCGCGGTTGGTGATTTCGATGCCAGCCATTACGCCGAAGCCGCCCGCCGCGGCTATCTGCACCTGCGTGAGCACAACCTCGCCTATCTGGACGACGGTCGCGAAAACATCATCGACGACTACTGCGCCCTGCTCGCCGCCGTGGAGCTGACCCGCACCCTGGGCCAGGAGTGGCTCGGCGAGGCCAGAGACAGGGCCGCCCGGCTCTGTGCCCGTCAGCATCCCCATCCGGAGCTCGGCCATTACTGGTCCGCCGATGACGACGGGACACGCCCCTACTATCACGCCGCCGAGGCGGGCCTGCCGGTGCTGGCCCTGCTGGAATACCTGGCCCTGGAGCCGGAACCCGTGCGCAAACGCAAGGTGCAGGCCGTGGTGCAACAGGCGCTGGCGGCCGAGTTGGCGCTGGCCGCCCAGGCGGGTAACCCCTTCGCCCTCGCCCGCCAGTATGTGAAAGGAGTGGGCGAGGAGCCTCGCATTAGCTTCTTCATGCCCCACCACAACGAATCCGGTTACTGGTGGCAGGGAGAGAACGCCAGACTGGCCTCCCTCGCCGCCATGACATTTTCCGCTGCCTCAGTGCTGCCACAGCAGCGCAAACCACTACAGGCCTTCGGCCAGCGCCAGCTCGACTGGATCCTGGGGCAAAACCCCTTCAACGCCTGCATGCTGGCGGGGCACGGCATCAACAACCCGAGCTACACCGCCGGTTATCCCAATGCGCCGGGCGGGATCTGCAACGGCATCACCGCCGGTTTCGATGACGAGGCGGACATCGCCTTCATCCCGGATGCCTACAAGGAGCGGCTGGATCAGAACTGGCGCTGGGGGGAGCAGTGGATCCCTCACGCAGCCTGGTTCGCCCTGGCCATCAGCTGGCAGAGCACCCTCGGAGGTTCCCATGATTGAGACGTACAAGGATCGGCTCGATCAGAACTGGCACTGGGGGAGCCGTGGATCCTCCATGCAGTCCGCCTGGTTCGCCCTGGCCATCAGCTGGCAGAGCACCCTCGGAGGTTCCCATGACTGAATACTGGGTCGGCGTGGATGGCGGCGGCACCCATACCCGGGCCCGTATCCGCGACAGGGCGGGGAAGCTACTGGGTGAAGGGCGAGCCGCGGGATCCAATCTGGAGCTCGGCATTCCCTTGGCCCACCGCCACGTATTGACCGCCATCGATCTGGCCCGCACCGAGGCGGGTCTTGGCAAGGAGGCGGAACCGCAGATGAGCGTCGGGCTGGCGCTCGCCTCCGCCGAGCTGGCGGATTGCTACCACGCCCTCCTGGCCATGCCCTTCCCCTATGCCAACGTGCGGCTCACCTCCGATGCCTTCGGGGCCTGCCTCGGCGCCTTCGGTGGCCGGGAAGGGGCCATCCTCATCGCCGGCACCGGCTCCGCCGGGCTCATCTACCGGGAGGGGCGACTGCGCACCTGCTCGGGGCGGGGCTTCCCCATCTCGGATCTCGGCAGCGGTGCCTGGCTCGGGCTGCGCGCCCTGCAACAGGCCCTGCTCTGCCATGACGGCATCCTGCCCCCCAGCCTGCTCGCCGAGCGTCTGCTGGCTCACTTCAAGCAGGATCAGGCCGAGGTGGTGCGTTGGGCGAGTCGCGCCATCCCGGCGGACTATGGCCGCTTCACCCCCTGGGTGTTCGATGCCGCCAGCGACGGCGATGCCCTCGCCTGTCAGCTGCTGGATGAGACCTGCGCCCAGTTGCAGAGCCTGCTGGAAGGCATGCAGCAGCTCGGGGCCCACCGGATTGCCCTGCTCGGTGGCGTCGGCACGCGTCTGGCTCCCCGTCTTGCCCATCTCAACCTGGTTCCCCCCATGGCCGATGCCCTTGAGGGTGCCATCTTGTTCGCTCAATCAGAGGAATACCCATGTCTGCACCCCTGATCCATACCCAAGTTGACCGACGTGACGGTGATGATGTCTGGTTCCATTTCACCCTGAGCCAGTTGCCGGACAGCCCCTGGAAGCTGCACTTCTGCCTGCCGCGGCAGATCGACGCCAGCTCCGTCGAAGGAGGCACCCTGGAGCGCCAGAGCGGCAGCTACAAGGTGCTCGTCCCCCAGGATGGCGGCAGCGAACTGCGTTTTTGCTGTCGCAGCACCCCCATCAAGCGTAATTCCGATCTGCCTCAGGGCTTCTTCCTGAGCCTCGGCGACACGGGATCCGGCCCCCAGCTGCTGCCGGTGACCCTGGCAAGCCAGGCCCTCGGCCTGCCACCCCTGCCCGCCGCCGCCCCCGAGCTGCCCGAGGTGGAAGCCGCCAACGGCATCGTTCCCCAACCCGCCCACCTGCGGCTGCCCGAGGGCAACTTCCGGCTGGCGGAGCGGGCCCATGTCAGCGGCCCCCTGCCCCTTGGCCCCCTGCTTGCCCATTTCAACGAGCTGACCGGTCTGGCCCTCAGTCAGGATCACGATGCCGAGATCCACCTCGTCGAGGCCCCCCTCGCCCCGGAGGCCTACCAGCTCTCCATCAGCCCCCGTGAGGTGGTGATCCAGGCGGCGGGAGAAGCGGGCTGGCGCCATGGGCTGGTCAGTCTTGCCCAGTGGGCGCTGCAGCACGGGGAGAGCCTGCCCTGCCTCGAGCTTCGCGATGAGCCCCGCTTCGGTTTTCGCGGCATCTTCCTCGACTGCTCACGCCACTTCCATTCCATTGCCACCATCAAGCGGCTGCTCAAGCAGATGAGCCTCTTCAAGTTCAATCGCTTCCACTGGCACCTGACCGATGACGAGGGCTGGCGCCTCGAGATCAAGGCCTTCCCGCAACTGACCGAAGTGGCGGCCTGGCGTGGTCACGGCCTGGCGGTGGATCCTCAGTTGAGCGGCGGGCCGGATCCTTACGGCGGCTACTACACCCAGATCGAGGTGCGCGAACTGGTGGCCTATGCTGCCGGGCTTGGCATCACCATCATCCCGGAGATAGACATTCCCGGTCACTGCCACGCCGCCATCAAGGCCCTGCCCGCGCTGCTGCGGGAAGAGGCGGACAGCTCCCTCTACCTGTCGGTGCAGTTCTTCGATGACAACGTGCTCAACCCCGCCCTGCCCGGTACCTACGAGTTCCTCGACAAGGTGATGGAAGAGGTCTGTGCCCTCTTCCCCGGGGAGCAGATCCACATGGGGGGGGACGAGGTGCCCCACGGCGTCTGGACCGACAGCCCGGCCTGTCGACAGCTGATGCAGCAAGAGGGGTATCAGGATTGTCGTGAACTGCAGGGCCATGTGCTGCGCCACTGCCAGCAATACCTGGCCGCCAGGGGCAAGAAAATGCTGGGGTGGGAGGAGATATTGCACGGGGACAAGGTGAGCCGGGATGCCACCGTCTTCGCCTGGACCAGCTTCCAGGCGGGGCTCGATGCCGCCAGCCAGGGCTACCCCGTGGTGATGGCCCCCGCCCAGCAGCTCTATCTGGATCAGGCCTATAACCATGATTATCAGGAGCCCGGCCTCTACTGGGCCGGCCCCGTCAGCCTGGAGCAGGTCTACGCCTGCGACCCGGCCCCCATCGATTTCCATGCCAACGATAACATCCTGGGGGTGCTGAGCCCCTTATGGTCCGAGCAGATCATCTCGCGAGATCGGCTCGACTATATGTTGTTCCCACGCCTGCTGGCCACGGCCGAGGTGGCCTGGAGTGCCCCTGCCCACAAGTCATGGGAGCACTTCGTCGCCCGCCTGCCCGGCCAGTTGCAAATCCTTAGTCAGTTGCAGGTGCGTTACCGGGTGCCACAGAGGTAGTGTTATCTTTCTCTTTTCGGCGACCTTTTGGTCGCCGTTTTTTTACCTGGCTAACAAAATCACAACTAAACCCTACTTTTTATCCTCCTTTATAGGCAGAATAAGCCCCCGATGAAGCCTGGCGACGACGCCTATTTCGCAGCCAAACGTCCGGCCTACTGATAATAACTAAGCACAAAAATCGGAGTTTATTGCATGGCTCGCACTGAGGTTCCAATAGTAGACAGCGAAGTGGAGTTTCCTGCCGACGTACAACTCGTCTCCACCACTGACTTGCGCGGCGTCATCACCTACGCCAATCCCGCCTTCTGCCGCATCGCCGGCTATCAGGTCGATGAACTGGTCGGCCAGAACCACAACCTGGTGCGCCATCCCGACATGCCCAAGGTGGCCTTCGCCGATCTCTGGGATCGCCTCAAGGAGGGCAACCCCTGGCGCGGGGTGGTCAAGAACCGCTGCAAGGATGGCCGCTACTACTGGGTCGACGCCTATGTCACCCCCATCTACGAGCAGGGCCAGATCAGCGGCTACCAATCCGTGCGCTGCAAACCCGAGCCCCAGCTCAAGCAGGTGGCAAGCCAGGCCTATCAGGCCCTGCTCAAGGCCGAGCGAGGAGAGAGCCGCCCCCTGCCCTCCCTGCGCCGTTTCAGGCCCATGCTGCTCGCCGGGCTGCTGCTGGGGTTGCTGGGCTGGGCTGGTGCGACCCAGGGCATGATGACGGTCCTGCTGATGCTGCTGCCCCTGCTCCTCGTCACCGCTACTTACTGGCGCGAGATCATCGCGCTGCCGCGCTACCTCAAGCAGCTCGGCCAGCAATATGACAGCCTGACCCGGCTGGTCTACTCCGGCGATGCTCCGGGGGCCATCGCCGACTTCCACCTGAAGATGCTGCAGGCCCGCATCCGTACCGTACTGGGGCGGGTCAACGACGCCACTCACCCGCTGCAGACCCTGGCAACCGACCTCAAGGACTCCTCCCATCAGGCCTTCCTCGACATCAACGAGCAGGATGCCCAGACCCAGCAGATGGCTGCGGCCATGACCCAGATGGCCAGCACCGCCAACGAGATCGCCCGCAACATCCAGGACACCAACAGCCAGGTGACCGATGCCCGCAGCAGCTGCGAGCACACGGTAAGGCAACTGGATCAGACCGAGCGGCAGATGGAACAGCTGGCGCATCAGGCGGAGCAGGCCTTCCACTCGGCGGTGGAACTCGCCAGCGAATCCGAGCGAATTGGCAGCGTCATGGGGGAGATTCAAGGCATCGCCGAGCAGACCAATCTGCTGGCCCTCAACGCCGCCATCGAGGCCGCTCGCGCCGGCGAACAGGGTCGTGGCTTCGCCGTGGTGGCGGACGAGGTACGCACCCTCTCCACCCGCACCCACAAGGCCACCGAGCAGATCCAGGGCAGCATCCATCAGATCCAGCAGACCCTGGGACGCTGGCAGGGCATGATGCAGGACAACCTGGCCCATACCCGGGAGTACGCCGAGATGACCCGTCAGGGCTCTGGCAACCTGCACCTGGTACTGGGAGAGATAGAACAGGTCACCGAGTTCTCCACCCAGATTGCGGCGGCGGCAGAACAGCAACAGGCGGTGGTCGAGGAGATCAGCCGCAACATTCACCAGATCTCCCAGTATTCCCGCGCCAACAGCCAGAAGATGCAGGCGGTGGATGACTCCAGCCAGGCGCTGCTCCAGCGCGCCCGCGAACTGCGGGGATTGAGCCAAACCTTCGGCTAGGCCTTGCCCTGCAAACAAAGGAGGCGCCACAATGGCGCCTCCCCTCTTTCAAGCGATGACAATCCCATGATGGATCCCCCCAGCCCCTCCCTTGGCAAGGTCGCCCGTATCGAGGCGATCTTGGCCCTGATCCCCGCCGGTCGCGTGGTGAGCTATGGACAGGTAGCCGATCTCGCCGGGCTGCCGGGACGCGCCCGCCTGGTGGGCAAGGTGCTGAGAGAGACCGACAAGACCTTGCCCTGGCACCGGGTACTGGGCGCAGGAGGAACCATCTCGCTGCCGAAGGGATCGGCGGGATTCGATGAACAGACGGGGCGATTGCAGGAAGAGGGGGTAGTGGTCGTCGGGGGGCGGGTCAGGATGCGGGAGTGGCAGTGGCAGCCCGACCTGGCCGAGCTGCTCTTTCTCATCCCCTTCTAGGGATCCCGTTCATTCACTGGTGAGGGGGCCCAGGATCTCGTCGCTGCGTACCTGCACCGGGATGGTTTCATCTTCCCGCTGCAGCAGCACCAGCAGACCCTGTCTGTCCACTTCCAGCACGTAGGCCGTTCCTTCACGGGTCAGGCAGGTCATGCCCGGCCGGATTTCATGTATCTCCATGACAACCTCCGTGTCTTGCGCTGCCATCCATGCAGCCAATTCAGTATATCCCCTTCTCCCAATAAAAAGGCCCCTGCAAGGGGCCTCTTTCATCAATGTGTGAACCTCGGCGGTCAGGATTTCTTCGCCTTTGCCAGGCTCTCCTGCCATTTACCGTTGTCGTAATGGGCCGTCCAGCCCGTCGCCTTGCCGTTGACCTCGGTCATCACGTACTGCTCCTTGCTCTTGCGGCTGAAGCGTACCACGGAGGCGTTACCGTCAGGATCTGACGCCGGCGCGTCCGCCAGGTACTGATGCTTGGGCGAGAGGCGGTCACGGAAGCGCTTGAGCTCCTCAACCAGAGGCGCACGAGTCTCACGGGATTTAGGGAAGTTGCTGGCGGCGAGGAACAGGCCGGCGGCACCGTCCCGCAGCACGAAGTGTGCGTCGGACTGGGTGCATTTCAGCTCGGGCAGCGGCACCGGATCTTCCTTCGGCGGCGCGATGTCACCGTTTTTCAGGATCTTGCGGGTGTTCTTGCAGCTCTCGTTGGTGCAGCCCATGTACTTGCCGAAACGGCCGTTCTTGAGCTGCATCTCGGCTCCGCAGCGGTCACACTCGATGCTCGGCCCTTCGTAGCCCTTGAGCTTGAACTGACCCTGCTCGATCTCGTAGCCGTCGCAATCCGGGTTGCGGCCGCAGACGTGCAGCTTGCGGCTGTCATCGATGATGTAGGCATCCATGGCGGTACCACAGATGTTGCAGCGATGCTTGGCCCGCAGCGCTTCGGTCTCTGCCTCGTCACCGTCGTCGGTGGCGGAGACGAACTCGTCGGCACTGACCAGGTTGATGGTCTTCTTGCAGCGCTCCTTGGGGGGCAGCGCATAGCCGGAACATCCGAGGAAGACGCCGGTGGTGGCGGTACGGATCCCCATCTTGCGGCCGCAGTCCGGGCAGTCGATGTCGGTCAGCACCATCTGGTTGGCGCGCATGCCGCCTTCCTCGTGGGGCTTGTCGGCCTGCTCCAGCTCCTGAGTGAACTCGGCGTAGAAGGCGTCGAGCACCTTCTTCCACTCCAGGCTCCCCTCGGCGATGCCATCGAGCTTGTCTTCCATCTTGGCGGTGAACTCGTAGTTCATCAGCTCGACGAAGTTCTCCACCAGGCGGTCGGTGACGATCTCCCCCATCTTCTCGGCGAAGAAGCGGCGGCTCTCGACCCGCACATAACCGCGATCGACGATGGTGGAGATGATGGAGGCATAGGTGGAAGGACGGCCGATGCCGCGCTTCTCCAGCTCGCGCACCAGGGCCGCTTCGGTGAAGCGGGCGGGCGGCTTGGTGAAGTGCTGACGGGGATCCAGCTTGACCAGTTTGAGGATCTCGCCAACGGTGACCGCCGGCAGCTGGCTGTCTTCTCCCTTGCGACCCATGGGTGGCAGAGCCTTGGTCCAACCGGCGAAACGCAGGGTACGACCACGGGCCTTGAGCTCGAATTCACCGGCCTTGACGGTCAGGGTGGAGGAGTCGTACTGCGCAGGGGTCATCTGGCAGGCGACAAACTGACGCCAGATGAGGTCATAGAGCCGCATCGCATCCGGCTCCATGCCTTCGAGCATCTCTGCGGTCACCTGCACGCTGGAGGGACGAATGGCTTCGTGCGCTTCCTGGGCGTTGGCCTTGGCACCGTAGAGGTTCGGCTCGCTCGGCAGGTAGGCTGCGCCATACTGTTCGCCGATGTATTCCCGCACAGCTTCCACCGCCTCTTTGCTGAGGTTGGTGGAGTCGGTACGCATATAGGTGATGTAACCCGCTTCATAGAGGCGCTGGGCCATCATCATGGTCTTCTTCACCCCGAAGCTAAGACGGGTGGAGGCCGCCTGCTGCAGGGTGGAGGTGATGAAGGGGGCGGAAGGCTTGGAGCCGGTCGGCTTGTCTTCCCGGTTCACCACCTTGTAGTCGACTCCTTCCAGGGCGGCGACGGCGGCGAAGGTCTCGGCCTGGGTGACCGGCTTGAAGTCGGTACCGTTGCGGCTGACCACTTCCATGCGCAGGGCACTCTTGTCGCCAGTCAGCAGATCCGCGTTGAGATCCCAGAACTCCACCGGCACGAAGGCCTTGATCTCGCGCTCTTTATCCACGATGAGGCGCACCGCGACGGACTGTACCCGGCCGGCGGAGAGACCGCGAGCCAGCTTCTTCCAGAGCAGCGGGGAAACCATGTAGCCCACCACCCGGTCGAGGAAACGACGGGCCTGCTGGGCGTTGACGCGATGGATGTTCAGCTCGGACGGCTGGGCGAACGCTTCCTGGATGGCGGTCTTGGTGATCTCGTTGAACACCACCCGCTTGTAGCGGTTGTCGTCACCGCCGATGATCTCCCGCAGGTGCCAGGCGATCGCTTCCCCTTCTCTATCCAAGTCGGTTGCGAGGTAGATGGTGTCAGCCTTGGCGGCCAGACTTTGCAACTCGCTGACCACTTTTTCCTTGCCGGGCAAAATCTGGTAGTTGGCCTGCCAGCCTGCGGTCGGATTGATCCCCATCCGTGCGAACAGGGCGTTGCGATCCTTGGCCGCCTTCTCGGATTCGCTGAGCTTGATGCCGCGAATGACAGGTTTTTTGGGTTCGGTGCTGGCGCTGCCGCTGGTCGGCAGATCGCGCACATGGCCTACGCTGGATTTGACCACGTAGTCCTTGCCCAAATATTTGTTGATGGTCTTGGCCTTGGCCGGAGACTCCACGATGACCAGTGATTTGCCCATGCTGTAACTATTATCCTCATTGCACCCGACGGGGTTGGCGTGCGGTTTTGTGGGGCTGTATAAGAGATTTGACGGGAAAAAGCAATCTTGGCGACAAATTTGCTTGACCCATACGCCCCCTACCGACTCTTTATTTATTAATGCGAAGCCGACGCGAGGGAATCAACCGCTTTTTTGTTTTTATGCCATATACCCCCCTTTTTTAGATTGGAAATGACATATCCAGCCGCCCTTGTTACATAAAAAACCACCAGAGTTATCAGCTTGTTACAAAGGATGAAATCTCTTTATAATGGCCACTCGCCGCAGCTTTGTGCGCGGAAGGACTCGCAACCCATATAAAAATCGAAAGGATGTCATCATGAAGCACTTCGAGGTCAACTTCGACGGCCTGGTCGGCCCCACCCACAACTATGCCGGCCTCTCCTATGGCAACGTGGCCTCCCAGAGCAATGCATCGGCGGCATCCAATCCGAAGGAGGCCGCCAAGCAGGGATTGCGCAAGATGAAGGCGCTGACCGAACTCGGCATGGTGCAAGGGGTACTGGCTCCCCAGGAGCGCCCGGATCTCGCCACCCTGCGTCGCCTCGGCTTCACCGGATCAGATGCAAGCGTCTTGGCCCAGGCGGCGAAACAGGCCCCCGCCGTGCTGGCCGCCTGCTATTCCGCCTCCAGCATGTGGACCGCCAACGCCGCCACCGTCTCGCCGAGTGCCGATACCCAGGATGGCCGCATCCACTTCACCCCTGCCAACCTGACCAACAAGTTCCACCGTGCCCTCGAACCCGAGGTGACGGGGCGCATCCTGCGCGCCGTGTTCAACAACGATCGCCACTTCTATCACCACGCCCATCTGCCGGAAAACGATCACTTCGGTGACGAGGGTGCCGCCAACCACACCCGGCTGTGCCGCGCCTATGGCGAGGCCGGGGTCGAGCTGTTCGTCTATGGCCGCAGCGCCTTCGACGCCTCCCAGCCCGCCCCCAAACGCTACCCGGCCCGCCAGACCCTGGAGGCGAGCCAGGCCATCGCCCGCCTGCACGGCCTTGGCGAGGAGAGTGCCGTCTTCATCCAGCAAAACCCGGATGTCATCGATCAGGGGGTGTTTCACAACGACGTGATCGCGGTGGGCAACCAGAACGTGCTGTTCTACCACCAGCAGGCCTTCCTCAATACCGCCTCGGTCCTGGCCGAGGTACGCGCCAAGTTCGGTGACGGTGATCTGCACTTCATCGAAGTGCCCACCAACGAGGTGTCGGTGCAGGATGCGGTGAAATCCTACCTGTTCAACACCCAGATCCTGACCCTGCCGTCCGGCGAGATGGCGATCATCGCCCCGACTGAATGTCAGGGCAATCCGGCCGTGTCCGCCTATCTGGCCAAGCTGGTGACGCTGGGTACCCCCATCAAGGGGGTACACTTCATGGATGTGAAGCAGAGCATGCGAAACGGCGGTGGCCCTGCCTGCCTGCGGCTGCGAGTCGCCATGAACGACACCGAGCTCGCGGCGGTGAATCCGGCCTGTCTCATCGACGACAACCAGTTCACCCGTCTGGATAACTGGGTGGAGCGCCACTATCGCGACAGCCTGGCGCTGGACGACTTGCGGGATCCGGCCCTGGTGCTGGAGAGCCGCACCGCCCTGGACGAGCTGACCCAGATCCTGAAACTGGGATCCGTCTACCCCTTCCAGCGCTGAGGCGCAGACAACAAAAAGCCGGGCAAATGCCCGGCTTTTTCATTTGGTGCTACGTTGCCGCGACTCAGCGCCAGGGGCTCTGTTGCCATAGCCGCCCTAACCCAGCCTCCAGCGCCTGGGCGCCCTGCTGGCCCAGCTTCTGGGTCAGGCTCTTGGGCTTGCGATAACTGATGCCGATCACCTTGTGATGGCTGGCCTGGGCCAGCAGGTAGTCGTCACTGGTACTGAGCGCATCCACCAGCCCGAGCTGCTTGGCCTCGCTCGCCAGCCAGTGTTCTCCCGTGGTCACCGCATCGATATCGAGGGCCGGTCTGTGCTCGGCCACGAACGCCTTGAAACGCTCATGGATGGCACCCAGCTCCTCGCGAAACTTCTCCCGCCCCAGATCGTCATTCTCGCCAAACATGGTGATGGTGCGCTTGTACTGGCCTGCGGTGTGCATCTCGAACTCGATGTCGTGCTTTTTGAGCAGCTTGTTGAAGTTCGGCATCTGGGCAATCACCCCGATGGAGCCGACGATGGCAAACGGCGCCGCCAGGATCTTGTCCGCCACGCAGGCCATCATGTAGCCGCCGCTCGCCGCCACCTTGTCGATGGCCACCGTGAGCTTGATGTCTCTGTCCCGCAGGCGTTGCAACTGGGAGGCCGCGAGGCCATAACCGTGCACCACGCCACCACCGGACTCGAGGCGCAGCAGCACCTCGTCACCGGGTTTGGCGACCCCGATCACGGCGCTCACCTCTTCCCGCAGGGAGGCGACCTCCTTGGCATCCATGCTGCCGTGAAAATCGATGACGAACAGCCGGCTGCGCTCATCGTCGGCCTTGGCGCGCGCCTTCTGTTCGGCCTTGCGCGCCTTCTCCAGCTGCTTGCGCTGCCCCTTGTCGGCCAGGGCCGACTGCAACTGGTAGCGACCCTGCTCCAGTTCGCTGGAGAGATCGGTCACCACCAGTTCCCCCTTGCGCGCCTTGGGCTGGCGGCTGCTCACCACCATCAGGATGACGGCGGCAATGGCCAGCAGCAAGGTGAGAGTCTTGGCCAGAAACAGGCCGTATTCGGTCAAAAATGTCACTCGATACTCCGCTCTATGTTCGGTTTTTTCACATAGTAAGGAGTTTGGCTACGGGGTGCAAAAACTCTGCGTGCAACCGCCAATCTGCTGATAAGTCGACACAATCCCGCAGCTCGTTTCACATTTTTTCCCCTCTCGCACTGGTCAAGGGCGGGGCCGGATCAGTACACTGCCCTCCATTGCCGCCATGAGGCCGCCCACATTGTTAACAGGAGTCCACATGCTCGACTATCAGGCCCCCCGGGCACTGCTCAAGGACAAGGTCATTCTGGTGACGGGTGCCGGTGACGGCATCGGCCGGGAAGCGGCCCTCACCTACGCGGCCCACGGCGCCACCGTGATCCTGCTCGGGCGCACCAGCGCCAAGCTGGAGGCCGTCTACGACCAGATTGAAGCGGCCGGCCACCCCCTGCCTGCCATCGTGCCGGTGGATCTCAAAGGCGCCACTAAGAGCCACTACCTCGGTATGGCCGAGACCTTCGCCCAGCAGTTCGGCCGTCTCGACGGCGTGCTGTTCAACGCCGGCTTGCTCGGCACCTTGTCGCCCTTCGAGCAGATCCCCGAGCAGGAGTGGGACGAGGTGATGCAGGTCAACGTCAAGTCCGAGTTCCTGCTGACCCAGGCCCTGTTGCCCCTCATTCGCCAGACCGCGAAGACGCACGGTGATGCCTCCATCGTCTACACCTCTTCCAGCGTGGGTCGCAAGGGTCGTGCCTACTGGGGCACCTATGCCATCTCCAAGTTTGCCATCGAGGGGATGATGGAGGTGCTGGCGGACGAGCTGGAAAATACTGCGGTGCGGGTCAACACCCTGAACCCGGGCGGCACCCGCACCAGGATGCGGGCCAGCGCCTTCCCGGCAGAAGATCCCCAGACGCTGAAGACACCGGCCGACCTGATGCCGCTCTATCTCTATCTGATGGGCAGCGACAGCCGGGGCAAGACCGGGCAGACCTTCGTGGCCCAACCCAAATAAATCAACAAACTAGGCAAATGGGGTTACAGTCAATGAGGGCAACAACGGACTCTGTTGCCCCCATCCTCCCCTGACAGGTTGAACTATGTTTCGTCCCAAGAGCACGTTTGAGCAATGGCGGATTTTTCAGGCCGTGGTGGACTGCGGCGGTTATGCTCAGGCCGCCGAGGCACTGAACAAGAGCCAATCATCCCTCAATCATGCGGTGGCCAAGCTGCAGCAGAGTCTGGGGGTGGCCCTGCTGGAAGTGCGGGGGCGCAAGGCCGTCCTGACGCCGTCCGGGGAGATCTTCCTCAAACGGGCCCGTCAGCTCAGCCAGCAGGTGGAAGAGCTCGAGAATCTGGCCAACAACCTGGAGCGGCAATGGGAGCCGCAGATCAATCTGTATGTCTCGGCCCTGCAGCCCAGGGAGCGCCTCTACCGCGCCCTGGCCAGCTTCTCCCCCCGCAGCCGCGGTTGCCGCATCAACCTGCACGAGCGTATCCACTGCCATTTCAACGCCTTGCAAGTCGGGGATCTGATGCTTTCCGAACATCTGCCTCAGGATCGCACCGGCCTGCCCCTGGACGAGGTCTGCCTGCTGCCCTTGTGTGCGGCCGGCCATCCCCTCGCCAGCCATGAGGTGCCCGTCACCGCCGAACAGCTCGGCAACCACCACCAGATCAGCCTGCACCCGCCGATCCACCGCTCGGTGGACTGGAACGATGCGGACGACACCGGCTGGAAGGCGACCCACTACCACGAGGTGCTCAGCATGCTGCGCCTCGGTCTCGGTTACGCCTGGGTGCCACGCCACCTGGTGCGCGGTGAACTCGCCGACGGCAGCCTGGTCCAGCTCAATCTGGAAGATGGCAGCGAGCGCTACCTATATACCTACCTGCTCACCCCCTCGGTGGACGCGCTGGGGCCGGCAGCCGAGTTGCTGCTGCGCTGCCTGCGCAACGAATATCAGCAAGGCGAGCGCGGCAAGTAAGCCTTAGACGTTCGGCACCCGCCAGCAGGCGGCCAGTGCCGCCAGTGCCAGGGCCGTGGCCACCATGAAGACCCCGTGGAAACTCCAGATCTCCGCCACAGTCCCGGCGATGGCTCCCGCCATGATGGATCCGGTGCGGATGCTGTTGGCAAACAGGGTGGTCGCCACCCCGGCCCGGCCCGGCATCAGATCCTGGAAATAGGACATGCCGATCCCGGCCACGATGCCGATGAAGATGGCGTTGAGCAGTTGCAGAGCGATCAGCGCCGTCTGGCTCGACAACGTCACCAGCCCCACGTAGAAGCCCACCCCCGCCAACACCGCCACCAGCATCATGGGACGCTTGCCAAAACGGCGGGTGTAGTAGCCAGCCAGCAGCATGAAGGGGATCTCCAGCGCCGCTGCCGTCCCCATCAGGATGCCCGCCAGTTTCTCCTCCAGCCCCAGTTCGCGGGTGATGTAGAGGGGCATGTTGATGAGATACATGCTGTTGCAGGTCCACATCAGGGTGGAGGCGATGAAGAGCGCCCTCACCGAAGGCATTCGCCAGCTGCTGACTCGCTCCTGCTCTCCTCCCGGCTTGGGGAGCGGCAGGGAGGGCAGCCAGCGCCAGACCACGAAGGCGCAGAGCAGGTAGGCAAAGGCAGAGGCCAGGTACATCACCTCGAAGCCATAACCGATGGCCAGCGCGAAGGCCGCCGGCGGGCCGATGACCCAGGCCAGGGAGAACTGGGCTCGCAGCACGGAGCTGAACATGTCGGCCCGCTTGTTGCGGCTGTCGGCATATTCGCGCGCCAGGGCGAACAGCTGCGGGCTGGCGGTGGCCGTCAGGCTCGCCAGCACCACCCCCAGGCTCACCAGCAGCCAGTATTGCCGGTTCCAGGCGAACAACAGGGAGAGCACGATGCCGGCGAAGCAGCAGCGCAGGATCAGCTGCTTGCGATCCCCCTTGTTGTCGGATCGATGACCGAGCCATTGGCTGATGAGGATGCCGATAACGGCGTTGATCGTATAGAAGAGCCCCACCAGGAAGGGGCGTACCTGCACCTCCTCGGCGAGAAACAGACTCAAAGTGGGCACCTGCAGGGCCACCGCGACCCCGGTTATGAAGGTTACCGCCAGGAAAGAGAGGGAGACGGGATCCGGCCTCTGGCGGACAGATGTCAGCAAACGCATGAGAGATACCATTGATATGGAAGAGAAAACGTCGCCAGAGAACGGCGGGAGCATAGAATAACGGCAGCTATCTTATGCCATTATCAACAGGCATCTCAAGGCTTGCGAGGCCGGGCCCGAGCCCGTACATTGAAAGCCCATTGGCCAGCACAAGGATTTCACATGTTTGATTTTGATCGGGAGATAGATCGCCGCCACACCATGAGCGCGAAATGGGACAAATACAAAACCCAGGATGTCTTGCCCATGTGGGTGGCCGATACCGACTTTGCCTCTCCCCCCGCCGTCATCGAGGCACTCACCCAGCGGGTTGCGCACGGTATCTTCGGCTACTCTCGGCCCTCTCCCCGTCTGATTGAACTCATCCAGGATCGGCTGCAGACTCGCTATGATTGGGCCATCGAGCCCGAATGGATCGTCTTCCTGCCGGGCGTGGTGCCGGGCCTGAACCTGGCTTGCAAGGCCTGGAGCCAGCACGGCCGTGGCATCATCACCCCCAAGCCCGTCTATTACCCCTTCCTGCAAGCCCCCGGCTTCAACGATCGCCCCCTGCTCACCGTCCCCATGGTGGAAGAGGCCGGTCGCTGGGTGCTGGATCTGGAGGAATTGGAGCGACAAGCCCCGAGCGCAGACCTGCTGCTGCTCTGCAACCCCCACAATCCGGGGGGAACCGTCTTCACCCGTGAGGAGCTGCTGGCCATCGATGTCATCGCCGAACGCCACAACCTGGTGATCTGTTCGGACGAGATCCACTGCGATCTGCTGCTGGACAAGAGTGCTCGCCACATTCCCTATGGCGCCCTCAGCCCGCAGGCTGCCGAACGCAGTGCCGTCATGATGGCGCCGAGCAAGACCTTCAATATCGCCGGGCTCTGCTGCTCCTTCGCGGTGATCCCGAATGCCAGGCTGCGCCTCAAGCTGCAACAGGCCATGCGCGGCATCAGTGCCGACGTCAACCTGCTGGGATTCGTGGCGGCGGAGGCGGCCTACGAGGGGGGAGAGCCCTGGCTCGTGGAACAACTCGACTATCTGAGGGCCAACCTAGCGTTAATAGAAGAGGCAGTGGCCCGCTGGCCCGGCGTCACCTTGGCTCGCCATCAGGCGACCTACCTCGCCTGGCTCGACGTGAGCGGCCTCGGTCTGGATGATCCCATCGCCTTCTTCGAGCAGGCAGGTGTCGGCCTCTCACCGGGTACCCAGTTCGGGGACAGTCACTTCGTGCGCCTCAACTTTGGTTGCACCCGGGCGACCCTCGTCGAGGCGCTGGCCCGTATGGAAAAAGCCATACTCCGGCACAACCGCTGATGGGACAGGCGCCGACACCGGCGCCCGACCTCCATGGCGAAAGCCATTTTTCCCCATATCTGGTATAGATAAGGTGTGACTCATGACGGGATGGGCTGGGCTCATCCCTTTTTATCCGCCATTGATCCGGTTTCCTATGCACCCACGACTCCCGCGCCGACTCCTGACACTGCCCCGACTCGCCCTGCCCTGGCTGGCGGCCATGCTGGCATTGCCGCTCGCCGCCTCCCCCGCCTATCTCACCATAGGCACAGGGACGCTCAATGGGGTCTACTACCCCACGGGAGGTGCCATCTGTCGCCTGCTCAATGCCGACAGCGCCACCCACGGGGTCCATTGCAGCGTGCAGAGCACCTCGGGCTCCCTGGCCAATCTGGCCGCCCTGGCCAAGGGAGAGGTCCAGCTCGCGCTGGTGCAGTCGGATGTGCTCTATCACGCGGTGCACAGCACAGGCCCCTTCGCGGGCAAGGCACCCGACGAGACCCTGCGCAGCCTGTTCCGGCTGCATCAGGAGCCCCTGACCCTGCTGGCCAGCGCCACCAGCAACATCAACACCCTGGCCGATATCGAGGGCAAACGGGTCGATCTGGGGGCCCCCGACTCCGGGGACAGGGTCACCAGCCAGGCACTGCTGGAAGCCATGGGCTGGCAGGAGAGCAGCTTCGCGCCGCCCCCCGCCGCCGCGCCGGGCAACCGGCTGGAAGGGCTGTGCAACGGCACCCTGGATGCCGCCCTGCTGGTCGCCGGCCACCCCAATCAGGGGATAGGGGATCTGACCGGGCGCTGCAAGGCGCGCCTCATTCCCATCGAAGGGGAACAGATAGACAACCTGCTCAAGCAGCATCCCTATTACCAGCGTGGCCGCATCGGTGCCAACCTCTATCCGGGGCAGATGGGCAGCGTCAGCACCTTCACCGTGACCGCCGAACTGGTGGCCGAGGCCAGCCTCCCCGACGAGACGGTGCGCACGGTGCGAGACGTGCTCAGCAACCAATTGCAGCAGTTCACCCGCTTGCACCCGGCCCTGACCACCCTGACACCGGAATCCATGCAGGCGGGGGCCATCATCCCGCTCCACCCGGGCATGCAGGATGCCCCGTCGACCCCGACCCTGGCTCCTGAATCCCTGGCCCCATCGGACACGGCGACCACGGGTGAAGCCCAGACTCCCTCACCGGAAGGGTCGCCCGCCACCGCCCATGAGCAAGCCGGTGGTGCCACCCTGCCCACGGCATCGGGGGCGACAGGCACAGATCCGGATGCCGCCAAGGTGCTGGAAGGGGCCGCCGTGAGCCAGGGTGCCCCCCTGGCCGATGGTGGCCTGACCGCTCCCCCTGCGACCGAGGGGACAGAGCAAGAAACCGCGCCTGCTCCCTCATCTGCCGTGCCCGCCTCCCCGGCGCAGCCCCCTGCACTTGACGCCCCTGCCAGTGGCGCCGTCACCACCAGCCCGGCACCGGCAACCCCCGCCCAGTGAGCAGACCGATAAGACGCAAAGGCCACCCTCAGGTGGCCTTTTTCATGACGACGCCTTGGACTCCCGGTCTCACTCCCGGGGAGACGGCCCCAGCGCTGGTCCCTGAATTGCCTCTTCGACCCAGTGCAACAGTTGCTTGATGGCCCGGGAGAGCACCTGATTCTGGCGCACCACATACCCCAGGCTGGTGCCGGGGAAGTCGGTCAGCCGGGTGACGGGGGCGCTCAGCTTGAGGCGCGGGTGGAGGGAGAAGTCCGGCACTATGGCCACCCCGAAGCACGCCTCCGCCCAGTCGAGCTGGGCATCCACGCTGCCCACCTCCATGATGCGGCAACTCGGCAGCCCCAGCAGGGGCAGGGAAGGGTCGATCAGCGCCCGGGTACGGGTGTCGTGGCCCAGCAAGATGAGGGTGGGTTCGTCCTGCGGATCGCTCTCACCGGCCTGGCTACGGGCCTGCCAGCGTGCCAGCCCGTCCCCCAGGGCGCACCAGGTCACCTGTTGCAGCTCGGTATAGGAGAGCGGCTCGCTGCGCTTTTGCGCCATCACGAAGCCAAGATCCGCCCGCCCCGTCTTGACCAGCTCGGCGGCCTGATCCGAGGTGGTGTTGAACAGGGTGAGATCGATGCCCGGGAAGGTCTGCTTGAAGCGCTGGAACGGCTGGATCAGCAAGAGCCGTGACAGAATGTCGCTGGCGGCGATGGCCAGGGTGCCCTGGCTGTGCTGGTTGAGGGCATTGAGATCGGACTGGCAGAGCTGCAACTCGTTGATGGCGCGCTCGGCGCTTTGCAGCAATCGCTCCCCCGCCTGGGTGAGGCGAAAGGGGCTGCGCTCGATGAGCTTGACCCGGGTCGCCTGCTCCAGGTTCTTGAGGTGCAGGCTGACATTGGGCTGGGTCATGTGCAATTCGGTGGCGGTCTGGCCGAAGTGCTGCAGACGGGCCAGGGTGACGAAGGTATTCAACCAGTGGATATCCAGCATGGGTCGCTCTCGTTTGCCGTTGACGCACGAGGTGCGTCCTGACGGGCATTGCCGATAAAGTGACCTGGATTATATGCCTTCCTTATTGGAACTATAAAGATAATTAATTTTTCTAATCCACCCCGGCCTCCTAGGATGAACGCCTAACGTCTTAGGAGAATGAGTCATGTCGTCTATCGTAGTCGTAGGTGCTAACTGGGGTGATGAAGGCAAGGGCCGCATCGTCGATTATCTGGCCGGTGAATCCGCCGCCAGCATCCGCTTCCAGGGCGGCAACAACGCCGGCCACACCGTGGTCAACGATCTCGGCACCTTCAAGCTGCACCAGCTGCCGAGCGGCGTCTTCAACCCGGATTGCCTGGTTGTCCTCGGCCCTGGCATGGTCATCAGCCCCGAGCCCCTCACCAAGGAACTGGCCGAAGTGAAGGCCGCCGGCGTGACTCCCAAGCTCGCCATTTCCGACAGAGCCACCTTCTGCCTGCCGATCCACGCCCTGGAAGACACTTTGGAAGAAGTACGTCTGGGTGACGGTGCCTATGGCTCCACCCGTCAGGGCATTGCCCCGGCTTACGGTGATCGGGTCATGAAAAAGGCGATTCTGGTCGGCTGGCTGAAACAGCCGGACGTACTGGTCGAGCGCATCCAGTTCTTCCTCGACTGGAAACTGCCGCAGCTCAAAGCCCTCTACCCGAGCTTCGAGTTCAAGCAGACCGCCCAGGAGATGGCCGACTGGCTGCTGGAAGTGTCCGCCTCCTGGCGCGATGCCATCTGCAACGTCAGCGAGCCGCTCAAGGCGATCCAGGCCCAGAACGGCACCCTGCTGTTCGAAGCCCAGCTGGGCGCCGGCCGTGACCTCATCTACGGCGAATACCCCTGGGTGACCTCCTCCCACGTTTCCGGCGCCTACGCCGGTATCGGTGGCGGCCTGCCGGCCCTGCGCCCCGAGCGCGTCATCGCCGTGGCCAAGGCGTTCAGCACCTCGGTCGGTACCGGCACCCTGATCACCGCCATGGAGAATCAGGAAGAGTTCCGCAAGTTTGCCAACGAGTTCGGCGCCACCACCGGCCGTCCCCGTGACATCGGCTACTTCGATGCGGTCGCCACCAAGCAGGGTCTGGAGATCCAGGCGGCCAACGAGATCGCCCTGACCAAGCTGGACTGCCTCTCCGGCATGCCGGATCTGAAGATCTGCGTCGCCTACGAAGGTGCCCACACCGAGAACCCGATCTGGCCACAGACTGCCGGTCTCAAGCCGGTGTACGAGTCCATGGAAGCCTGGAGCGAAGACATCTCCCACATCCGCAAGTTCGAAGACCTGCCCAAGGCAGCCCAGCACTATGTGCTGCGTATCGAAGCTCTGCTGGGTGTTCCTGTGCCCATGGTCTCCGTAGGCCCGGGTCGCGATCAGATGATCCTGCGCTAAGCAGCACGATCGTCTCGCAGCAAGATATCAAAGCCGGCCTCCTCGAGGCCGGTTTTTTTTATGGCTTCAGTCCCTCTCCGGGACGTTTTCCGCTTTCCCCTCACCCCTGCTTCACCCTGCCGTTTTGCCCCTCTCCCTACCCATGTCGGCCTGCTCATCCTCTCTTGGCTACACGCCGAGAGTAAAACAGTTACTAAAATAACCATTCTGTAACAGCATGTAACCAGGTGATCCACCTCACACAGTCCCGCTTGAGAAGTGTGACGCAGCGCCAAAACTTCCCGACTCTTTGCCCTAAAATGACCAACGCAAACGATTTCACTAAAAATAAGATAAAAAAACACCTTCTTTAACCTACAAAAACGTAATTGGAGTGTTCCGATGTTTCGTAAAAGTTTACTTTCCATCGCCCTCGGCGTCGCCCTGTTTGGCCTCACCGCCTGCAACGGCAATGATTCCAGTGCCCCGACCACAGCCACCCCGACCCTGGCCGGCCAGTACCAGGATGTGATCGACCGCAGCGGCACCCCGCTCCAGTTCCGAGATTTCGACAGCTACGCCAACCTCAAATACAACCCGCTGCTGGATCTGGGGGCCTGGCACGGCTTCCTGCTGCCCGCCAGCGAAAACGAATGGGGCGGCTTCACCGGCCCCATGGTGATCGCCGAGGAGTACAGCCTGTTCTTCGCAAGCGAGCTGGACAAGCTGACCCTGAGCGATGAGGACGGCCGCCAATATCCGCTCACCACCGCCAGCAAGCACGACATCCACGCCATCCCGGGGGCACTCATCCAGCGCTTCGAGTTCGAACCCTTCACCCTGGAGCTGGAGCTGCGCTACGGCGATGCCCGCACGGCGCTGGTTCGCACCCGATTCATCAACAAGCAGGACGCGCCGCTGACCCTCAACCTCAGCTGGCAGGGGGAACTGCTCCAGCAGTGGGATGCCAAGAAGACGGTGGCCGAGCAGTACCCGGACTGGACTCGCACCATCAGCCAGAACGAGCGGGGGGTCGAGTTCCAGTTCGGCGAGCTGCGCAGCACCTGGAACATGATGCAAAGCGGCAGCGCCCGTTATCGCATCGATCGCACCCTGCCGACCCGCACCACCCTGGATGAGAAGGCACTTGGCTATGTGAGCGAGGCCAGCCTCACCCTGGCCGCCAAGGGCCAGCAGGATCTGTTCACCCTGCAGAGCTATGTGCACTCGAGCGATGAGGCGAACCGCTTCGAGCAGAGCCGCCAGGCCCTGCTCGCCAACCCCGCCCGCTATTTCGACGACTCCATCCACCGCTGGGAAGGATATCTGGAGCGCGGCCTCTCCAATCAGGGGATCAGCGAGTCCGAGCGACGCATCGCGGTCAAGGCGATGGAGACCCTCAACGGCAACTGGCGATCCTCGGCCGGGGCCATCCTGCACGACGGGGTGACGCCGTCCAACACCGCCCGCTGGTTTGACGGCATCTGGGCCTGGGACAGCTGGAAACAGGTCTACGCCATGGCCCACTTCAACCCTGAGGTGGCCAAGAACAACGTGCGGGCCATGTATGACTACCAGATCCAGCCCGATGATCCTGTACGCCCCCAGGACGCCGGCATGGTGATCGACGCCGTCTTCTACAACAAGCTCACCGATCGGGGCGGTGACGGCGGCAACTGGAACGAGCGGGATACCAAGCCACCTCTCTCCGCCTGGGCCATCTGGGAGGTTTACAGCGCGACCCAGGACAAGGCCTTCATCGCCGAGATGTATCCCAAACTCCAGGCCTACCACGACTGGTGGTATCGAGCGCGGGACAACAACCACAACGGCATCATCGAATACGGCGCCACCCGCCACGTCGAGCAAAACGACGAGTTCGGCAACATCACCTTCAAGGTGCAGTACGCCAGCGTGCCAGCCGGGATTGACCTGTCCAGCTGCACCGCCGAGGGGGATGGCTGGTACGCCTGCGCCGGCATGCCGCTCTACCAGCAGGTATTGAGCGTCGGCGGTTACAGCGACATGGACATCGGGGCCCAGCACGGCGCCGGCTGGGAGTCCGGCATGGACAACGCCGCCCGCTTCGGCTTCATCGAGCAGGATCAGTTGCAGCGCTACGCCGACAAGACCTATGGCGGGGATCTGGCCAAGGCTCGCCAGGACTGGAACGTCGCCTTCTTCGAGAACCACGAGGATGACGGCAGCCTCATCGGCTTCTCCATCGATCAGGAGTCAGTGGAGCTCAACGCCTTCCTCGCCAAGGAGAAGCGCATCCTGGCGGACATGGCGGATCTGCTCGGCAAGCCGGATGAGGCAAGCCGCTACCGCGAAGGCGCCAGCCAGCTCGCCGGTTACATCAATACCTGCCTGTTCGATGAGGCTTCCGGCTTCTATTACGATCGCCAGATCCATCAAGGGGACGTGGCGGACGCCAACGGCTGCGTCGGCAAGCTGCTGACTGCCCGCGGCCGTGGCCCGGAAGGCTGGAGCCCGCTCTGGGCCGAGGTGGCGGATAAAGAAAAAGCCGCGCGGGTGCGCGAGGTGATGCTGAGCAGCGGCGAGTTCAATACCAAGGTGCCGCTCGGCACGGCGGCGCTGACCAACCCGGCCTATGACCCCAACATCTACTGGCGTGGCCGGGTCTGGCTGGATCAGTTCTACTTCGGGGTGAAGGGGCTGGAGAACTACGGCTATCGCAGCGATGCCCAGGCGCTGGTCAACAAGCTGTTTGCCAATGCCGAGGGGCTGGCGGGCAGCGGCCCCATCCGCGAGAACTACAACCCGGAGACCGGCGCCATGCAGGGGGCCAGCAACTTCAGCTGGAGCTCGGCCCACCTCTACATGCTCTATCGCAACTTCCTGAAAAAAGAGGGCTGATCCCAAGCGATCATCAGCCAACAAAAAGGCCTCCAGATGGAGGCCTTTTTTATCGGGAGGGTCGCTCTTACTTGACGGTGACCCGGGCAAACTTGCGCTTGCCGACCTGATAGACGGCGGTGCTGGCACCGATCAGCGCCTTGCCATCGTCCAGCTTGTCGCCGTCACGCTTGACCGCGCCCTGCTTGATCATGCGCAGCGCCTCGGAGGTGGTCTCCACCAGACCGGCCTCTTTGAGCAGGTTGGCAATGGGCAGGCCTTCCCCTTCCAGGGCCAGCTCGACCTCCGGCATCTCGTCCGGGATGGCGTTCTTGGAGAAGCGCTGGGTGAAGTCTTCGTGGGCCGCTTCGGCCGCCGCGGCGTCGTGATAGCGGGTGATGATCTCCTTGGCCAGCCAGATCTTCACGTCACGCGGGTTCAGGGTCCCGGCTTTGATCCCGGCCTTGAAGCCCTCGATCTCGGTGAGCGGGCGGAAGGAGAGCAGCTCGTAGTAGTTCCACATCAGATCGTCGGTGATGGACATGATCTTGCCGAACATCTCGCCCGGGGCATCGTGCACGCCGATGTAGTTGGCGGCGGACTTGGACATCTTCTTGACGCCATCCAGACCCACCAGCAGCGGCATCATCAGCACGCACTGGGTCGCCATGCCGGCGTCTTTTTGCAGCTCGCGGCCCATCAGCAGGTTGAACTTCTGATCGGTACCGCCGAGCTCCACGTCCGCCTTCAGCGCGACCGAGTCATAGCCTTGCAGCAGCGGGTAGAGGAATTCGTGAATGGCGATGGACTGGCCGCCGGAATAGCGCTTCTTGAAGTCGTCGCGCTCCATCATGCGGGCCACGGTCTGCTTGGCCGCCAGCTTGATCATGCCGGTCGCGCCCAGCTCTTTCAGCCAGGTGGAGTTGTACTCGATGCGGGTCTTCGCGGGATCCAGGATCTTGAACGCCTGCTCCGCATAGGTGAGGGCGTTGTGCTTGATGGCCTCTTCGGAGAGCGGCGGACGAGTAGCGTTCTTGCCGGAGGGGTCCCCCACCATGGCGGTGAAGTCGCCGATCAGCAGGATGATCTCGTGCCCCAGATCCTGGAAGGTCTTCAACTTGTTGAGGATCACGGTGTGGCCGAGGTGAATGTCGGGAGCCGTCGGATCCATCCCCAGCTTGATGCGCAGCGGACGCCCTTCCTTCAACTTGGCGACCAGTTCTTCTTCCACCAGAATTTCTTCCGCTCCGCGCTTGATCTCGGCTAGCGCCACCTCGAGCTGGGACATTTTTTGACTCTCCAATCACGATTCCACAGGGCCAGACATATTACTGGAATGGCGGGCCAATTGGAAAGGCTGTAAAATCTGCCACTCTTTCTCCTCTCGACCTGCTGCCTCGATGATTATTTGGAACGCCTTCAACTCTCTTCCTACCTGGCACCGCAAGATGGTGCTGATCCTGAGCATCATGGTGATGATGCTGGCAGCCTGGCCAAGCGAACAGGCGGTGGCGACCCGGGTCGATGAGGCGCCCGCCCTCGACACCGCAGCCCTCAGCGAGGGGGAAGCCCAACCCCAGGCATTGGCACTGCAGCCCCCCAAGCCGAGTTATGTCACCCGCCAGGTCAAGGTGCGCAGGGGTGACAACATGGGGGTGATCTTCCAGCGCCTCGGCCTGAGCACCACGGATCTGCATCTCATCGATCAGCTCGATGAGGCCAACACCCTGCGCATGCTGCAACCGGGTCAGGAACTCACCTTCAAGCTCACCCGAAGCGGCGAGCTGCACAGCCTCTATTACCCCCACAGCCTGGAACAGGCCCTCAAGGTGAGCCGCAAGGCCGAAGGCTTCGTGGCAAGGCCGGTCAAACTCGAACTCGACACCCGCGAGCAGGTGGCCAGCGGCGAAATCCGCTCCAGCTTCTGGGGGGCCGCCGCCGAAGCCGGCATGACCGAGGATCAGATCATGGACCTGGCCGCCATCTTCGGCTGGGACATCGACTTCGCCCAGGACTTGCAGCCGGGGGACAGCTTTCGGGTGGTCTATCAGGACAAGTATCAGGATGACGAGCGGGTCGCCTCCGGCGATATCCTGGCCGCCGAGTTCATCAACCAGGGGGCCATCTACCGCGCCATCTTGAACGAGGATGGCAACTACTACACCCCGGAAGGCAAGGCGATGCGCAAGAGCTTCCTGCGCGCGCCGGTCAACTTCAAATACATCAGCTCCAACTTCAATCCGCGTCGCCTGCATCCGGTCACCGGCAAGGTACGCCCCCACAATGGCATCGACTATGTGGCGCCGGTGGGCACCCCCATCATGGCGGCGGGCAGCGGCAGCGTGGTGGCGGCCGGTTACAACCAGTTCAACGGCAACTATGTCTTCATCAAGCACGCCGGCAACTATGTGACCAAGTACCTGCACCTCTCCAAGCGCACGGTGAACAAGGGCCAGCGGGTCAAGCAGGGGCAGACCATCGGTCTTCTGGGCGGCACCGGTCGGGTCACGGGCCCGCACCTGCACTATGAATTCGTGGTGGGGGGCGTGCACAAGAACCCCCGTACCCTGACCCTGCCCCAGGCAGAGACCCTCAGCGGCCGGGCACTGGCCAACTTCAAGGCCGAGAGTCGGCCCCAGCTCGCCAAACTCGACGGTGGCGAGCTGCAACTGGCGCAGCACAAGCAGGACAATGACGACATCTAGCCCTGATGGCGGGCCAAGGAGTGTGGAATGAGTGAGCGTTATATCGGATTGATGTCCGGCACCAGCCTCGACGGCATCGATGCGGTGCTGATCGAAGCGAATGGCGACGGGCTGCGGGTCGAGTCGGCCCTCTGCCACCCCTGGCCCGCCGACACCGCCCGCGAGCTGCACGCCCTCTGTACCCCGGGTGATAACGAAATCGATCGCATGGGAGTGGCGGACAACCTGGTGGCACGGGAGTTTGCCGCGGCCACCCAGGCGCTGCTCGCCAAGGCCGGGCTCAGCCCCGCCGACATTCGCGCCATCGGCTCCCACGGCCAGACCATTCGCCATCGTCCCCAGCTCGGCTTTACCCTGCAAATCGGCAACGCGGCCCTGTTGGCGGCCCTCACCGGCATCGACGTCATCAGTGATTTTCGCACCGCCGACATGGCCCTCGGCGGTCAGGGAGCGCCGCTGGTGCCCGCCTTCCATCAGGCGCTGTTCGCTCAACCGGGGGCCTTGCGGGTGGTGCTCAACCTCGGTGGCATCGCCAATATCTCGGTACTGCCGGGCGCGGCTGACGGCGCTGGAGTCTACGGCTTCGACACCGGCCCCGCCAACACCCTGCTCGATGGCTGGTATCGCCGCCATCACCCGGCAGGCGGGGACTACGACGCAGGCGGCCAATGGGGGGCCAGCGGTACCCTGCACCCGACCTTGCTCGCGCAGCTGCTGAGCCACCCCTACTTCGTCGCCCCCTGGCCCAAGAGCACGGGGCGGGAGATGTTCACCCTCGACTGGCTGGACGGCGAGCTGGCAGGTCAGAACCATGCCCCTGCCGACGTGCAGCGCACCCTGCAGGCGCTGACCTGCCACAGCATCGCCAGTCAGCTCCCCCCCCTTGAAAGCGGCGAGAGTGGCGAGCTCTTTGTCTGCGGCGGCGGCGCCCACAACGACCCGCTGCTGGCCGAACTCGCGGCGCTCCTGCCCCAGTGGCGCATTGCCAGCACGGCAACGCTCGGGCTCGCCCCCGACTGGGTGGAAGGAGCCGCCTTCGCCTGGCTGGCAAAGCGCTTCATTCACCGCGAGCCGGGCAATCTGCCCGCAGTCACCGGCGCCAGCCGCCCCACGGTATTGGGCGCCCTCTATCCCGCCTGAGCAATATCTGCCTCTGCCTCAATCCCGGGAGGGCACACAGCCCTCCTGCCCTCTTAGTGCCGGTGTCGGCACCCCAGCCGTTCATGTCTCGGTCACGGGATAGGCGGTGCCTTGAAGCGGTGCCGTACTTTCTTGCAGCTCAAGCAAATCCGTAGCACAGCTCAAGCGATGTGATGAGACTGATGTTTTCAGGCCACTTGTTCAGGCACTCGCCTCCCCTCGTCACCCGCCCGCAGCAGGCTCTGACGACCGAGCCAATAGCCCTGCAGATAGCCGGATTCGAGCTTGGAGAGATCCTGGGTAAAGCGGGAGACCGGAAAATCGGTCGGCGGCGCTATCACCTCAATCTCGCAATCAGCGGGGGGATGGGCGATGAAATCCAGAGCACGGTTGTAGGAGCGATCCCGCTCCAGCATGGCCTGCGCCAGTGCCGGTTGGGTTTTCAACAGCGCCTTCACCATCCAGCAGAATTTGGGGGGCTTCTTGCGATAGCCGTAGGGCTCGGACAACACCACCGTCATCCGGCGCACACCGCGACGATAGGCCTCTATCACAGGGATGGAGTCGCTGATCCCGCCATCGGCCATGGGACGACCATCGACACAGGGCGTACCGTGCTGAACCACCGGCAGCGCACAGGTGGCGGTCAGCACCTCGTCCATGTTATCGGGTCGCACCGGCAGGTAGGCGGCGGCCCCCGTGCTCACGTCGGTGGCGACCGCATAGAAGGCGATCTGGCGAGCGCAGAAAGCCTCGAGATCCAGCGGGAAACGATGGCGACTGGTGTGCCACAGCCAACTGATATCCACCAGGTCGCCCCCTTTCACGAAACGCAGGGGATCGAGGAAATCACTGCTGCAGGCCAGCTCTGTGATGATGTGATGGCTGCGGCGCGGCTGCTCGCTCAGGTAGGAGACCAGGTTGGTGGCGCCTGCCGACACCCCCATCACCAGATCAAAGGGGTAGTACCGGCTTTCGACGAAGGCATCGAGTACACCGCTGGCAAAGATGCCGCGCATCGCGCCGCCCTCGACGATCAGAGCAGCAGAGTGGGAACTGGACATGGCAAGGCTCCGTCATCGGCAATGGGCGCAGGGTCTGACCCTGCCCAGTGATGGGCGCCTTCATGCAAAACACCAAGACGCCGCAGCGGGGCGGCTCAGGCAAGCAGTGGGTGGGGAGAGGCGCTGCAAACCCGAGATTGTGAAGCAGGTCACAGTATATGCAGTGCTACTACCATCAAAAAATGAATTTAAATAATAAAAAACATGTGATTTTGGAATGATTTATGGACTGGTGCTGGGCTGACCAACCCCATCAGTTGCGCCACCTGCACGGCCGCGAGACTCAATCCCGGTCGGAAGGTTATTTAGGGAGTATCGTGGCCCTGGCTGGCGGCCAATCTTCCTATAGGAGTTGCGGGCTTGGTCGATCGCCGCCGAGAAACCTTGCCACTTATATATTGATGAGGCGCTTTAGCTCCATCGCCTGTGCCTTGAAGAGGTCATAGTCGGCGTCATGGCGGCTCCTGGCCACCGTGATCCACTGCACGCCGGTTTCATCGCTGTGAGCAAACTCGATGCGAAACTCGTATTTCGCACAGGATAGCAGTGCCATCAATGCTCCCGCGACGAAAGCCACCAGAGGTAGAAAGAGGACGAGCAGCGCACTCTTTGCCTGCTCTTCGGTGGGAATAAAATAGAAGAGCACGCTGGAGGTCACCAGGCCCAGCAATACCATCTTGCGCAGATGATCTTTCCAGCTCAGCGTCCTCACCTCAACTCCCTTTATTTTATTCAGGTCATATCCGTCGTTGTTGATCTGCAATCTGTTGTCTGACTGCCGGATGGAAATAGCACACGCCATGATGAATACCCCTGGATGCGAAAAGCATACGGCAATCTGTCTCCTGTCTTGAGATGACCATTTCGCCGGCGCTGATGAAGATGGAATGGGTGACCCTATCGGCACTGAGCAGACAGTCATTACCCATACGAGTCACATGCGGCAAATAGTACCGAATGGCGCCAAATTACCAAGGGCATTGAAGAAAAATAGCGACCGGGGTCAAATTCGAGTGCCCTGCGCCCCCTATGGGGCGCATCACACCGTACAGACACGCTCCCGGCGACGATGGCGGTATAGCGACACGCCCTCCATCCAGTCGCGGGAGGCACACATCGAGCGGCTTGTGAGATACACCGTTGGCTGGCAAGAGGCGCTCCTGATCAGAGCGCCTCGCGCACTCCGCGTCCCTAGAAGGCCCACCTCAGGAAGCGGCTCACCTGGCGCTTGACCGGCGCGCAGAGCGGGGGCTTGGGGGGCACCAGGTTGATCTCGGCGCGGCCGACTCTGGCCTCACCCCGCTGCAGGATCTGCAGATAATGGGGATGATGGCGCTGGATAAACAGGGACACCTGATAGGCCCAGGGCTTGGGCACGCCCCAGAGGGTGCTGGCCAGGGCGCCGACGATGCAGAAGAAGGCGGGCTCGCGCAGCCCCATCTTGATGCCGTTCTCCAGCGCCTCTTTGAGGGAGCTCGAATGGGCGATGCAGGTCATGATGTTGACCATGAAATCCACGTAGTCCGCTTCCCCCCCGTTGCCGACCCGGGCCACCAGCTCGGGCTCGGGTCCAAAGCCAAACTGGTGGCCGATGTTCTCCAGCACGGCGTTGCGCTGGCGAATGACCTTGGCATAGAACATCAGCATGGCGGTGCAGTCGAGCACCTGGCACAGCACATCGTGGTGAGGGTGGGTTTTGGTGGGACGCGGGGTGGTCAGCAGGGCAATCTCTTCCGAGATGGCGAGCAGGCCGATGGGCACCGCCGTGCTGATGAAGGAGAGATCGATGGCGACCTCCAGATCCTGGCTGCCCTCCATCTGGGCGATGACCACATGTTCGGCAAACAGGCGGCGCTGACGCTCGATAAAGGCGCCATAGACCAGGGATCGGTACTTCTTCTGGGGATAGGGGGTATCGAGCAGGGTCTCCATGGTCATGATGGCGGCACCGGCACGGCCACGCAGCTGGTAATCCGGCGCCAGGGGGAAGTGTTTGCCAAGACGGGGGGGCGGCCTGAGGGTACAGGTTCGACAGTACATATCACCCAATATATAACCCAGCATAAATCCTCCACAGTCAGCTCATGATGATCACGGGCGCCGCTGCTGGAGAGTCTCTACTTGTGCGTCCAGTCGCCCCGTCGGGGGTGCTAGCGGCACAGCTAATATTATGATTAATAACAAGTTCAAAAAGCGATCCCCCTCCCATTTGAGCCACTTATTAACTTTTTAGTCAAAAAGTGTGAACTGGATGGCCTGTCGAGCGCGCCCCGGCAGCGGCTCCGTTGACCCCCATGGGCTGATCAGATGAAGGGAGCCACGCCCGGATGCCACCCTGGATGAGCGTCAGCGCCTCAGCAGGCGAGCGAGGAAATAGGCCACCACGAGCAGGGGCCAGAGGGAGAGCCACTGCCCCGGCAGCAGCCACAGCAGGGATAGCGAGGCTATCGTGCCGGCCAACAGCCCTGCCAGCGCCCCGCGGAGATGGCCGAGGGGGGCTCCCAGCCGAAAGTGACGGTCAAGACGGGAGAGCGTCAACAAACCGAGGCAACCGAGCAGCAAGGCGGCGCCCAGCAGCAGGGAAATGGTACCCCCCTCGCGGCCCATGCCAAGCAGGGCCGCCAAACCCATCAGCAGAAAAATGGGGCTCATCAGGGCGGTGGGCAACAACACCGACCACCAGACGAGGCCATAGAGGAGGGAGCGATTCATATCGATTTTTTGAACCCCATCAGCGATAAACACTGCCTTTCATCACCATGGCAGGTGTCATGGCATGCATCACCGTCACTGTTCGATGGTTAATGCCATAAACAGACTGTTGGGATCTGGCTGGTAATCCCCAAAGGGCTCGCAGTCCACAAAGCCGTGCTTGCGATAGAGGCCATGGGCCGGGGTGAAGAAGGCCATGGAGCCGGTTTCCAGCTTCAGCGTGCGATAGCCCCTGCCCCGCGCGATGGCAATCAGGTGCTGCAAGATGGCCGAGCCCACTCCCCTGCCCCTGGCTGCGCCGTGCACTCGCATGGATTTGATCTCCCCGCCGTCGGCGTCAAGCTCCTTGATGGCGCCGCAGCCCACCAGGGTCTGCTCGTCATAGGCGGACCAGAAGGTGATGGCCGGTGCCCTGAGCCCGTCGAGATCCAGCGCATGCTTGCTCTCTGGCGGCGAGACGGCGCGCATGTCATCCAGATGGGCCTGCAAAAAAGCGGCTATCTCGGGGCCGTCGAGCCTGTCGATGACGATTTCCATGAAATGAACTCCTTGACAAAGGGATGGCAAACACTCGGGTGGCCGATGTCAGCCACACCGGAGCAGCCTCTATTGATACGCCATGGCAGACGCCAGATCCAGTTGCCCTCTTGCCGAAAAGTGACAACCCCGGACATGTATCCTCGGCATTCGTATCTCGTGGTCATATCCGGCCAGCGGGCCGGAAAATATATTCCATATTGGGCGATGAATATCGGGCATTGGCGCGCCATCCATCAATATCTCATGCAGAAGCGGTGAATCCTATTTCAGGGCATGGCGTGATAACGGCGACGCCGTGACTGGCTAGCATATTTCTCCTCGCCGAGATAGCCCCCGTCAGATGGCTAAAATGCATAGTCATGCACCATATATTCTATTATCTGCAAGGGCATGAATATTTTTAACCTGTTATTCACAGAAACCGGCCACCAAGACAGCATGAAACCCCAGCCCCTGCGGGCCTGCATCGTCGAACATGCTAATTGAGGCGAGTTTCACCCTCTTTTATCGTGCATCAATGCGCAATCTGGCGATATTTCAGAGCGTTGAGCCATCTCATAGAATTGAGATCCCGGTTTGCATCGCGGCCAGACGCACTCCTAGAATCCACCCGTCTGAAATAATCCAAACCAACCCTCTCTTATCCAATCCCTCTGCCTGGTGGATTGCCGCAATAACCGAGGAAAGGTTGTCGTTGATGGTTGTTCATCGAAACGGGCTCGCCGATATATTGGGCGACCCAGGATGGCCGCCGTCCGGCAATCCCTGGTCAGGATCCTACCTATCTCAATAATGAATATTTAGAAGAGGAACATCCTATGAGTGGCATCATTATCAAGGCGGCAAGAAATACCGAACACGCTCCCCAGCAACTGGGCCCCTACACCCAGACCGTGGCCTTCTCCCACTACAACAATATTTCGGCCCAGCTGCCCGTCGATCCCCAAACCGGCAAGATGATCGGTGGTGATATCAGGGATCAGGCCAGACAGTGCCTCACCAATATCAAGGCCATCGTCGAGAGCATCGGCCATGTGATGGATGACACGGTGAAAGTCACCCTCTTCCTCAAAGACATGGCGGATCTGGACGCGGTGAATGGCGTCTATCGCGAATTCTTCCCAGGCTATGTACCGGCCCGCACCGTGCTCGCCGTGGCCGCCCTGCCGATGAATGCCCTGGTGCAGATGGACGCCATCATCTCCAACGGCGAAGGCACCTTCCCGCAAGATCCCTGCCCCCTGGTGAAACTCGCCCGCAACAGCGACAAGGCGCCGCAGTGCGCCCTCTCCACCCAGACCGTGGCCTTCTCCCACTACAACAACATCGGCGCCCAGCTGCCCATCGACATGGCATCGGGCAAGCTGGTCGAAGGGGGCATCAAGGCGCAGGCGGCCCAGTGCCTGGCCCATATCAAGGCTGTGCTTGAAGGCATCGATGTGCCGTTCGACGATATCGTCAAGGTCACCGTCTACCTGCAGAGCCTCGCGGATCTCGACGCCGTCGACGAGGTCTACCGCACCTTCTTCCCGGACTCCGCCATCGCCCGCGCCGTCGCCTACCTGCCGGCCCGCAGCGTGATCGCCGCCTCCGCCCTGCCCATGGGCGCCCTGGTGCAGATGGATGCGGTCATTTCCCACGGTGACGGCACCCCGCCGCAGCTGGTGGAAGACAGACACAACCTGGTGATCCGCGCCCGCAACACCGACAAGGCGCCGCGCAGCCCGCTGCACACCCAGACCGTCGCCTTCTCCCACTACAACCATATCGCGGGCCAGCTGCCGCTCGATATGGCCACCGGCAAGGTGCTGACCGGCTGCGTCCGTGAGCAGACCGCTCAGTGCCTCGGCCATATCAAGGCCATCGTCGAGAGCATCAACCATGTGATGGACGATATCGTCAAGGTCAATATCCAGGTGAAGAACATCGAGGATCTGGAGGCGGTCAACGCCATCTATAGCCAGTACTTCCCGAGCTATCACCCCGCCCGCACCGTGATCGGCGTGAGCGAGTTGCCCGCCGGCGCCCTGGTGCAGATGGATGCCGTGATGTCCAATGCGGAAAGCACCCCGCCGCAGGTTTAAGACTTTGCTTTAACGATAAAAAGACACCGGCTTAGCCGGTGTCTTTTTATTTAAAAATTCAATAGCAACTGAGAATATCATTTTTTATCTTCGTCAGTACTTGGACTTATTTCATCAACCAAATCACGAATGGACTCAATACAATAGAACAATTCAGCAATGCTAATGGTCGGCAACCCTAACTTCTCATATGAATATCGGCTTCTCACGAAAAGCTTATCGTAAGGCTTAACCAACTCGATTAATTCATCGAATGAATGTTGTATCCTTCCATTATTAAACAAATCACCAATGTTGATTTTAATAGCATTATCGACATTAGACAAAATAACGCTTAAGTCGTGTTCGCGTGTCCCTGTTTTTTCCGTAACCACACAGCCTTCACTACCATCTGAATATTTTTCATAATTTTCAATAACTGACAGTGTGTTTAGTGACTTTATGTATAGCTCCATTGCCAGTGCTGCATTTGTGAGCATTGGCAGTAATACTCCGGAGCCTGGAGGCATATCTTTAAGGATTTTTGCACTTTGATAAAACTGTTCAGCTGCATCCAATACAACGATATTAGGTATATCCAAACGTTGATATTTACTCATCATGCTTTACCATTTTCAGCCTCACATTGATAAGACTGATCAAATCACTGAATAGCTGACATGTACAGATAATAGAATTCATGCTAGCTAAATAAAAAAGCGCCTCCCGAGGGAGGCGCTTTTCAGTTCAGTACCAAGCAATCAGGGATTACAGGGATTCAGCGGTCGCAACCACGTTTTCCACGGTAAAGCCGAATTCCTTGAACAGCAGCTCGGCCGGTGCGGACTCACCGAAGGTGTGCATGCCGATGATCTTGCCGTTCAGGCCCACGTACTTGTACCAGTAGTCGGCGATGCCCGCTTCGATGGCGACGCGCTTGGTGACGGAGGACGGCAGCACGGATTCCTTGTACTCGGCGGATTGGGCGTCGAATACGTCAGTGGCCGGCAGGGAGACCACGCGCACGGCACGGCCCTTGGCGGTCAGCTCGACGTAGGCGGCCACGGCCAGCTCCACTTCGGAACCGGTGGCGATCAGGATGATTTCCGGGGTACCGGCACAATCCTTCAGCACATAACCACCCTTGGCGACATCGGCCAGCTGCTGGGCGGTACGATCCATCTGGGCCAGGTTCTGGCGGGAGAAGATCAGGGAAGTCGGGCCGTCGGTACGCTCGATGGCGTGCTTCCAGGCTACTGCGGACTCCACCTGGTCACAGGGACGCCAGGTGCTCATGTTCGGGGTCAGACGCAGGGAAGCGATCTGCTCGACCGGCTGGTGAGTCGGGCCATCTTCACCCAGACCGATGGAGTCGTGGGTGTAAACGAAGATGGCGCGCTGCTTCATCAGGGCGGCCATGCGCAGGGCGTTGCGAGCGTATTCCATGAACATCAGGAAGGTCGCGCCGTACGGAATGAAGCCACCGTGCAGGGCGATGCCGTTCATGATGGCGGACATGCCGAACTCGCGCACACCGTAGTGGATGTAGTTGCCGGAGGCGTCGTCGTTGGTCAGGGACTTGGAACCGGACCACATGGTCAGGTTGGACGGCGCCAGATCCGCGGAGCCGCCCATGAACTCGGGCAGCAGCTTGCCGAAGGCTTCCAGGGCATTCTGGGAGGCCTTACGGGTAGCGATCTTGGCCGGGTTGGCTTGCAGGGCTTCGATGATCTTGGCGGATTCTGCGGCCCAGTTGGCCGGCAGCTCGCCAGTGGTGCGACGCTTGAACTCGGCAGCCAGGGTCGGGTGCGCGGCTTCATAGGCGGCAAACTTGGCAGCCCAGTCGGCTTCCAACTTGGTGCCTTTCTCCTGGGCATTCCACTCGGCGGCGATGTCAGACGGGATGACGAAGGGCGCGTGGTCCCATTTCAGGAAGGCACGGGCGGCGGCGATCTCGTCGTTGCCGAGCGGTGAACCGTGGCAATCGTGGGAGCCGGACTTGTTCGGGGAACCGTAGCCGATGATGGTGCGGCAGCAGATCAGGGTCGGCTTGCCGGTCTCGGCCTTGGCGGCTTCGATGGCGGCATTGATGGCTTCCGGGCTGTGGCCGTCCACGGCCGGAATGACGTGCCAGCCGTAGGCTTCGAAGCGCTTGGGGGTGTCATCGGTGAACCAGCCTTCGACGTGACCGTCGATGGAGATGCCGTTGTCATCCCAGAAGGCAATCAGCTTGCCGAGCTGCAGGGTGCCGGCCAGGGAGCATGCCTCGTGGGAGATGCCTTCCATCAGGCAGCCGTCGCCCATGAAGGCGTAGGTGTAGTGGTCGACAATGTCGTGACCCGGCTGGTTGAACTGTTCGCTCATGGCCTTCTCGGCGATCGCCATGCCCACGGCATTGGTGATGCCCTGACCCAGCGGGCCAGTGGTGGTTTCGATGCCAGGCGCATAACCGTACTCTGGGTGACCCGGGGTGCGAGAGTGCAGTTGACGGAAGTTCTTCAGGTCATCGATGGAGAGATCGTAACCGGAGAGGTGCAGCAGGGAGTACAGCAGCATGGAACCGTGGCCGTTGGAGAGAATGAAACGGTCGCGATCGGCCCACTTGGGGTTGTTCGGGTTGTGCTTGAGGTGGCCGCGCCACAGCACTTCGGCGATGTCTGCCATTCCCATGGGGGCGCCCGGGTGACCGGAGTTGGCTTTTTGAACGGCATCCATACTCAATGCACGAATGGCATTGGCAAGCTCTTTACGAGAAGGCATCTGTATCTCCTGCGATTGCTTCATTTGATGACCAAGAATAAGGCGCGTTATTGTCCCAGCAGGGCGCGCGGCGTGCAAATGTTATCTGGGCGAATAAAGCCGCTTTGAGAGCACAATCGCTTTTCTTGGCCAGGCAAACGATTCAATCCGACACTCCCCTCCCCCCGAATGGGGTAGACGCCGACTCGGGCGGCGCCAAACCAAAATAGTGCTGGCAATCACCCATGGGGCTAATTAAAATAGACGTCCAGATGTAGATACCTCTACAGATTACCTGTCATTTTCCGGTTATGGCCGCGGCGATAACCCCATACGATTGAGAACCAAACATGGCAAAGCTGTTTACTTCCGAGTCGGTCTCCGAAGGCCATCCCGATAAAATCGCCGACCAGATCTCCGATGCGGTCCTGGACGCCATCCTGGTACAGGACACCAAGGCGCGCGTCGCCTGTGAGACCCTGGTCAAGACCGGCATGGTGATGGTGGCCGGTGAAGTGACCACCTCTGCCTGGGTCGACATCGAGCAGATCGTGCGCGACACCGTGCGCGAGATTGGTTACACCCACTCCGACATGGGCTTCGACGCCGACTCCTGCGCCGTGCTGAACGCCATCGGCAAACAGTCCCCGGACATCAACCAGGGTGTTGACCGTACCGATCCGTACGAGCAAGGCGCCGGTGACCAGGGCCTGATGTTCGGTTACGCCACCAACGAAACCGACGTGCTGATGCCAGCACCCATCACCTACTCCCACCTGCTGGTCAAGCGCCAGGCCGAAGTACGCAAGAACGGCACCCTGCCGTGGCTGCGTCCGGATGCCAAGAGCCAGCTGACCTTCGCCTACGACGACGCTGGCAAGATCCTGGGTGTGGATGCGGTGGTGCTCTCCACCCAGCATTGCGACTCCATCAGCCACACCGATCTGGTGGAAGCGGTGCGCGAGGAGATCATCAAGCCGGTGCTGCCGACCGAGTGGATCACCAAGGACACCAAGTTCTTCATCAACCCGACCGGCCGTTTCGTCATCGGCGGCCCCATGGGTGACTGCGGTCTGACTGGTCGCAAGATCATCGTCGATACCTACGGCGGCATGGCCCGTCACGGTGGTGGCGCCTTCTCCGGCAAAGACCCCTCCAAGGTTGACCGCTCCGCCGCCTACGCCGCCCGCTACGTGGCCAAGAACATCGTCGCCGCCGGTCTGGCGGATCGCTGTGAAGTGCAGGTCTCCTACGCCATCGGCGTGGCCGAGCCGACCTCCATCAGCGTCGAGACCTTCGGCACCGGCAAGGTCGCCGAGGAGCTGCTGGTGAAGCTGGTACGCGAGCACTTCGAGCTGCGTCCCTACGGCCTCATCGAGATGCTGGATCTCAAGCGTCCCATCTACCAGGCAACCGCCGCCTATGGCCACTTCGGCCGCGACGAGTTCCCCTGGGAGAAGACCGACAAGGCCGCCCTGCTGCGCGACGTCGCCGGTCTGTAATGTCCCAAGGCATGAGCCTGTGATAAAAGGGGAGCCTGGCTCCCCTTTTGCTTATCCGCCGACCGACAGGATTGCCCATGACGGCCCTCCCCTCCCCCGATGCCCTGCTCGCCGAGCGGGTCGACGCCTGCTTCACGCAGGCCGAGGCACGCCTCGGCCGTGCCTTTCCGCGCCCGCGCATCCACTGCAATATGCGGGGCCGGGCGGCGGGGTCGGCGCGGCTGCAGACCTGGGAGCTGCGCTTCAACCCCGCCCTCTATCAGGCCAACCAGCAGGCCTTCATGGACGAGGTGGTGCCCCACGAGGTGGCGCACCTGCTGGTCTATGCCCTCTGGGGAGAGGGGCGCGGCAAGAGCCGGGTGCTGCCCCACGGCCGCCAGTGGCAGTCGGTGATGCGGGAGGTGTTCAACCTCGAACCCAGAACCACCCACAGCTTCGATCTCACGGTGCTGAACCAGAATACCCAGCCCTATGCCTGCGCCTGCCAGCAGCATCGGCTCTCCATTCGCCGTCACAACAAGGTGATGCGCGGGGAGGCCCGTTACCACTGCCGCCGCTGTCGCCAGCCGCTGATACATCAACCGGGTACGGATTGAGTCAACCCGTGGCGCATCTCTGTGATAGGGTGCCCGGCGTCGCTTCATCGTTTCATTTTCAAGGATCCCCATGTCTCGCCCCCAGCTTGCTTTTCATCTGCCCCTGCTCTCCCTCGGTCTCACCCTGCTGATCAGCGCCCCGCTCCAGGCCCAGGAAGCCCAGACCTTCCGCGCCGCCAAGCAGGATCTCGTCAAGCTCTACCAGAGCCATCCCAGCACCTTCTATTGCGGTTGCAACATCAAGTTCAACGGCAAGAAGATGGCGCCGGACTGGGAGAGCTGTGGCTACCTGCCCCGCAAGCAGGCCAATCGCGCCGCCCGCATCGAGTGGGAGCACGTGGTGCCCGCCTGGGAGTTCGGTCATCAATTGCAGTGCTGGCAGGACGGCGGGCGCAAGAACTGCGGCAAGAGCGATGAGTTCAACAGGATGGAGGGCGACATGCACAACCTCTTCCCCGCCATCGGCGAGGTGAACGGCGACAGAGCCAACTACGGCTTCTCCGACTGGAACGGCAAGCCGAACCAGTACGGCAAGTGCCAGATGCTGGTGGACTTCAAGACCCGCCAGGTGCAGCCGCCCAAGGGGCCGGTGCGCGGCCAGATCGCTCGCGCCTACCTCTACATGGGGGAGCAGTACGGGCTGCGTCTGGCGGCGCAGCAACGTAAACTGTTCGAAGCCTGGGACAGGCAGTACCCGGCGGATCGCTGGGAGTGCGAGCGCAACCGCCGCATCGGCAAACTGCAGGGCAATACCAATCCCTTTATTGAAAAGCAGTGCCAATGACCCCATCTAGCGGGGAGGGCCGGGCCCTCCCTCGTCAGCCGTGGTGCCCACCGGGCCCGCCCGGCTGCCCGCGGGCGGCAGGCGGCATCGACCACCCTGTTTCATGCTGCCGGATGATGATTTATTGATTCATTTGAACCATGAAATGGCTGTTTGACAGCAGACTGAACCATTCAAGCGTCAGCCAAGAGACAAATAGACAGCATGCGCATTCCACGTATCTATGAGCCGGCCTCCCTGCAGGTCGGTCAGACCCTGGCCCTGTCGGAAGACGGCGCCAACCACATCGGCCGGGTGCTGCGCATGCAGCCGGGCCAGCCCCTCGAGCTGTTCAATGGTGACGGCCACCAATACCCCGCCACCATCGCCAGCGTCGGCAAGAAATCGGTGGAAGTGCATATCGACCGCTGCGAGACCCAGTCGGTGGAGTCGCCGCTTGCCATTCATCTGGGCCAGGTCATCAGCCGTGGCGACAAGATGGACTTCACCATCCAGAAATCCGTGGAGCTCGGCGTCACCTGCATAACCCCGCTCTTCTCCGAACGCTGCGGCGTCAAGCTGCCGACGGATCGGCTGGAGAAGAAGCGCGAGCAGTGGCAGAAGGTGGTGATCAGCGCCTGCGAGCAGTGCGGCCGCAACGTGGTACCCGTGGTGCGCATGCCCATGGAGCTGGATGCCTGGCTGGCGGAAGAGACGAAAGAGCTCAAGCTCAACCTGCACCCGCGCGCCGAATACAGCATCAACACCTTGCCGGTACCCGAACATGGCGTGCGCCTGCTGATCGGCCCGGAAGGGGGCTTGTCTAGCGATGAGATCGCCCGTACCGTGCAGGAAGAATTCAAGGAGATGTTGCTGGGGCCACGGGTGCTGCGCACCGAAACCGCCGCCCTGACCGCCATCACGGCGCTGCAGTGCCGCTTTGGCGATCTTGCCTAATGCCATCGGGCAGCGTCGATAAGCCGCATGGCGGCATCATCGAACGATTGCAGCCTCAAACGGCCGATTACGCTTCGCTAATCGCCCCTACAACCCAATCGAGCCACAGAAGGAATTTCGGATGAGCATCAAACTCGGCATCGTGATGGACCCCATTTCGGCCATCAACATCAAGAAAGACTCCAGCTTCGCCATGCTCGAAGAGGCACAAAAACGCGGCTACGAGCTCTTCTATCTGGAGATGTCGGATCTCTACATGGAGGCGGGCCGCGCCTTCGGCACCATGCGCCCCCTCAAGGTGCAGTACGACTACGCCAACTGGTTCGAACTGGGCGAGGTGGTGGATCAGCCCCTCTCCACCCTGGACGTGATCCTGATGCGCAAGGATCCGCCGTTCGACACCGAGTTCATCTACGCCACCTATATGCTGGAGCGGGCCGAGGACGAGGGTACCCTCATCGTCAACAAGCCCCAGAGCCTGCGTGACGCCAACGAGAAGCTCTACACCGCCTGGTTTGCCGAGCACACCCCCACCACCCTCGTGACCCGTCGCGCCGACAAGCTGCGTGCCTTCCACGCGAAGCACAAGGACGTGATCTTGAAGCCCCTTGACGGCATGGGCGGCGCCTCCATCTTCCGCATGAAGGAAGATGATGCCAACGTCGGCGTCATCATCGAAACGCTCACCGAGCACGGCAGCCAGTACTGCATGGCCCAGACCTATCTGCCCGCCATCAAGGACGGCGACAAGCGGGTGCTGGTGGTGGACGGGGAACCCGTGCCCTATTGCCTGGCCCGTATCCCGGCGCAAGGGGAGACCCGTGGCAACCTGGCGGCCGGTGGTCGCGGCGAGGCGCGCCCCTTGAGCGAGGCGGACTGGGCCATCGCCCGCGCCGTCGGGCCCACCCTGAAAGAGAAGGGCCTCATCTTCGTCGGTCTGGATATCATCGGCGATCGACTGACCGAGATTAACGTCACCAGCCCGACCTGCATCCGCGAAATTGAGGCGGCCTTCGACGTCTCCATCACCGGCATGCTGATGGACGCCATCGAGCGTCGTCTCGGCAAGTAAGGGATCTCCCACCTAACAGGGGCCCGCGCGGCCCCTGTGTTCATTGCGCCAAGGCACAGGCTTTCGGCCACGCTGGCCCTTGCCGTGAAAAAGCGGTTTTGCCCACCGCCCCTAACTGCCATAATCACCCCAAATACCTTTGCACTATTTGATATCTATGCAAACACTGCAAAATCACTACCTGCTCGCCATGCCGAGCCTGACGGATGCCTACTTCGAACGTTCTCTCGTCTACCTGTGCGAGCACAGCAGCGAGGGGGCCATGGGGCTGGTGGTCAATATTCCGGTCGACATGTCCCTGGATACCATGCTGACCAAGCTCAAGCTCAATCCCCCCGACACCACCCAGATGAAGCAGCCGGTGCTGCAGGGGGGGCCGGTTCATGCGGATCGCGGCTTCGTGCTGCACAGCTTCCGCCCCGGTTTCAGCTCCACCCTGCAAGTGAGCGACGAGATGATGGTCACCACCTCCAAGGACATCCTGGAGACACTCGGCACCGACGAGGCACCCAGCCACTGGCTGGTGGCCCTGGGTTACGCCGGCTGGAGCGCGGGTCAGCTCGAACAGGAGCTGGTGGATGGCGCCTGGCTGGTGATCCCCCCCAACGCGGATCTGGTGTTCAACACCCCCATCCACCAGCGCTGGCAACAAGCCGCCGCCAGCATCGGCGTCAATCCGTTGCACCTCTCCAGCCAGGTGGGACACAGCTAAGCCCCCGGGCCGTCCTGACTTCCCTCTGCTTTCAGGGAAGTCAGGACACCTATTTCATGTACCCCAGTTTCGAGGACTCTCATGTCATCACGCAGCATCATGGGCTTTGACTACGGCACCAAGAGTATCGGTGTCGCCATCGGTCAGGAGCTGACCGGCACCGCGCAACCCCTTCGTTCCCTCAAGGCCAACGACGGCATCCCCAACTGGGACGACATCGAGAAGCTGCTCAAGGAGTGGCAGCCAGACCTGCTGGTGGTGGGTCTGCCGCTCAACATGGATGGAACCGAACAGGAGATCACGGTGCGCGCCCGCAAATTCGGCAATCGCCTGCACGGCCGCTTCGGCAAGCCGGTGGAATTCAAGGACGAGCGCCTCACCACCACGGACGCCCGTGCCCGCCTGTTCGAGCGCGGCGGCTACAAGGCGCTGGACAAGGGCAGCGTGGACGGGGTCTCCGCCCAGCTCATCCTGGAAGCCTGGATGGAAGAACAATACTGACCATACCGGGAGCCAAGGCTCCCGGTGTTGCATCCTGTCGCACACCTCCCGCCATGTACGATTCTGTCGCCTGTATCCCGGTTTGGCATTTCCCCTTCCTTTATCATGGATAAACTATAAAACAGCGTTTCTAATTTATAGGCCTATCCAGATATGAACCAATTTGTCCTGGCCGATGCCAGCCGCTGCATCGGCTGCCACGCCTGTGAAGTGGCCTGCGTGATGGCGCACAATGGGGAGCAGCACGTCGCCGCTGCCGCCGACTTTCACCCGCGCCTTCAGGTGATCCGCCATCAGGCGCTGCGTACCGCCGCCCTCTGCCGTCACTGTGACGAGGCTCCCTGCGCCGCCTCTTGCCCCAGCGGGGCCATCATTCAACGCAACGGGGGCGTTCAGGTACTCCCCGAGCGCTGCATCGGCTGCAAGAGCTGTGTGCTCGCCTGCCCATTCGGTGCCATGCGGATGGCCCCCCAGGCTGGCAGCCAACGCCATGTGGCCCACAAATGCGACCTGTGCGAGGGGCGTGAACAGGGTCCGGCCTGCGTGGCGGCCTGCCCGAGCGAGGCCTTGCAGCTGATGGACGACGCGGCGCTCGCACGGCTGCGCCGCCAACGTCAGCAGTGCAGCGCCACCGGGGAAAGACCCCACCCCTTTAACCACAAGCGCGACCAGCTGGCGCGTACCGCCCCTCGCTGCGATCCCGCCAAGATCCCCCTCAGTCTGCGCCGAACCACCTTCACCGAGCTCTATCCCACCTACACGGCCGAGCAGGCCAGCCAGCAGGGGCAGCGCTGCCTCGGCTGCGGCGACCACAGCATCTGCGAATGGCGTTGCCCCCTGCACAACCGGATCCCCCACTGGATTGAGCTGGCTCGCGAGGGGCGCATTCTGGAGGCAGTGGAGCTCTCCCACCAGACCAACAGCCTGCCCGAGATCACCGGCCGCATCTGCCCGCAGGATCGCCTGTGCGAAGGGGCCTGCACCCTCAAGGAGGAGTCGGGATCCATGACGGTCGGGGCGCTCGAGCGCTATATCACCGAACAGGCGCTGGCGCTCGGCTGGCGACCGGATCTCTCCTATCTGCAACCGACCGGCAAGCGGGTGGCCATCATAGGGGCTGGGCCTGCCGGGCTGGGGTGCGCCGACATTCTGGTGCGCAACGGCATCTCGCCCGTGGTGCTTGATCGCCATCCGGAGATAGGCGGCCTGCTCACCTTCGGCATCCCGGCGTTCAAACTCGACAAGGGAGTGCTGAGCCGCCGCCGCAAGCTACTGACGGAGATGGGAGTCGAGTTTCGGCTGGGCGTCGAGGTGAGTCACGATCACCTCACCCGGTTGCTGCGCGAGTTCGATGCGGTCTTCGTCGGCGTGGGCACCTACAGCGCCATGAAAGGCAACCTTCCCAACGAAGAGGCGCCGGGCGTCCATGCCGCCCTGCCCTACCTGATGGCCAGCACCCGTCATCTGATGCAGTTGCCCCAGCCCCAAGACGAACCCTATCTCGATCTCGCAGGCCAACAGGTGGTGGTACTGGGAGGCGGCGACACCGCCATGGATTGCGTGCGCACGGCGCTGCGCCAAGGGGCGACCCGCGTCACCTGCGCCTATCGCCGGGATGAAGCCAACATGCCGGGTTCGCGCAAGGAGGTGAAAAACGCCAGGGAAGAGGGGGCCGAATTCGAGTTCAATGTGCAGCCTGTTGCCATTGAAACCGATGAACAGGGTGCCGTCTGTGGTATCCGCATGCAGCGCACCCGCATGGGAGACCCCGATGCTGCCGGCCGCCGCCGTCCCGTGGTGATCGAGGGCTCAGAGTTCCTGATGCCAGCCGATGCGGTGCTGATCGCCTTTGGCTTCAACCCTCATCCATTGCCCTGGCTCGAAGCCCAGAGGGTGCGTCTCGATCGCTGGGGCAGGATCGCCACCTCCCAGGCAGCCCCCTTCGCCTTCCAGACCAGCAACCCGCAGATCTTCGCCGGGGGCGACGCCGTGCGGGGTGCCGACCTGGTGGTGACCGCCATGGCCGAGGGGCGCCAGGCCGCCGCCGGCATCATGCAATACCTGGGGGCCAGGCCACAACGCCCCGAGGTCACGGCAACCGGCCTCAGCCGTCAGGCCTCTCACATAGGCACAACGTCGGCCAGTCCGACCTGAACCACAACGCAACAACGCAATTGAAGCTGAAAAACAAAGGGGGAGCCGGTGGCTCCCCCTTTGCGATGCCGGCGCCACGACCCGCACGGCGGTCACGGGCTCGAGGTGCCCCGTTGACACGCGGGACCTTGCCGTGGGCGCCAGCGTGTTCACTTCGCTCGCCCAAGGGGACCTGTCTGCGCGTTCTACTTGTCCAGCTGTTGCAGTATCCGGTAAGCGGTCTGGATGCGCACCTCGTTGGGGTAGTTGCGATTGGCCAGCATGACGATGCCTATCCCCCTGGCAGGTACGAAGGCCACGTAAGCACCGAAGCCATTGGTGGAGCCCGTCTTGTTGAAGAGGATACTCGCCTTCGCCGGAGCGGGCTTGATCACAGGGGTCACCGGCTGGGGCTTTAACACCATGTCGTTGCTGTTGCCAGCCAGCAGGGTCTCCAGGCTCAGCGGGTAATCATACATCTCCCACCCCAGCCCCTGGGTCATGGGCCCCACCGAATAGATCCCGGTGTGAGTCAGGGAAATGGCGGCCTGCAGCCGCTCGCCCGGCTGCCCGGCCTTGTTCGTCCCGCCCCTGCTTTCCTCGGCCATATTCGCCTCCACGAAGCGGAGCAGATCCCGCGCCGAGGTCTTGATGCCGTAAGCCTCGGCGGCCAGCATGCCCGGGTTGATCCGGATGGCCTTGTCACCCTTGTCATAGCCGAAGGCATAGTGCGCCATGGCCGTCTCGGGCACCCTGAGATAGGTGTGGCTGAGGCCAAGCTGGGGTAACAGGGTCTGCTCCATCAGTTGCTCGAAGGAGCTCCCCTGGCTGCGGGCCGCCAGATGGCCGAACAGGCCGATGCTGGGGTTGGAATATTGGCGATGGGTACCGGCCGGATAGGCGGGCGACCACTGCCGATAGTAGGCCTGCATGCTGACATCTGAGTTCACCTCATCCGGAAATTGCAAGGGCAGGCCGCCGGCGCTGTAGGTGGCAAGCTGCCCCATGGTCACCCGATCAAAGGCGCTGCCCTTGAGGGCAGGATCGAGCGTGCTCACCGGGTCGTTCAGGCCAAAATGGCCACCGACGACCCCATAGGCCCCCAGCGTCGCGGTGAGCGTCTTGCTGACCGAGCCTATCTCGAACAGGGTCTGCTCATCGACCGGAATACCCGCCTCCTTGTTGGCGAGGCCATAGTGGAAGAGATGGGTTTGGCCGCCTTTGAGCAGGGCCACCGCCATTCCCGGGATCCGATACTGTGAAAGCACCGGCGCTATGGCCTCGTCCACCGAGGCCTTGAGGGCCTCCGGCTCGGTGCCAGCCTGAACCAGACCGGCCCACAGCAAGCTGGTCAGGGCCAGCCAGTTCATCCCCAGTCGTTGTTCCATGCGCTTCTCCTCTCTATCGGTTTGGATTGCAGCCTCGACGGCAGGCAGTAACACCATCCTAAACCGGTTGAGTGTGCTCACTGTGAAGTCTGGGGAAGATGATGATCGGGGTCGCCATCGGCCAGCCAGCATAAAAAAGGGGAGCCAATGCTCCCCTTGTTCATTCTGCCTTTGAACGGCGCGGCACTCAGGCCTGCTTGTTCTTGGGAGGGTTGTCCCAGATCCCCTCTTCCAGCTGGCTGCGCAGCTCGGGGTACTTGTTCGCATCGAAGGTCGGCAACCGGCCCAGCTTGAGCTGATCGTTGTAATCCTTGGCCAGCTTGATGGCGACCCCGGAGAGCAGCAGTATGGCCACCAGGTTGACGATGGCCATCATCCCCATGGAAACGTCCGCCAGCGCCCACACGGTCGGCAGCTCGCCCACGGAACCGAACATCACCATGCCCAGCACGAACATGCGGAACAGCATCAGACCGCCCTTGTGGTTGTGCTCGAGGAACACCAGGTTGGTCTCGGCGTAGGAGTAGTTCGCGACGATGGAGGTGAAGGCGAAGAAGAAGATGGCCGCGGCGATGAAGATGTTGCCACCGCCCCCGATCTGGGAGGAGAGCGCACGCTGGGTCAGCTCCACGCCGGTCACCCCGGAGCCCGGTTCAAACTGGCCGGACATCAGGATGATGGCGGCGGTACAGGTACAGATGACGATGGTGTCGAGGAAGACCCCCAGCATCTGCACATAGCCCTGGGAGGCCGGGTGCGGCGGATAGGGAGTGGCGGTAGCGGCAGCGTTCGGCGCCGAGCCCATGCCCGCCTCGTTGGAGAAGAGACCGCGCTTGATGCCGTTGATCATCGCCTGGGAGATCGCATACCCCATGGCGCCAGACCCCGCCTGCTCGATGCCAAATGCCGACTTGATGATGAGGGCGAACACATGGGGCAGCTCGGTGATGTTCATCACCACCACGAACAGCGCCATCAGGATGTAGGCCATCGCCATGAAGGGCACCACCAGCTCGGCGAAGCGGGCGATGCCGCGAATGCCGCCGAAGATGATGAGACCGGAGAGGACCACCAGGGTCAGACCGCTCACCCAGTCGGGAATGCCGAAGGCTACGTTCATCGCCAGGCTGATGGAATTGGCCTGCACCGCGTTGAACACCAGACCGAACGCCAGCAACAGACAGAGGGAGAAGACCACCCCCATCCAGCGCATGCCAAGGCCGCGCTCCATGTAGTAGGCCGGGCCGCCACGGTAGTTGCCGTCCTCATCCTTGACCTTGTAGAGCTGGGCCAGGGTGCTCTCCACGAAGGCGGTCGCCATGCCGATGAAGGCGATCAGCCACATCCAGAAGATGGCGCCAGGGCCACCCAGATAGATGGCGACGGCCACACCAGCCAGGTTGCCGGTGCCGACCCGTGCCGCCAGGCTGGTGCACAGGGCTTGGAAGGAGGAGATGCCGGCCTTGTCGGATTTACGGCTGTTGCGCAGTACCGAGAACATGTGGCCGAAGTGGCGAACCTGGATAAACCCCAGGTGGAAAGTGAAAAAGATCCCGACCCCGATGAGCAGGTAGATGAGCACGGCTCCCCACATCAGGTCGTTAATCATTGCGATCAAGGTGTCCATAATTCTCTCGTTGTTGTTATCACATCCATGGTCAGTCTGCGCTGACCGCTCTCTGTCTATGTTGGAATTAGCTTTTCGCTAAAGGGGCGGAATCTAGCATAGGGAGACGGTTCGGAATAGTGATTCAGTTCACTACAAAGACAAAAAACGAACGATTTGACCCAATAAAGCTTCATTTAGCACGCAAATTTTCAACAAATTTTGGTGTGCAATTCATCCATCGACAAGTTAGCGCCAAAAGGATACCTGTCGCAATTCCCCCTTGGGGAGAGACGCACTGAGCTGCGCTCCGGTGGGCGGGAGACAAGCGTTTACCTGTAGAGAGGTGGGCCAAACCGGCTGTAACGCAAAACGTTTTACACGTAGTAAAATTTCAAGTGGTTGATGGAAGTATTTATGTGATCGACTTAACAGATTTGATAATCAACTAAAAAATTTGCATTTATTCAGCCTGCAACCCGCCAGGATGAAATTCGTTAAAACTACCATTAATCAGATGGTTAGCACTCATCTTCAACCTCGCTTGCCACAACTGCGCGAGAAGCATACACCCCCCCCTATTGCAGGATGCGCCACATCCGTATTAATTAGGCAGGCAATGGCGATGGGCCCTGTCCATCGTGCTTTTCTGAGCCTGAGCCGTCGATATCCTGTAATTTAATTTCAGAGCTGCCGTCTCACGCCCGCCACCCCGGGATCGCTCCCGCATAAAGAGATGATATTTGCTATGGCCGATAAATTGACCCAGCTGAAAGCCCTGACCACGGTAGTTGCCGACACCGGCGACATCGAAGCCATCAAGCGCTACCAGCCCATCGATGCCACCACCAACCCCTCCCTGGTGTTGAAGGCATCCGAGATCCCCGAGTATGCGGCACTGATCGACGACGCCATCAGCTGGGCCAAATCCCAGAGCCAGGACAAGGCACAGCAAATCATCGACGCGGGCGACAAGCTGGCGGTCAACATCGGTCTGGAAGTCCTGAAAATCGTACCGGGCCGCATCTCCACCGAAGTGGATGCCCGTCTCTCCTTCGATACCCAGGCCAGCATCGCCAAGGCCCGCAAGCTGATCCGCCTCTACAACGAAGCCGGCATCAGCAATGATCGCATCCTGATCAAGCTGGCCTCCACCTGGGAAGGGATCCGCGCCGCCGAGGTGCTGGAGAAGGAAGGCATCCAATGCAACCTGACCCTGCTGTTCTCCTTCGCCCAGGCCCGTGCCTGTGCCGAAGCCGGCGCCTTCCTGATCTCCCCCTTCGTCGGTCGCATCCTCGACTGGTACAAGGCCAAGCACAACCGTGACTACACCGCGAGCGAAGATCCGGGCGTGGTTTCCGTCACCGCCATCTACGACTACTACAAGCAGCACGACTACCCGACCGTGGTGATGGGTGCGAGCTTCCGCAACACTGGCGAGATCCTGGAGCTGGCTGGTTGCGATCGCCTGACCATTGGCCCGGCCCTGCTGGAAGAGCTGAGCAAGGCCGAAGGTACCGTGGTTCGCAAGCTGAACTACACCGGCGAGCGCAAGGCCAAACCGACCCCCATGACCGAAGCCGAATTCCGCTGGGAGCTGAACCAGGACGCCATGGCGGTCGAGAAGCTGGGTGAAGGCATCCGCATGTTCGCCGTCGATCAGGGCAAGCTGGAAACCATGCTGGCCGGTCGTCTGTAAGGAGGAGCGCGTCCCCCGCTCGTCGCCAGGTCGCTGTTTTCACACCGAAAACAAGAGCGACCCCCTCGACGACTGACGCCGCATATCCCCGAACAAAACCGGGCTCCCACAAGGGCAGCCCGGTTTTTTTATGGGCCTTATTCAGTTGTCACAAGGTCGTCACAAAAACGTTTTATTTTCAATGTCACCGTGTTATACGGATGGTGACAACCATAAAACCAAGGAGGGAGCCATGGACATGTTCAACTTCGATTTTGACGAGGTCGTTGAGCTGGGTTCACGTAGCCGCGGGACATCGGGAAAAAAACGTAAATGGCGCGAGATCGAGGCGCTCAAAGACAAGCACCGCCTGCAAAAGGAGTTGCAGTCCATCGATATCGCCTATGAAGGTTCGGACGATCTGGAGCTCTGAGCCACGCGCAGCCAGCGCGACCCCATAACAAAACGCCCCGCAAGAGTCGGGGCGTTGTCGTTTCTGGCGGGGCTCAGGATGAGAGCGGCTGGGAGAGCTGCTTGGCCAGGGCCTGGAAGTGCTGGCTCACTTCGGCCCCGAACAGGGGGTCATGGTCCGCTTTGTTGTGCCAAAGCTGCTCCAGGTGGCGCCAGTCATCCTCGGTCAGGGAGCTGCGCAGGTGAGGGAAGATAACCCCCTCCTCATAGTTCATGTGCGCCTCCTGCTGATCGATGAACTGCTCCAGGCGGGTAGTAAACTGATCCAGCGGGATGACCGCATCCATCAGGATCATCTCCACCATCTCTTTTAGCTCAGTGCCCGCCTCCATCAGCCTGGCGTGCTCCTCATGCAGGCGGTTCGCCACCTCCCCCTCCACCACCCTGTACTTCAGGTAGTAGTCGTAAATCATGTCCTCCTTGGGGTGATGGACCTTGTCAGACACCTCTCGCAGATAGTCCACCACGTCCCGGATCAGGAAGTAGCTGACGGGCTGCTCGCCGCGAATGGCGACAAGCTTGTACTTCAGCAGCTGCAGCAGCTTGGCGATGTTGAGGTGATCCTTGTGCAAACTGGATAACATGGGCACTCCTTGCGCTCGGTAAATGAAGGTTCTTGCTCGAGTATACGGTCATTTATTGCGCCAACTTTGCACTCAATCAAATCTGGCGCAGACAATTCCCCTCGTTGACCCGACCTCACACCAGGCGTCTAGCCCCCCAGTCAGCCAAGCCACCCGGCCACCGCCACAGACCCGTGGCCATCCTCAACCGGCGCTGGGCGCCGAGCAGACCGAGAGCCAGTCGATGGGCGCCTTGCCCTGCGCATCCAGCAGGCGGTTGGTCTCGGAGAAGTGGCCGCAGCCGATGAAGCCGCGATGGGCGGAGAGCGGGCTCGGGTGCGGCGCACTCAGCACGTGGTGGCGCTGCCTGTCGATGAAGCGCCCCTTCTTCTGGGCATGGGATCCCCACAGCAGGAAGACCACCCCCTGGCAGCTGGCGTTGACCTGCTCGATGACTCTGTCGGTGAAGGTCTCCCAGCCCAGATGTGCATGGGAGTGGGCCATGCCGGCTTGCACCGTCAGCACGGTGTTGAGCAGCAGGACGCCCTGTGTGGCCCAGGACTCCAGGAAGCCGTGGTTGGGCGTGACAAATCCTGGCAGATCCCGCTGCATCTCCTTGTAGATGTTGACCAGAGAGGGGGGCGTGCGCACCCCGGGCAGCACGGAGAAACAGAGGCCGTGGGCCTGGTTCGGGCCGTGATAGGGATCCTGACCCAAAATCACCACCTTGACCTGGTCCAGCTCGGTCAGCTTGAAGGCGTTGAATACCTCGGTGGCGGGAGGATAGATCACCTTGCCCGCCTCCCGCTCACTCCTGACGCTCGCCAGGGTCGCCTTGAAATAGTCCTGCTCCTTCTCGGATCCAATCACATCAGTCCAGGTCTGCACGCCACTCTCCTCTTCAATACCCCAAATACCCGGTCCAGGGCGCCCGGTGCATACACACAGGCCCCGGACGCAACGAGGGGCCCAGAATAGGGGGCAAGGAGTGCGGACGCAACCGTGGCCGGACAACACAGGCCCCGCCCAGACAGGGATCCGCCTCTCTTTCGCCCCAAAATCCATCCAGTTAAACGATAGACAAGAAGAGATACCATCTTTTATATCGATAGATTTTGGCCAAAATAGGCCCTGTCATCCCTGCGCCCTGACCACCTTGGCCACGTGTTTGCCCGATGGGGCGCCATCCCGGCAACAAAAAACCCGAAAAGATGTAGTTAAATTACTAGATTTGAGAAATATAAAATGCATAATCCATATATCTTACGAAATCATAAAAATGATAGATTTTTGATTAAACTCAATTATTTAATATCATTCACACGGCGCTATTGACGTATTTTTTGATTTAGATCAATTTTCGTATTATTACCTCCGTGGTATATATGACCCCAACGAAGTAAAGGTGTAAGGCAAGCCCCCTTTAAATCATCCCGCTGCCGAGGTGGTTTAAAAACATCAGGGGTATCTCCTTACCATTGAAACCCCTTCCTATGAGGAGTCATACCATGATCAAGGGCATCCAAATCACCCAGTCCGCCAACGCCGCTCTGCTGAACTCTTTCTGGCTGCTGGACGAAGAGAAGCAACAGGCCCGTTGCATCTGCGCCAAGGGCGACAGCTTCACCGCCGACCAGGAAGTGTCCCTGTCTGACCTGGGTCAATTCGAATACCGTGAACTGCCGGTGCAGACCGAACCCGTGGTGGAAGGTGGCCAGCACCTGAACGTCAACGTGCTGCGCCGCGAAACCCTGGAAGATGCCATCGCCAACCCGGAAAAATACCCGCAGCTGACCATCCGCGTCTCCGGCTATGCAGTGCGCTTCAACGCCCTGACCCCGGAACAGCAGCGTGACGTGGTCACCCGTACCTTCACCCAGAGCCTGTAATAGCCTCTGCGGTCAAGTGACCATGAAAAACGGCCCATCAGGGCCGTTTTTTTATGGGCGATCCACACCCGTTTCGATAAAGCCCCTCGTCGCCCCTAGGCTTGCCGATCGAGCGTTGGGGTAGCGGCCGGTACCGCAGCAGGCTTGGCCAGCGCCGCCTGCATCTGCCCCTCGTCCAGCTGATCGCAATAGCGAGCCACCACCAGGGTTGCCACCCCGTTGCCAATGAGGTTCGTCAGGGCCCGCGCCTCCGACATGAAGCGATCTATCCCGAGGATCAGCGCCAGCCCGGCCAACGGCAGATGCCCCACCGCCGAGATGGTCGCCGCCAGCACGATGAAGCCGCTGCCGGTAACCCCGGCCGCCCCCTTGGAGGAGATGAGCAGCACCACCAGCAGGGTGATCTGGTGGAACAGATCCAGCGGGGTATTGGTTGCCTGGGCGATGAACACCGCCGCCATGGTCAAATAGATGGAGGTGCCGTCCAGGTTGAAGGAGTAACCGGTCGGGATCACCAGGCCCACCACCGACTTCTTGCAGCCGAGCGCCTCCATCTTCACCAGCATGCGTGGCAGCACGGATTCCGACGAGGAGGTGCCGAGCACGATCAGCAACTCTTCCCGGATATAGGCGATAAAACGCAAGATGCTGAAACCATTGGCTTTGGCAATGCTGCCGAGCACCAGGAAAATAAACAGCAAACAGGTCAGATAGAAACTCGCTATCAATTGTCCCAATTGAACCAGAGAGCCGATGCCATATTTCCCTATGGTAAATGCCATGGCGCCAAATGCTCCCACCGGTGCCAATTTCATGATCATGTTGATGATCCCGAAAATAACCTGGGAGAAACTGTCCACCATATTGAAAATCAGTTTTCCCTTCTCGCCGATATGGTGCAAAGAGAAGCCAAACAGCACCGCAAATAACAGCACCTGCAGAATATTGCCGCTGGCGAAGGCACCGATCACGCTGGCGGGGATCACGTCCAGCAGGAAGGGAATGATGCCCTGCGACTTCGCCTGCTCTGCATAGGCCGAGATGGCGCTGGCATCCAGAGACGTCGGATCCACGTTCATGCCGGCCCCGGGCTGCAGCAGATTCACTACGCACAGGCCGATGACCAGCGCCAGGGTGCTCACCACCTCGAAGTAGACCAGGGCGATGGCCCCGGTCTTGCCGACCGCCTTCATGCTCTCCATGCCGGCGATCCCGGTCACCACGGTGCAGAAAATCACCGGGGCGATGATCATCTTGATTAATTTCACGAAGCCATCGCCAAGGGGTTTCATATCGGCGCCCAGGCTCGGATAGAAGTGTCCCAGCAATACTCCGACGGTGATGGCCAATATCACCTGAAAGTAGAGGCTGCTTAATATTTTCTTGTGCATGCTCAACGTCCTGTTAATTAATTGACACGGGCGATGGCAAAAAACGCGTGCAAGGATCCGGGGCGAGATAATTAATGCCTCTCGCCCGTTTCATGCCATTTCGCCATTCCAACGGCGGCACTGTCACACGTTATAAGAAGCAGTTTTGGGACATCAATCACACAATATATTTAACATCATTAACACCACAGAAACACCCAAGTGCCTGGTCAATGATTTATTTAAGACCTTAATGAGGATGTTTTTGATATGACGCGGATATAAAAATGCCCCGCATGGCGGGGCATTGGTCGGCAAGGTGTGCGCGTCAGGCTGAGGTATCCAGCGGCTCGAAACCCTTGACCAGATCGTCGATGGCCTTCATCTGCTTGAGGAAGCCTTCCAGCTTGTCCAGCGGCAGGGCGCTCGGGCCATCGCAGCGGGCGCTCTTCGGATCCGGGTGGGATTCGATGAACAGGCCAGCCAGGCCGACTGCCATGCCGGCACGGGCCAGCTCGGTCACCTGATCACGACGGCCACCGGAGGCGGCACCCAGCGGATCCCGGCACTGCAGGGAGTGGGTCACATCGAAGATGACGGGGTAGCCACCCGTGGTCTTCTTCATCACCCCGAGGCCCAGCATGTCCACTACCAGGTTGTCGTAGCCGAAGTTGGCGCCGCGCTCGCACAGGATCAGGCGATCGTTGCCGCACTCCTCGAACTTGTCGGTGATGTTCTTCATCTGGCTCGGGCTCAGGAACTGCGGCTTCTTGATGTTGATGACGTTGCCGGTGCGGGCCATGGCCTCCACCAGATCGGTCTGGCGCGCCAGGAAGGCGGGCAGCTGGATGACATCCACCACCTCGGCGACCGGCTTGGCCTGATGCACTTCGTGCAGATCCGAGATGACCGGCATGCCGAAGGTGGCTTTCAGTTCCTGGAAGATCTTCATCCCCTCCTCCAGACCCGGGCCGCGGTAGGAGTGGATGGAGGAGCGGTTCGCCTTGTCCCAGCTCGCCTTGAACACGAAGGGAATGCCCAGCTTGGTGGTCACCTCGACATACTTCTCGCACACGGCCATCGCCATGTCGCGGGACTCCAGCACATTCATGCCGCCAAACAGCACGAACGGCTTGTCATTGGCCACGTCGATGTCGTTGACCTTGATATTTTTCTGTTCCATCTCAGGCTTCCTTAGGTGAAGAGGCATGGTGTATGAGTGTTTCTGTTTCAGTTGCCAAGCACGCTCAATGGAGGGGCTTGGGGCTCAGATCCAGGGCGGCCAGCTGTGTCTTCAACACGTCGGCCACGGGATCGTCCGGGCATTGTTCAATAAAGTATTCGAAATCGTCGGCGGCGAAGCGGGGGCAGTCGAGCTGCTCGTAGATGAAGCCCCGATCCCGCGTCTCCAGCGGATCACCCGGCTTCATGCGCAGCAACAGCTCGCTGCAACGCAGCGCCTCCGTCATCCGCTCCTCCCGCAGCAAGGCCCCCTTGCTGACGTTGAGCAGCCGCTCGATGATCTCCCACTGGCCGGAGGGTTGCAGCAGATCGTCGCTCAGGGTCGCGAGGTTGCCGAGGGCGCCGCGCAGCAGCAGCTCGATGCGATGCAGGCTCAGCTCATCGCCATTGAAGGGGTCCACATAGACCTCCCCCTCGCTGCCGGCGAAACTCACCAGGAAGTGGCCGGGGAAGCAGATCCCCTCCACATCCAGGCCAATCTTGCGGCCCAGCTGGATGATGAGGATGCCCAGGCTCACCGGGATGCCCTTGCGCCGCGCCAGCACCTTGGCGAGATCGCAGTTTTCGCTCGAGAAATAGTCCTGCCAGTCCCCCTGAAAGCCCAGGGTCTGGTAGAAACCGGCCAGCAGCTGGCGGCGCACCTCGTCGCAGTCCCCCGGGGCTATCGCCTCGTCGAGCCAGGCGTCGAGCCAGGCCAGCTGTGCCTCACCGTCCCGACGACCGCCCTGGATCTCGTCGCTGACGCACAGCGCCAGCTCGGCCAGATCATGAGCCTCGAAGTCGGTCCATTCATCCACACGCATCATCTTCGTCATTCCTAGCCGAACAGGCTGGCCTGTTTCAGGACAGCGAGCTTGGCGATAAAGAAGATCCACCCCAGGGCCCCCAGAAAGGCGAACCAGCGGATGGCGTTGCTGCGTGCCAGACGCAGCGCCATCATGGCCAGGAACGCCACCACCAGGACTGAGGTCAGCTTCTCGCTGAGCCAGGGGGTACCATTGTTGAGGGGATTGAGATCCAGCACCATGCACAACAGCACGCCAGAGAGCACCACCAGGCCGTTCAACCAGCCCGCAAGCTTCATGACCTGACCGCTGTAGGCACGGCCAGAGCCGGTCTGCACCCAGTAAAACCGCAGTATAAACATCAGCACCGCCGCCGCGATCAGCACCAGATGCAGATGTTTGAGCGCAAAATACATCACTTTTCCTTACCAATGTGTGAGTCGGGTGCCCCTTCGCCGGGCCACTGCCCCAGGCTCACCCTGTCGTTATCCCCGTAATCCCGCACCGTGGCTACCTGCTGGTAGCCCTGTTGCAGCAGGAGTTGACGCACTGCGTTCCCCTGCTCCCAGCCGTGTTCCAGCAAGAGCCAGCCAGCGGGCAACAGATGGGCCCTTGCCTGCGCCACGATGAGGCGAATATCCGCCAACCCCTGCTCGTCCGCCACCAGGGCGGAGCGGGGTTCGAAGCGTACGTCCCCTTCATCGAGATGGGGATCCGCCCCGTCGATATAGGGGGGGTTGGAGACGATCATGGCAAAGGGCGGCGCCTCTTGCAGCGGCTCGAACCAGCTGCCGTCGCGCACCTGGATGGACAGCCCCAGGGCCGCACTGTTGTGGCGGGCCAGGGCTGCCGCCTCCGGCATTCTGTCCACCGCCCAGACATCGGCATCGGGCCGCTCTGACTTGAGCGCCAAGGCGATGGCGCCGGTGCCGGTGCCGAGATCCAGCACGGCGCAGGGGCTTGCCGGCAGGCGGGCCAGCGCCTGCTCCACCAGCACCTCGGTGTCCGGGCGCGGGATCAGGGTCGCCGGGCTCACCTTCAGCGGCAGGGACCAGAACTCCCGCTCGCCGACGAGATGGGCGATGGGCTCCCCGGCCAGGCGCCGTTCCAGCCAACTTTGCAGGGTTACCTGCTGATCGGCATCAAGCTCACGCTCCGGCCAGGTCATCAGGTAGCTGCGCCGGCACCCCAGCAGGTGACAGAGCAGCGCATCGGCATCGGCACGGGGGGATTCGCCCCCGGCCAATACCGTCATTATGTGGGTTCTCGCCTGCTGAATTTGCATCAGCCGTTGTCTGCCAGAGAGGCAAGCTGATCCGCCTGATACTCCTGCACCAGGGGGGTGATGACGCAGTCCAGATCCCCCTCCAGGATCTCCCCAAGCCGGTACAAGGTGAGATTGATGCGGTGTTCGGAGAGACGTCCCTGGGGGTAGTTGTAGGTACGGATGCGCTCGGAGCGATCACCGGAGCCCACCAGGTTGCGACGGGTGCTCTGCTCGGCGGCGCGGTGGCGCTCATCCTCGGCCGCCTGCAGACGGGCAGAGAGCACCGACATCGCCTTGGCGCGGTTCTTGTGCTGGGAGCGCTCATCCTGGCACTCCACCACCAGCCCGGTGGGCAGGTGGGTGATGCGGATGGCGGAGTCGGTCTTGTTGACGTGCTGACCACCGGCCCCGGAGGCGCGGAAGGTGTCTATCTTCAGCTCGGACGGATTGATCTCGATCTGCTCTGCTTCCGGCACTTCCGGCAGCACGGCGACGGTACAGGCGGAGGTGTGCACCCGGCCCTGGGATTCGGTTTCCGGCACCCGCTGCACCCGGTGACCGCCGGACTCGAACTTGAGGCGACCGTAGACGCGCTCGCCATCTACCTTGGCGATCACCTCCTTGTAGCCGCCGTGCTCGCCGTCGTTGCAGCTGACGATGGAGACGCGCCAGCCCTGGCGTTCGGCGTAGCGGGAATACATGCGGAACAAGTCCCCCGCGAAGATGGCCGCCTCGTCGCCACCGGCGCCGGCCCGGATCTCCAGATAACAGTTGTTGTCATCCTTGGGATCCTTGGGCAACAGCATCACCTGCAGTGCCTGCTCCTGCTCCTCGAAGGCGGCCTTGGCGAGCGGCAGCTCCTCCTGGGCCATCTCCCGCAGATCGGCGTCATCCTCCTCCAGCATCAGCTTGGTGGTCTCCAGATCCTCTTCGGCCTGGCGGAAGCGCTGGAAGGCGTGAACGATGTCTTCGAGCTGGGCATATTCCCGGGTCAGGGCACGGTATCTGTCCTGATCCGAGGCCACGCCGGGTTCGCCGAGCAGGGCCTGTACTTCTTCGTGGCGCTCGATGAGGCCTTCCAGCTTTCTGATCAATGACGGATTCATAAATCTCGGTTTCTCGATGGAGGACGGGACGGCCGGCTGGCCAGCCCGCAACTATGACTCTTGTGACAATCCCAGCACCTGACGCAGCTGGGACAGCTTGTGGACATCCCCCTGGGCGGCTGCCTGGCGCAGGGCCTGGGTCGGGGCGTGGATCAACTTGTTGGTGAGGCGGTGCGCCATGGCCTTGAGGGCCTGCTCGGCATTTTCACCTTGCTGCAGCGCCAGCAGGGCCCGTTGCAGCTCCTCGTCGGCCACCTGTTGGGACTGGTGGCGATAATCGCGGATGAGATCCACCGAGTGCAGGCTGCGATACCAGCCCATGAAGTCGTCACGCTCTTCCTGCACGATGAGCTCGGCCTCGGCGGCGGCCCGTTTGCGGGTCTCGAGGTTCTGCTCGATGATCCCCTGCAGGTCGTCCACCGTGTAGAGATAGGCATCCGGCAGCTCGTCCACTTCCGCCTCGATATCCCGCGGCACGGCGATATCCACCAGGAACATGGGCTTGAAGCGGCGCGCCTTGAGGGCCCGCTCCACCATGCCTTTGCCGATGATGGGCAAGGGGCTGGCAGTGGAACTGATGACGATGTCCGCCTCGTGCAGGTAGTCCGGGATCTCCTCCAGGGTCATCACCTGGGCGCCGAACTCCTCGGCCAGCAGTTGGGCCCGCTGCAGGGTGCGGTTCGCCACCATCATCTGGGTGACGTTCTGCTCGCGCAGATGGCGGGCCACCAGTTCGATGGTCTCGCCCGCCCCGACCAGCAGCACCTTGGTCTGGGAAAGATCGGAGAAGATGCGCCGTCCCAGACTCACGGCGGCGAAGGCCACCGACACGGCGCTGGCGCCGATCTCGGTATCGGTGCGCACCCGTTTGGCCACGGAGAAGGATTTCTGGAACAGTCGCTCCAGCGAGCCTTTAACCGCCTCGGCTTGCTGGGCATGGGCATAGGACTGCTTGATCTGCCCCAGGATCTGGGGCTCCCCCAGCACCAGGGAGTCGAGGCCGCAGGCGACCCGCATCAGGTGACGTACCGCCTCCTCATCCTGGTGGCGGTAGATGGCGGAGACCACCTCGGCCGCATCCAGCTGATGGAAGCGCTGCAACCAGTGCAGCACCTGCTCCCCCTCTCCCTGCTCCAGGCTGCAATAGAGCTCGGTGCGATTGCAGGTGGAGACGATCACCGCCTCGCTGACGCCGGGCTGATCCACCAGCTCACGCAGGGCGCGATCGATGCAGTCCGGGCCAAAGGCGACCCGCTCCCGCAAGGCGACACTGGCGGTGTTGTGGTTGATTCCGAGGGCAAGCAGACTCATGAGTGGGTGGCGATCATTTCGTGCACAGGGTGTAAAGGCCGTCAATTGTACGAGAAAGGGTAAGTCTTTAAAAGCGATACGGCCGCCCCTTATACTGTGGCAAATTCCTTGTCCGGAGCCTGACCTTGTTCTTGCGCATCTTCTCTCTCGCCTGCCTGCTGGTGCTGGCTGGCTGTACCACCACCTCCCCCCAGCGGGATCAGGTCAACTGGCAGCAGGAGCGGGCCCGCCTCGAGCGCCTCGATCACTGGCAGTTGTCTGGCAAGATGGCCATCATCACCCCCCAGCAGAAAGGCAGCGCCCGCCTCAACTGGCAGCAGGACGGGGAGGACTATCGCCTCAATCTCAGCAGCATTATCGGCACCCATATCCTGGAGCTCTCCCGCACCCGGGGCGAGGTGACCCTCATCGACAACGACGGCAAGACCCATCGCAGCGAGGATGCCGAAGCGCTTGTCTACCAGCTCACCGGCTGGAACATCCCGGTGAAAGGGCTGCCCGAGTGGATCAAGGGGCTGCCCGGTCAGGCCGAGTTCGAACTCAACCCCGACGCCAGCCTGGCCTCGGTGCGGGACGGCCAGTGGCAGATCGTCTACGGCGACTATCGGGATCAGGCCGGCTATCGCCTGCCCCACCTGCTGACCATGACCGGTCAGGGCAGCCGCCTCAAGCTGCAGATCAACCAGTGGAACCTGGTGCCATGATGGAGCAGCCATCCCGACACCAGGCCATCCGCTGGCCCGCTCCCGCCAAGCTGAATCTCTTCCTGCACGTCAATGGCCGCCGTGCTGACGGTTATCACGAGCTGCAGACCCTGTTTATCTTCCTCAGTCACGGCGACTGGCTGACGTTCGAGCCCCTCGAGGGCACCAGTCTGCTCACCCTGAGCCCCGCCATCCCGGGGGTGCCCGATGAGCAGAACCTCATCATCCGTGCCGCCCGCCTGTTGCAGGCGCGGTTGCCAAGTCCGCAGGGGGCCCATATCCGGCTGGAGAAGGTGCTGCCCATGGGGGGTGGCATCGGCGGTGGCTCGTCCGATGCGGCCACCACTCTCGTCGCATTGAACCATTTGTGGCAGGCGGGGCTTGGCGAGGATGAGCTGGCGGAGCTTGGCGTGCAGCTCGGGGCCGACGTGCCGGTGTTCGTGCGTGGGCGAGCCGCCTTCGCGGAGGGGGTGGGTGAGCAACTGCAACCGGTCGAGGTACCGAGCGCCTGGTATCTGGTGCTCAAACCCGATTGCCATGTGGCGACGGCCGCCGTCTTCCAGGATCCGGACCTGCCGAGAAATACCCCCAAGATGGCATTGCACAACCTGCTGGGCGGGGAGTGGAAAAACGATTGCGAGTCGCTGGTGAAAAAGCGCCACCCCGAGGTTGCCAATGCGCTCGGCTGGTTGCTAGAATACGCGCCGTCAAGAATGACGGGCACTGGAGCCTGCGTCTTTGCTCAATTTGAAGACGAAAAGGCTGCTCGGAAGGTGTTGGCAAAGGTGCCGGAAGGCTGGGATGGGTTTGTCGCCAAGGGCGAGAACATATCACCACTCTTCGCCACTTTGCAACAAGTCAGTGATTGGGGTATCGCCAAGCGGTAAGGCAGCGGGTTTTGATCTCGCCATCCCTAGGTTCGAATCCTAGTACCCCAGCCATTCTCTTGGTGAATGAGACAGGCAATCGATGACGATCCGGGAAGTGTGAAGAGTGCATTCTCGTCAAACGCCCCGTTTTCGCCTTGATGACCTCCCATCACCGATAGCTGACTGCAATCCCGACCGCTGACAACCTGTGGTGACCTCGCCCGTCATCGCTATGAATCGTTTGCCAAAGAACGATATGGGTCCAAACAGACCCTCCACAAACTGGATGCAACCCCGAGGTTTCAAACCGTGCCTGACATGAAGCTGTTTGCTGGTAACGCAACGCCGGAACTAGCCCAGAAGATCGCAGATCGCCTGTTTATCAAACTCGGCAACGCTGCCGTAGGTCGCTTTAGCGACGGTGAGATCAGCGTACAGATCAACGAGAATGTACGTGGTGGCGATATCTTCATCATTCAATCCACCTGTGCCCCGACCAATGACAATCTGATGGAATTGATCGTCATGGTGGATGCACTGCGTCGTGCTTCAGCTGGCCGTATCACTGCCGTTATCCCCTACTTTGGTTATGCCCGTCAGGACCGCCGCGTCCGTTCCGCCCGTGTACCCATCACCGCCAAGGTCGTCGCCGACTTCCTCTCCAGCGTGGGTGTGGACCGTGTGCTGACCGTTGACCTGCATGCCGAGCAGATCCAGGGCTTCTTCGATGTCCCGGTAGACAACGTGTTCGGCAGCCCCGTGCTGCTCGAAGACATGATGTCCAAGAATCTCGAATCCCCCGTGGTTGTATCGCCGGACATCGGCGGCGTGGTGCGTGCCCGTGCCATCGCCAAGCTGCTGGATGACACCGACATCGCCATCATCGACAAGCGTCGTCCCCGCCCGAACGTCTCCCAGGTCATGCACCTGATCGGTGACGTGGCCGGTCGCGACTGCATCATCGTCGATGACATGATCGATACCGGTGGCACCCTGTGCAAGGCGGCCGAAGCGCTGAAAGAGCGTGGCGCCAAGCGTGTGTTCGCCTATGCGACCCACCCGGTCTTCTCCGGCTCCGCCGTGGAAAACATCAAGAATTCGGTCATCGATGAGCTGATCATCACCGACTCCATCCCGCTCACCGCCGAGATGAAAGCCGTCGGCAAGGTCAAGCAACTGACCCTGTCCACCGTGCTGGCCGAAGCCATTCGCCGTATCAGCAACGAGGAGTCCATCTCTGCCATGTTTGAGCATTGATAGACCCCGTTGTGACAAAAACCGCCAACTGGCGGTTTTTGTCTTTTTAGCTCCCCGGTATTGCCCTGCCCCGCAGGTTAAGGATTGTCCATGAAGTGCCCCCGTCTCCTATTCGTTTTCCCGCTCTGCGCCCTGCTTTCCGCCTGCCTGTCCGATAAGGAGAGCACGCCCTTCTCTCTCACCCTGGCGCACATGAACGACACCCACTCCCAGTTCGATCCGGTCAATGCCGAGTTCAAGGGGGCCATCTTCGGCAAGTCAGCCGAGGAAGATACCCTCTATACCCGCATCGGTGGCTACCCGCGCCTGCTCACCATGGCCAAGGCCTACCAGGCCGAGGCGCTGGCCAAGAATGAACCCCTGTTGCTGCTGCACGGCGGCGACGCCTGGCAGGGCAGCGGCTACTTCAAACTCAACGAGGGGATGGCGAACGCCGAGCTGCTGAGCCAGTTCGGCCTCGATGCCATGGCCCTTGGCAACCACGAGTTCGATCTCGACAACCAGAAGCTGGCCCGCTTCATTCAGGGGGTCAACTTCCCGGTGCTGGCCGCCAACCTGGATGCCAGCGATGACGAGGATCTCGCCCGGGCCGACAACCTCAAGCCCTTCGTGGTCTATGCCTTTGAAGGCCATCAGAAGAGCCCGGTCCCGGATCTCGACCACCTGCCCCAGGGCAAGCAGCTGGTCGCCGTCATGGGGCTGGTGCTGGAAGACATGGCCAACATCTCCCCCAACGTCGGCAAGCTCCATTTTCGCAAGGAGGTCGAGGCGGCTCAGGCCACGGTGGATCTGCTGCAAGCCAGGGGGATCCACCAGATCGTCGCCCTGACCCACATCGGCAATGCCCGGGATCTGGCGCTCGCCGCCGAGGTGAACGGGCTGGACGCCATCGTCGGCGGCCACTCCCACAGTCTGCTCGGCGACTTCACCAACATCGGCTGGGGCAACACCGGGGAATACGCGGCCCTGGTCACCAACCCGGATGGCGTCGGCCTCACCTGCGTGGTGCAGGCAGGCTCCTACGCCCAGGCCATCGGTCTGGCCCGCATCAGCTTCGACGGTCAGGGCCGGGTGATCGGCTGCCAGGGTCAGAACCAGCTGCTGGCGAGTCGCGACTTCTTCGCAGATCCCGCTCGCCAGCAGCCACTCGACAAGAAGCGCGGCCAGCAGGCGAGCAAGTTTATCGACGCCCAGCCCAACCTGGTGGCGGTAGACGAGGATCCGCGCCTGCGCGGCCTCATCGACAGCCACTTCAAACCGGCCCTGGACAAGGCGTTCGGCCCCGTCATCGCCACCCTGCCGGCGGCACTGCAAAATGCCCGCCGCCCCGGTGACAACGGCAGCGACCGCCACGGCTCGGACGTCGCCCCCCTGGTGGCCGAGGGGCAATACTATTGGGCCAACACCCCGGCGGTGCAGGCCCTGACCGGCGGCCCGGTGGATTTCGCCCTGCTGGCGGTGGGGGGCGTGCGCGCCGACCTGCCCGCCGGTGAGCTGCGACAAGGGGATCCCGCCCTCACCCTGCTGCCGTTCAAGAACCCCCTCAGCGTGCTGACCCTCTCCGGCGCCGACGTGCGGGCCCTCTTGACCGAGACCATCACCGCCACCCTGGCCCCCAGCGCCCACGCCGGCAAGTTCCCCTATGGCGGGCACCTGCGCTACACCTTCACCGAAACGGTGGCGGGCAAACAAGGCAATCTGACCCAGCTGCAATGGCAGGGCGTCGATGGCCAGTGGCAGAATGTCGTGGATAGCCAGCGCTACAAGGTGGTGACCAATGCCTACAGCGCCAATGGCAACGACGGCTGGCAGGCCCTGGCTCGCGCCCAGGCGCAGCAGGCCGAGCGGGTGGACATTGCCTGGGTCGATGGCAAGCTCACCCCCTTCCCCGTGCTGCGCGTGGAGCAAACGGGCTCTCTGCTCAGTGCCCGCTACGGCGAGGGTCAGGATTTGGATTGCAAGGCCAGCAACGTGGATTGCGGCACGGATGCGGCCTCCTTCGTGCAATACGTGAAGGAGCAGCGGCCGACCCTGACGGCGCTCGGCGAGGAGACAGTCACCCTGCTGCGAGCCCGATGATGCTCACAGGCGCCAAGCGACACGGGCCCGGCAGGGCCCGTTTGCCAGCGGCTTCGCCCTAAATCCCCCGCAAGTCCGCACTTTGGTTGAGTGATCGCCACTCGGCGGCTAGAATATTGCGTCCCATTGCCCTGGGCCATCGGTTGATGGTGACCAGCAGTGCAACCAGCGAGTGAAGACATCAAGCGTGACGCATCAAATCAAACTGATTGTCGGGCTGGGTAACCCCGGCCCCGAATACGCCAAGACCCGCCACAACGCGGGGGCCTGGTATGTGGAGCAGCTGGCCCGCTGGCACAACGTCAGCCTGCGCGAAGAGCCCAAGTTCTTCGGCCACACCGCCCGCATCCTGGTGGAAGGGCAGGATGTGCGCCTGCTCATCCCGAACACCTATATGAACCTCTCCGGCAAGGCCGTGGCGGCGCTGGCGCGCTTCTACCAGATAGCCCCGGAAGAGATCCTGGTGGCCCACGACGAACTGGACCTGCCTCCCGGCATCGCCAAGTTCAAGCAGGGGGGCGGTCACGGCGGTCACAACGGCCTCAAGGACATCATCGCCAGGATGGGCAACAACAATAACTTCTTCCGCCTGCGTCTGGGGATAGGTCACCCCGGCGCCAAGGATCTGGTGGCCGGCTTCGTGCTGACCAAGGCCCCCAGCAGTGAACAGAACCTGATCGAAGCCGCACTGGACGAGTCCCTGCGCGCCACCGACATCCTGTTCAAACAAGACATGACCAAGGCCATGAACCGCTTGCACAGCTTCAAGGCCGAGAAAGTCTGAATACGGATACCTGGCAAGTGCCAGGGTCACACAATATGACAGGGCTGCCTAAGAATCTGTTCACTCTCTGTCACGAGAGGTTGTCAGCAAGGTGAAGCGCAGCACAGGAACCGGAGCGTATAGATATACGTGAGGATTCCGAGCAGCACATGAGCCTTGATCACGGCCTCGCAGTAAGAGCGTGAGCAGGTTCTGCGGCCCTCACACAGCATCCATCACGTAAGGTAACAATCCATGGGTTTTAAATGCGGTATCGTGGGCCTGCCCAATGTAGGCAAATCCACCCTGTTCAATGCGCTGACCAAGGCCGGCATCGAAGCCGCCAACTTCCCGTTCTGCACCATTGAACCGAACACGGGTGTGGTCCCCATGCCGGATCCCCGTCTCGACGCCCTGGCGGCCATCATCAACCCCCAGCGCGTGGTGCCGACCACCATGGAATTCGTGGACATCGCCGGCCTGGTGGCGGGCGCCTCCAAGGGTGAGGGTCTGGGCAACCAGTTCCTGGCAAACATCCGCGAAACCGAAGCCATCGGCCACGTGGTGCGCTGCTTCGAAGACGAGAACATCATCCACGTCGCGGGCAAGGTCTCCCCGGCCGATGACATCGAGGTGATCAATACCGAGCTGGCCCTGTCTGACCTGGACGCCTGCGAGCGCGCCATCCACCGTCAGTCCAAGCGCGCCAAGGGTGGCGACAAGGATGCCAAGCTGGAAGTGGAGACCCTTGAAAAGATCAAGGTGGCTCTGGAAAACGGCCAGATGATCCGCGGCATGAAGCTGGACAAGGAAGAGCTGGCCGCCGTTGCCCACCTCAACTTCCTGACCTTGAAGCCCACCATGTACATCGCCAACGTGGCGGAAGACGGCTTCGAGAACAACCCCTTCCTGGACAAGGTGCGTGAAATCGCCACTGCCGAGAACGCCGTGGTGGTCGTGGTCTGCTGCGCCATCGAGGCGGACATCGCCGAGCTGGACGATGCCGACCGCGCCGAATTCATGGCGGATCTGGGCATCGAGGAGCCAGGTCTGAACCGGGTGATCCGCTCCGGTTACGAGCTGCTGAACCTGCAGACCTACTTCACCGCCGGGGTGAAGGAAGTGCGCGCCTGGACCATTCCGGTCGGTGCCACTGCGCCGCAGGCCGCTGGCAAGATCCACACCGACTTCGAGAAGGGCTTCATCCGTGCCCAGACCATCGCCTTCGACGACTTCATCACCTACAAGGGTGAGCAAGGCGCCAAGGAAGCGGGCAAGATGCGCGCCGAAGGGAAGGACTACATCGTCAAGGATGGCGACATCATGAACTTCCTGTTCAACGTCTGACGACAGCGCCATCCCAAGGGGCATCGCCAGGCTGGTCTGCCCCTTCGAGCGGTAAAAAGCCCGTCCATCTCTGGACGGGCTTTTTTATGGCAGGATAAAACGCTGCCACCTTGCCATTTAGACGCTCGCAACTGATGTCATCTGAATACTTTCAACACGACTATACATAAAAGCCACATCATTTCAGTTCAATGTGCTGTCAAAATGACAGGGCATTCATCATCCCGCCCTCATGGTCGCATCCAGGCGCTGCCAAATTGCACGTAGACGGCGCCCCCCTCCCGGCTCCAGGCCAGATCCAGTCCCATGTGCAGACCATATTTTCGCGCAATCTCGTAGCGCACGCCGACGCCTCCCGCCGCCACGCTGCGCTCGTCGAACAGGGCGCTGCCTGAGTCGCCAAACCCCTTCCCCACCCCGCCAAAGCCCACCAGGCTGTAGCGATCCCAGATGGACCACAGCAGCTCGGCTTCCACCTGTGCCACCCGCTGCCCCTGATAGCGCATGGCCGGCACCCCGCGCAGGGAGACATAAGGGGACATATAGAAGGGGGTATCACCGGCATTGCCGCTCAGGGAGCCGTTGATCCCGAGACTGGCGTTGTGCGCCAGAGGGAGGTATTGAATGGCGGTCAGGCCATAGCGGGTAAAGTCGATGTCACTGCCAAGGCCGCGGGCGAAGCGGGTGGCGCTGGCCTCCAGATAGCTGCCCGCCCTCGGGGTGAACATGTTGTCCCGGCTGTCGTGGGTGAAACTGGCCCCGAGGCCGCTGATGCGCTGCTCACGATCGCTTTGCAACCATGCCATGGGTGAGTCGAAGGTGGCCCGGGTATTGGCGAACAGGTAATTCATCCCCAGCCAGTTGTCGCTCTCCCCCAGTCGATAGCGCCCCCGCACCATGCCGCCGGTGAGATCCAGGGTATAGGCGTAGGATCTGGGCGTCCTGTCTCCTCGCCCACCCCCGTAGTAGTCGAGGTTCAGGCTGGTCTTGATGGCGCCCACGTGGGTATTCAGGCGATTGTCCAGCCAGTAACGCAGGTCGCCGCCAAAATAGCCGCGGGTTCCCTGATCGGTGCCAAGCCCCCCGACCAGGGTGATATTCGGGCGATTGAAGCCGCTGCCCGGGGCGGGTTTGTCGATGAAGGCCAGGGCCCCCACCGCCCCCAGCCCCAGGGCCGGTTCGGTGATGGGGATCACCACCGGCATGAAGCCATAGGCCTGATCGATGAAGCGGCTCACATCCAGCTTGCCATCGTCGCCACGGATCAGCGATGGCGCATCGGTACTGGCCGTCTCCGCTCCCGCCTCCTTCTGTTTCGCTGTCGACTCCTTGTCCGCGTCGTCCACGGCCCGGGGCTCGGGCACACGCCCGACGGCCAGGGATGACCCTGGCGCCAGCAGCATCAGCAGGCTGGCGCACAGGAGGCTCACGCACAGGAGAGTGGCGCCAGATCCCGGCCGCAAAGCGCGGCCCCCCGCAGGCGGCAGAGAGTCAGACCTCTTCAATCCAGGGGCGCAGTCGTACAAGCGAATACCTCATCTTATGGGAGTTTGACTCCGCCGAGCCGGACGCCTTCTCATCATCCGTCGGGGCTTGCCTGCGAAACGGCGAGGCCGTACAAAGCGACAGAGGATGAAGGGCCAAAAATGATTGTCGAATAAAGCAACAAGCTGATTTTAGATGATATTTAATCGCCAGACTGCGCAGGTTATCACCTTTGTGACGCGGACCTGGCCTTCGCGAAACGGGCCAGCCCGCCCCCTGATTTCCCCTCTTTGCACACCTTGCCGGTCGCCAAGATCCGCGAATTGTTGGGGTTTTGTTCAATACGGGCGAAGAAGTCGCCAAACACACTGCTTTTGCGTTTTTCAGGGGAAAAAAGGGTTGACGCCCCAGAGCCAGATACGCATAATTCCGGCCGCACAGTGATGAGGCAACGACTCACTGGACGCAAGGTTGGCTATGTAGCTCAGTTGGTTAGAGCATCGCACTCATAATGCGGGGGTCACAGGTTCGAATCCCGTCATAGCCACCATCTCAGTTGGGGTATCGCCAAGCGGTAAGGCAGCGGGTTTTGATCTCGCCATCCCTAGGTTCGAATCCTAGTACCCCAGCCATTATTTCTGGTTATCGATGTTTATCCGTCGGTAGCAAGCTGAGGAAAGCATTGAGAGATTTCGATCTCGTCAATGTGCACCAGGTTCCTATCCTGGTGACCCAGCCATTTTTAAAGATGTTGGACAGTCTCTGTCGGGCATCGCTGTTGGGGTATCGCCAAGCGGTAAGGCAGCGGGTTTTGATCTCGCCATCCCTAGGTTCGAATCCTAGTACCCCAGCCATTTTTCTGTTCTCTTCCACTCCGGTGGTCGATGACAACGGCTATGTAGCTCAGTTGGTTAGAGCATCGCACTCATAATGCGGGGGTCACAGGTTCGAATCCCGTCATAGCCACCATTATTCTGTTGGGGTATCGCCAAGCGGTAAGGCAGCGGGTTTTGATCTCGCCATCCCTAGGTTCGAATCCTAGTACCCCAGCCATTATTTTTGGTTATCGATGTTCATTTGTCGGTAGCAAGCTGAGGAACGCGTTGAGAGATTTCGATCTCGTCAATGTGCCTAGGTTCATATCCTAGTGCCCCAGCCATTTTTAAAGTTCTTTGTCTGTCATTCGTGATGGTTGAAGAGCGTTGTTGGGGTATCGCCAAGCGGTAAGGCAGCGGGTTTTGATCTCGCCATCCCTAGGTTCGAATCCTAGTACCCCAGCCATTTTTCTGTTCTCTTCCACTCCGGTGGTCGATGACAACGGCTATGTAGCTCAGTTGGTTAGAGCATCGCACTCATAATGCGGGGGTCACAGGTTCGAATCCCGTCATAGCCACCATTAATTTTGCGGAAGTGGCGAAATTGGTAGACGCACCAGATTTAGGTTCTGGCGCTTAGGCGTGAGAGTTCGAGTCTCTCCTTCCGCACCATTGATAGCAGTACCAAACAGACCAGCTCAGGCTGGTTTTTTTGTGCCCGTCTTCCGGCAACCCGCTTCATGCCACCGCGCTCAGCCCATGCCCGCCAACGACTGCTCGGCGACGCCTCCACTCCCGCCATCTCCCATCCGGCCATGAAAAAGCGGCCCGCAGGCCGCCTCTCATCCCTCACCCGTCAGAACGGGAAGAACCAGGGGATGGCGATGACGCTCACCACCATCACCAGCAGGGTGAAGGGCACCCCGATGCGGATGAAATCCACGAACTTGTAGTTGCCAGGGCCCAGCACCAGGGTGTTGACCGGCGACGAGACCGGCGTCATGAAGGCGGCGGACGCGGCGATGGCGATGGTCATGGCGAAGGGATAGGGAGAGACCCCCATCTGCTGCGCCGTACCAAGGGCAATGGGGGCCATCAGCACGGCGGTGGCGGTGTTGGAGATAAAGAGCCCGATGACGGCGCACAGCACGAACAGGCTCGCCAGCATCACCCTTGGTCCCATCTCTCCCACGGCGCTGATGAGGGCGCCGACGATGAGATCCACCCCGCCGGTCTTTTGCAGCGCCAGGGCAAAGGGCAGCATGCCGACGATGAGGATCAGGGTGGGCCAGTGAATGGACTTGTAGGCGCTCTCCAGATCGATGCAGCGGAACTTGCCCATCAACAGGCAGGCGATGAGCGCCGCGATGACGTTGGGCACCGGATCCGTCACCATCAGGGCAATCATGACGCCGAGACAGATCAGGGCATGGATCGCCTGGCTGCGGGCGGGCGCCATCTCATCCACTTCGGCAGGCAGGCCCAGTAGCAGAAAGTCCCGTACCTTGGCCTGCAACTGGCGGATCAGACTCCAGTTGCCCACCACCAGCAGGCTGTCCCCCATCTGCAACTCCTCGTCCACCAGCTTGCCGGCGAGGGCCTCGCCACCGCGGCGGATCCCCACCACGCTCAGGCCGTAATGGGTACGAAACGCCACCTCGCGGATGCTCTTGCCCAGCAGGCGGGATTCGGGGATGAGGGAGACCTCGGCCATGCCCACCTCCCGCGCCTGATCGGAGAAATATTCCCCCCGCAATATCATGGGCTCGAGCCGCGCCTCGCTGCAGAACTCGCGGATATCCACCTCGGGATCGGACATGTCGATGAGCAGCACGTCTTTTGCCTGGAACTCGGTGACGCCGGAGACGGTCACCATCACCCGCCGAAACTTGCGCCAGCGCTCCAGTCCGATGACGTTGGCGCCGTAGCGGGCCCGCAGTTGCAGCTCGTCCAGGGTCTGACCGATGAGGGGGGAGTCGGGGCGGATCGCCAGGCGGCGGGCTCGTCCGGCCAGCCGGTAGTCACGGATGAGGTCACGCAGGGTGCTGCGCCCCGCCGGTTTGCCCTTGCCCTCTTCCCCGCCCCGCACCAGACGGTTGCGCATCAGCAGCATGTAGAGCACCCCGAGTCCCAGGACCAGTACCCCCATGGGGGTGAAGCCGAAGAAGCCGAAACCCTGGATGCCGTGGCGCATCAGCTCGCTGTTCACCACCATGTTGGGCGGGGTCGCCACCAGCGTCATCATGCCGCTGATGAGGCCGGCAAACCCCAGCGGCATCATTAGCCGTCCGGCCGGGATCCCCATGCGGTTCGCCACGCTCAGCACCACGGGGATGAAGATGGCCACCACGCCGGTACTGCTCATCACCGCCCCCAGGGTCGCGACCGCCACCATCAGGAGCACCAGCAACCGGGTCTCGCTGTTGCCCGCTACCTTCACCAGCGCATCCCCCACCTGATAGGCGATGCCGGTGCGCACCAACCCCTCCCCCACCACGAACAGGGCGGCGATCAGGATGACGTTGGGATCGCTGAAGCCCGCCAGCGCCTCCGGCAGGCTCAGGGTGCCGCTCAACACGAACAGGATGATGATGGAGAGGGCCACCACGTCCATGCGCACCTTGTTGGTAATAAACAGATAGATGGCGCCCACCAACATGCAGAGGACCCAGATCAGCTCGGAATTCACACTCGCTCCTTATGTTCAGCTCCACCCAGGCCTGGCCGGGGCGATCCCATCAGACCACAGCTTGTCTGTCCCCGATTTGTTACATGTCAATAAAGGGGGGGCCCATCATCGCATATCAGGGCTCGTGTGCGACCGCAAAAAATATTGCCTGCGCAGCCCCTTGGCTGCCACGCCACCATACCAGGCGGGGATTGACAGCCAAAAACCCTGCGGCATCCCGCATTTGCCCACTAAAATAGGCCGGCTTCACCCTCCCCCCATGCAAAGGAAATGACCATGCACCCATTCGAGTGGTTCAGCATACAGCACACGCTCGTGACCATCCCCCTTGGCGAGGGTTACGCCATGTCCTGGATCGAGGCCATCGGCACCCTGTTCGGCTTGGCCTGCATCTGGCTCGCCAGTCAGGAGAAGACCATCAACTACCTGTTTGGTCTCATCAATGTCAGCCTGTTTGCCATCATCTTCTTCCAGATCCAGCTCTACGGCCTGTTGCTGCTGCAGCTGTTCTTCTTCTGCGCCAACCTCTATGGCTGGTACGCCTGGAGCCGCCCTGCCAACGCCCAGGGGGAGAGCCTGCAGATCCGCTGGCTCAGCAGGCCCAAGCTGCTGCTGACGGTACTGGTGAGCGTCATCGCCATCGCCCTGCTCACCCGCTATATCGACCCCGTGTTCGCCGCCCTGGCCCGCACCGCGGTCGCCCTGCTCAATCTGTTTGGCGCAGACCTCGCCCTCCCCGAGCCCTCCCCCGATGCCTTCCCGTTCTGGGATGCCTGCATGACGGTGCTCTCCGTGGTGGCCCAGATCCTGATGACCCGCAAATACGTGGAGAACTGGATCCTCTGGGTGATCATCAACCTCATCAGCATCGGCGTCTACGCCGCCCAGGGGGTCTATGCCATGTCCCTCGAATACCTGATCCTGCTGTTCGTCGCCGCCAACGGCACCCGCCTCTGGATGCTGGCCGCCAGACGCTCGCCAACCGGGGCTGCAGCATAAGGTTGCGGTATCATGAGTGCCGCTGACGGGTCTGCCCTCGCGGGCCCGCTCTTTTCACTCTCATCGGAGATCCCATGCCTGCTCACACAGCTCCCTACCCCGAGTTCACCTTCTTCAGCCGCTTCGTGGATGACATTCAGGCGGGCCGCAAGACCATCACCATCCGCGACGAGAGCGAGGCCCACTGGCAACCGGGCCAGCGGCTCGCCCTCTTCACCAACCCGGAGCACCACCCTTTCGGCGCCATCGAAGTCATCTCGGTCAGCCCTGTCCCCTTCGAGGCGCTAAATGACGAGCACGCCCGTCAGGAGAACATGACGCTCACCGAACTCAAGCAGGTGATCCGGGACATCTACCCCGCCCTGCCACCTCTCTATGTGATTGAATTCAAGCTTATTTAATCACCGCGCTGTGAGCCTCCTCACGGCGCCCCTCTTGCCATCCTCGGTGGGCGGCGCATAATAACTGTGTTTATATACAGTTATTATGGAGACCCCATGCACACCGCTCTCGAACCCGCCATCGCCGAGATAGTCGATGGCTTCATCGCCGCCGGACGCCCCAACGCCAGTGAGCAGAGCTGGCAGGCCAGGCGGGAAGGCTATCTCGCCTCGGCGCCGCTCGGGGGCGAACGGGAGGCGGTCGGCAGCCTGGAGGAGTGGCAGCAGGAGGGGTATGCCGTGCGCCTCTACCGGCCGCAGCAACACATCTCCACCCCTCTCCCCGCCCTCCTCTATTTCCACGGCGGCTGTTTCGTGAGTGGGGAGTTCGAGACTCACGATCGCCAACTGCGCATGCTGTGCAACCGGGCCCAGGCCCTGGTATTCGCGGTGCACACCCGCCTCGCCCCGGAGCATGTCTACCCGGCCGCCCATGACGACGCCCTGGGGGCCACCCTCGCCATCATGGAGCGCCTGCCCGAATGGGGCGGACAAGGCAGCCGCCTGATGCTGGCCGGTGACAGTGCCGGCGGCCATCTCGCCCTGGTCACGGCGCTGCGCCTCAAGGCCATGCAGGCCCCCCTGCCCGCGGCGCTCTGCCTCATCTACCCCATGCTCGACGCCGCCGGGACGAGCGAGAGCTATCGGCGCTTTGGCGAGGATTACCTCATCACCGCCGACATGCTGCAAAGCGGCTATCGCGCCTATCTGGGGGATCTGTCCATCGCCCATCCCGAGGCGAGCCCTCTGCACCACCCGGAGCTGGCCGGACTCCCGCCGACCCATATCCTCACCGCCGAGTACGATCCCTTGCGCGATGAGGGGGAGGCACTCTACCGCGCCCTGCTCGCGGCCGGCGTGGAGGCGAGCTGCCAGCGTCAGCTCGGCGTCATTCACGGCTTCTTCCAGCTGGCGGGCATCAGCCCGGCGGCGCGGCAAGCCATCGACCAGGTGGCCACCTTGCTGCGGCATCTCTGAGTTGGCCCCCTCCGGCCATTGTGCTAAAAGTGTCTCTTTTGAATCGATAAGGAGCCGAACGTGCTTGAGATAACCAGCCTGCGGGAAGTCATGATGTACGGGGTCGAGTTGTTCCAGCTGCTGCTGGAGCTCATCTCCATCGCCTGCGTGGTCATCGGCCTTGGCAAGACCCTCTGGCTGGCGGCACGGGTGCGGGATCACGAACCCGGCTTCCCGCGCATCCGGCTCAGCTTCGGCAGCTGGCTCATCCTGGCGCTGGAGTTCCAGCTCGCCGCCGACATCCTGGCCACCACGGTGGCGCCGAGCAAGGAGGAGCTGATCCGCCTCGCCATCATCGCGGTGATCCGTACCTTCCTGAACTACTTCCTCGGCAAGGAGCTGGAGGGCCAGACGGGGCGCAAAGAGGCCTGAGATGTGCGAAGAAATGGCTGCGTTGGCCACAAAGACGGCATCTGGCCGCCAGATCTGGTAGGGTGGGATTTTCGCCCAAGAGGAATCAGGCCCATGACTGAGCAGCACCACTTCGAGCAATACGACGCCCTCATCTTCGACATGGATGGCACCCTGGTGGACTCCATGCCCCAGCACCTGGATGCCTGGCAGATCACCAGCGCCGAGTTCGGCCTGCCATTCGACAGAACGACTCTCAACGCCTATGGCGGCATCCCCACCCGCAAGATAGTGGCTATCCTGGCCGAGCAGCATGGGCTGGAGATCGATGTCGAGGCCTTCACCCGCCGCAAGATTGCGCTCTATCTGGAACACATTGACCAGGTCAGCGTCTTCCCGGCCATGTGGGAGCTGGTCAAGCGCCACCATGGCAAGATCCCCATGGGCATCGGCACGGGGTCGCCGCGCAATCAGGCCGATCGCATCCTCAAGAGCACCGGTCTTGACGCCTATATCTCGGTGGTGGTGAGCGCGGACGACGTAGTCAATCACAAGCCCCATCCCGACACCTTCCTGAAAGTGGCCGAGCAGCTGGGGGCCGACCCCGCCCACTGTCTGGTGTTCGAGGACACCCTGATCGGCATCCAGGCGGGGAAGGCCGGTGGCATGAGCACCATGCTGGCCACCGAGGGGGAGCTGCAACCCGCCTGACCCCGGTTTTTTCCATAAAAAAACGCCCCATCGGGGCGTTTTTTAGCATCAATGACTGCTACATGGCGTTGGTGGATTCGAAAATCTTGTCCGCCGAGGCTTCCACGAAGCCCGGGTAGAGCACGCCGTCCGCCTGGGGGTAGCGCAGGGCAAACTCGTAGAAGCAGCTCGGGATGGGACGTACACCATCGCTGAAGGCGACATCGGCCTTGTCCGCCATGGTGGAGGATTGCTCCAGCATCACGGCGGCGTCCCCCTTCACCTCGCCGCCCACGCCGTTGAGCACGAAACCGGCGGCTTTGAGCGCAGCGTTCACCTGCAAGATGGTGTCGAAGTCCGCCAGGCGGTTGATATTGACCGTGAAGTGGTTGGCGCGGTAACCCCAGGCCGCCATCCAGGCCGCATACTCGCTCTCGGCCAGCAGGGTCTGGTAATCGGCCCAGGAGACCTGCCAGGGAGCGCCCGCATAGAGGAAGGCCTGGGTATCGGTCAGGTGCGTCGGCACCTGGGCCACCAGCCTGTGGATGATGGCCTGAACAGGCTCGGAGAGCTCCTCCACCTTCAACTCGCTGATGAACACCTTGGGGGCGTCCGGATCGGCATGTTCGAAGTGCTTGGCGTAGAGCTTCTTGGCCTTGAACACATACTCCCCCTTCTCCTCGTACCCCAGGGCACGGAAGTGGGCCGCCAGCCTCTCCAGCCCCAGACCCGGCAGGTTGTAGGTTCGAAACGCGACGTGATCGTTGATGATGGGGGCACCGCCGCCCAGCAGCTGATGAACCTTGTGAGCACTGGGGGTGACTTGAATGTAGTTGTCCCACAGATGGTCAAACAGGGTCTCGATATCCTTTTGCATCTCTCTTTCCTTTGATTGCGGGTACAGACAAGGGCACCGGTTCAGTGCCCCTTTGTGATTAGAAGGTCAAACCCGGCGACAGCTGATCCGGCATGCTCGCCTTGCTGTCCTCGACAGAGGCAACCGGGTACGCACAGTAGTCGGCGGCGTAGTAGGCGCTCGCCCTGTGGTTGCCGGAGGCGCCGATGCCACCGAAGGGGGCGGCGCTGGAGGCACCGGTGATGGGCTTGTTCCAGTTGACGATACCGGCGCGGATCCGCTTGAAGAAGTGATTCCAGTCCGCCTCGCTGTCGCCGAGCAGGCCGGCCGACAGGCCGAAGCTGGTGGCATTCGCCTGCTCGATGGCGGCATCGAAGTCGTCGTAGCGGATGAGCTGCAACAGGGGACCGAAGTACTCCTCATCCGGCAGGTCACTCACTGCGGTTACATCTATGATGCCCGGGGAGACAAAGCCGGTACCCGCTTCCAGGTGCTTGAGGGCAAGCAGACTCATCCCGCCGAGGCGCTGCAGGTTGGCCTGCGCCTCCACCATGCCGAGGGCCGCCTTCTCGCTGATCATGGCCCCCATGAAGGGTTGAGCCGCGTCATCGTACAGGCCGACCCGGATCTGGCCGACCACGTCCACCAGGCGCTTGACCAGGGCATCGCCCTGGGTGCCACGCTCCACGAACAGGCGGCGCGAGCAGGTGCAGCGCTGACCCGAGGTGATAAAGGCGGATTGCACTATCGCGTGGACGGCGCCGTCGATGTCGCTCACGTCCTTGACGATCAGCGGGTTGTTGCCCCCCATCTCCAGGGCCAGGATCTTGCCCGGCTGACCGGCGAACTGCTGATGCAGGAAGTGACCGGTGCGCGATGAACCGGTGAAGAAGAGGCCGTCGATGTCCGGGTTGCCGGCCAGCGCCTTGCCGGTCTCCACCTCGCCCTGCACCAGGTTCAGCACCCCCTTGGGCAGGCCGGCATCGATCCAGATCTTGAGCATGGCTTCGGCCACCATGGGGGTCAGCTCGGAGGGCTTGAACACCACGGTATTGCCGGCAATCAGCGCCGGCACTATGTGACCGTTGGGCAGATGGCCCGGGAAGTTGTAGGGGCCGAACACGGCGACCACGCCGTGGGGCTTGTGGCGCACGAACGCCTTGGCGCCGGGCATGGGGTTTTCCACCGTGCCGGTGCGCTCCTCATGGGCGCGGATGGAGATGGCAATCTTGCCCTGCATGGCGGCGACCTCGGTACGGGTCTCCCACAGCGGCTTGCCGGTCTCCCGGGCGATGGTGAGCGCCAGGGCTTCCTTGTGTTCACCCAGCAGGTCGGCGTAGCGGCGCACGATAGCGAGACGATCCTCAAGGCTGGCATCGGACCAGTGATAGAAGGCGCGACGGGCAGCCTTGACGGCGGCCTCCACCTGCTGGCTGCTTGCCGCCCCCCCTTGCCAGATCACTTCATTCTTGGCCGGGTCTTTTGACGCGAATGCCTTGCCTTCACCGGCAAGCCACTGACCATCGATAAGCTGAACTAAAGACATAACAGATTCACTCCCTGTGGTTCACAGGCAGCCGAGGCTGCCTGCTGCATGTGCTGTGGTATTGGGCCGCTTATTCCAGATCGACGACGCGCACCATGTCGCCATTTTCCACCTTGAGGGCGGCCGCCATCTTGGGGGGGATGATGGCTTCGTGCTTGTCCAGATCGACCCGGATGTTGCCGTAACAGGCGCGGTACTGCTCGAAACGGGTATTGCAGATGAGATAGGTGTGGCCGCCGATGGGCTCCCCCACCAGCACCGCCAGCTTCTGGCTGCGGCGCACGCTGCGGATGTGCTTCACGTCGCACTCGACGGTGGGACCCGCATCGAAGATGTCCACGTAACCGCGATTCACGAAGCCCTCGTCCTGCAGCATCTTGATGGCCGGACGGGTCTTCTCGTGGGTCTGGCCGATGACGGCGCGCGCCTCGTTGCTCAGCAGGTTGACGTAGATGGGGTACTTGGGCATCAGCTCGGCGATGAAGCGCTTCTTGCCGATGCCGGTGAGATAGTCGACGGTGGGAAAATCCATCGAGAAGAAGTGCTTTTGCAGCCACTCATAAAACGGGCTGTGACCGTTGCCATCGGAGACGCCGCGCATCTCGGCAAAGACGGTGGTATCAAACAGCTCGGGGTGTTCGGCCATGAACAGGAAACGGTGCTTGGAGAGCAGCCGGCCGTTGAGCCCTTCCCGGGCGCATTCGCGCAGAAACAGGGTGCACAGCTCGGAGTTGCCGGTGTAGTCGTTGGAGAGGGTCAGCGTCTCCACCACGTTGTAGATGCCGAGCTTGGGGGAAGAGTGCACCACCTTGCCGATGTGATAGTTGTAAAACGGTTGGGACAGGCCGACGGCGGCGTCGATGGCGCAGGTGCCGACCATCTCGCCGGTCTCCATGTCTTCGGCCACGAAGAAATAGAGGCAGTCTCCCTTGCCGGCGGGCTTGTCCAGGAAGGTCTGGGTGGATGCATCGATCTTGCGTTGCAGCAACTCGTCGTTGACCGGCAATGAAGTCATGCCGGTGCCGGATTCGATGGCACAGGTTTTGAGGCCGGCGAAGTCGCGCTGCTCGATAGGACGGATAACCAACATAATGACAACTCCCTTTCATTGACGACAGGTGGGGTCCCGGCTCCTGCCGGGAGGGCTCCCCACCTCAACTGCGGATCAGGCGTTGATGACCTGAGCGACCGCTTTTTCGAACCGGGCCAGACCTTCCTTGATATCCGCTTCCGGGATCACCAGCGAGGGGGCGAAACGCACCACGTTGGTACCGGCCACCAGGGCCATCAGCCCCTGATCGATGGAGGCCAGCAGGAAGTCGCGGGAGCGGCCCTTGAAGTCATCGTTCAGCACGGCGCCGAGCAGCAGACCCTGACCACGCACTTCGCTGAAGCAGTGATACTTGGCGTTGATGGCCTCGAGGCCGTCGCGGAACAGCTGCTCACGCTGCTTGATGCCGCTGAGCACTTCCGGGGTATTGATCACGTCCAGCACGGCCTCGGCCACGGCGCAGGCCAGCGGGTTGCCGCCGTAGGTGGAGCCGTGAGTACCCACTTTCAGGTGAGCCGCGATCTCGCTGGTGGTCAGCATGGCCCCGATGGGGAAGCCGCCGCCGAGCGCCTTGGCGCTGGTGAGGATGTCCGGGGTGACGCCCAGCCCCATGTAGGCGTACAGCTCGCCGGTGCGGCCCACGCCGGATTGCACCTCGTCATAGATGAGCAGGGCATTGTGCTTGTCGCACAGCTCGCGCACGCCCTTGGCAAACTCGTCGGTGGGACGAATGATGCCGCCCTCTCCTTGCAGCGGCTCCATCACCACGGCGCAGGTGTTGTCGGAGATGGCGGCAGCCAGCTCGGCCAGGTCGTTGTAGGTCACATGGGTGATGTCGGCAGGTTTCGGACCGAAACCATCGGAGTAGGCCGCCTGGCCGCCGACACTGACGGTGAAGAAGGTGCGACCGTGGAAGCCCTGATGGAAGGCGATGATCTGGGTCTTGTGGGCACCAAACTTGTCGATGGCATAGCGGCGGGCCAGCTTCAGGGCGGCTTCGTTCGCTTCGGCGCCCGAGTTGCAGAAGTAGACCTTCTCGGCGAAGGTGGCGTCCACCAGCTTCTTGGCCAGGCGCAGGGCCGGCTCATTGGTCATGACGTTGGAGAGGTGCCACAACTTCTCGCCCTGGGTTTTCAGGGCCTCGACCAGCTTGGGATGGCAATGACCCAGGCCATTGACCGCGATCCCGCCGGCGAAGTCGACATACTCGCGACCCGCCTGATCCCAGACACGTGAACCTTCACCGCGCACCGGAATGATCTTGGCGGGGGCATAGTTCGGCACCATCACTTCATCAAACACTTCACGTGTCACTGCCAACAACTCTGACATCTTGCTCTCCTGCTGATTGGCGGCAGAATAATCCACCACTCAAAAGTTAAATCCGTGTAAACGTGGCGGAATTATCACAGAAAAAAAGCAAAAAGTCTGCAACATCCCGGCCTACGAGGAACATTATTCGATTGCCCGTGAGATTTTAGGCAACCGCATTGCATAACGGCTCAGGGGGTATTGGCAAGAGATAATTTGGGCTGGCGGAGAGGTGAATAAAGTGTCAGGGAGATTATTTTTGGCCTCATGTCGATTCTGAGACCAGGATCACGATTTTTTCAGGAAAAGGCCAAAAAATTGGCCAGCAACTGATGGCCCTGCTCGCTCAGAATGCTCTCCGGGTGGAACTGTACCCCCTCCAGTGCCAGTGTTTTATGCCGCAGCCCCATGATCTCGTCGACGGCGCCATCGGCGTGTTCGCTCCAGGCAGTGACCTCGAAGCAGTCCGGCAGGGAGCCGCGATCCACGATGAGGGAGTGATAGCGGGTGACCCGCAGCGGATCCTGCAATCCTGCGAATACCCCCTGCCCATTGTGGCGGATGAGGGAGGTCTTGCCGTGCATGACCTGGCGGGCGCGCACCACCTGGCCGCCGAAGGCCTGGGCCAGGGACTGATGGCCGAGACAGACGCCAAGGATGGGCAGTCGGCCCGCGAAATGGCGGATGGCCGCCAGGGAGATGCCCGCCTCGTTCGGCGTGCAGGGGCCGGGGGAGATCACCAGATGGCTGGGGGCGAGGTGGGTTATCTCCTCCAGCGTCAGCTCATCGTTGCGCTTCACCCGCACCTCCTGCCCCAGGGCGCCGAAGTATTGCACCAGGTTCCAGGTGAAGGAGTCGTAATTGTCGATGAGTAGCAGCATGCAAAAACCCGGGTATTGAACGCGAAAAGAGGATGGCCCGCCCGTTGGCAGGCCGCGGCGACGGGCATTCTGGCACGTCTGCCCCGGTTAATAAACGCCGGCCGGCCGCATCCGGCGAGCGGGCCCCGCTCCATCATCGCAACCACCCTCGCCCAGCGCCCGGGAGCATGCCTCCTGACAGCCCACCGGCGCCAGGGTCCAGCCAGCGTCTTCATATGCCTTATATAGGGCAATCCAGACTCCGCCATCTCCACTCGCCCGGCCCTCGTCCCCCGCGACAACCACGTCCACTGGCGCCTCCGCTGCCAGGTTAGGCCCGCACGCCCTCACCACGATATGGCGAGGGATGGGCTTGCCCGCCCCCCTCAGACACCAAAAATGCAAACTGAATCGCAAATTTCAAAACGAAGTTTCATATTAAATTGATCGCAGTTTTTCATTTTGCTATCGTAGCTTCAACGACAGGATTTACCGACACATTGTCATTGATGCCGCGTGCGGCCCGGAATTGAGGTTCACTATGCAAACTCGTCAAAGTATCCACAGCGATCATGCCAAGCAGCTCGACACCCAGGGCCTGCGCCGTGAGTTCCTGGTAGAGGAAGTCTTCACCCAAAACCAGCTCACCATGACTTACAGCCACATCGATCGCATCGTGTTCGGTGGCATCATGCCGGTGGACGCGCCGCTCACCTTCTCCGATGAACTGGGCAAGGCCTTCGGGGTCACCTATTTCCTCGAGCGCCGCGAGCTCGGCCTCATCAACATCGGTGGTCCGGGTGTGGTGGTCGTGGATGGCAAGACCTATGAAGTGGGCAAGGCCGAGGCCCTCTACGTCGGCCAGGGTGCCCGCGAGCTGAGCTTTGCCAGCGTCAGCGCCGCCCAGCCTGCCAAGTTCTACTACAACAGCGCGCCGGCCCACACCAGCTACCCGACCCGCGTCGTCACCCAGGCCCAGGCCTCGCCGGCCACCCTGGGGGATGCCTCCACCAGCAACCGTCGCACCATCTACAAGTATCTGGTGCCGGACGTACTGCCGACCTGCCAGCTCGTCATGGGCATGACCCAGCTCGAAGAAGGCAGCCTGTGGAACACCATGCCTTGCCACACCCACGAGCGCCGCATGGAGGTCTACTTCTACTTCAACATGAAGGATGACGCCGCCGTCTTCCACATGATGGGCAAGCCGGACGAGACCCGTCACCTGCTGGTCCACAACGAGCAGGCCGTCATCTCCCCGAGCTGGTCCATCCACTCCGGCGTCGGCACCCAGGCCTACACCTTCATCTGGGGCATGGTCGGCGAGAACCAGGTGTTCGGCGACATGGACCATGTGGCCGTCAAGGACATGCGCTAATCAACTTCCCGTTGCGAGCCGCCAGCCCGGCGGCTCCTGCAGACACTTAATTCCACACCTTCCCGTGGCTTAGAGGTAACAACATGATTCTTAATGCATTCGATCTGAAAGGTAAGGTCGCCATCGTCACCGGTTGTGACACCGGTCTGGGCCAGGGCATGGCACTGGGTCTCGCCGAGGCGGGCTGTGACATCGTCGGCATCAACATCGTCGAACCCACGGATACCATTGCCAAGGTCGAAGCCATCGGTCGTCGTTTCCTGAGCCTGAAGGCGGATGTCAGCAAGGTCGATACCCTGCCGGCCCTGGTGGATCAGGCCGTCTCCCACTTCGGTCGCGTCGACGTGCTGGTGAACAACGCCGGTATCATCCGCCGGGAAGACGCCATCAAGTTCAGCGAGAAGGACTGGGACGATGTGATGAACATCAACATCAAGAGTGTCTTCTTCATGTCCCAGGCGGTGGCCAAGCAGTTCATCGCCCAGGGGGAAGGCGGCAAGATCGTCAACATCGCCTCCATGCTCTCCTATCAGGGTGGCATCCGCGTGCCCTCCTACACCGCCTCCAAGAGCGGCGTCATGGGCATCACCCGCCTGCTGGCCAACGAATGGGCGAGCAAGGGCATCAACGTCAACGCCATCGCCCCGGGTTACATGGCCACCAACAACACCGCAGCCCTGCGTGCCGACGATGACCGCAACGCCGCCATCCTGGAGCGGATCCCGGCCGGTCGCTGGGGTGTACCGGATGACATGATGGGCCCGGTGGTATTCCTGGCGTCCTCTGCCTCCGACTACATCAATGGCTACACCATCGCCGTCGATGGCGGCTGGCTGGCCCGCTAATCCCGCCCAGTTTGACAAGGCGCCGCAAGGCGCCTTTTGTCGTTGTCCCCAGACAGGAAGGCCCCATGCTGCTCGATAATCTCTGGTTTGCCCAATCCGTCGGTCTGCTGGCCTGCCTCGTCGGGGCCACGGCCTTCATGCAGCGCCAGGATCAAAAACTCCGGCTTCACCTCACCCTCAACGGCACCCTGATGGGCCTGCACTTCCTGCTGCTGGGCTCCTCCGTCGCCGCCATCAACTGCCTGCTGTGTGCCGTGCGCAACTGGGTCTCCGGTTACTACCGCGGGCTCGGCGTCATGCTGACCTTCCTCGCCCTGGCCTGGGCCCTGGTCATCCCCCAGCTCTCCCATCCGGTGCAGATCCTGACCCTGGTGGGCACCACCCTCAGCACCTATGCCCTGTTCAGACTCAACGGCATTGCGCTGAGACTGTGCATGCTGAGCAGTACGATCTGCTGGCTGACTCACAATATCTGGGCTGGATCCATTGGGGGTATCTTGCAGGAGAGCATTTTCTTCGTCATCAACAGCCACACCATCTTCAAGCTCTACCGCGCCGACCCCCAGCCGCTCTAGTCGAAGAAGCCGCCCATAAAAAAAGCAGGCAAGGCCTGCTTTTTTTATGGGATGAGCGAGGCGTCTTGCCTAGCTGCGCGTGCCGAAGGGGTAATCGTGGAACCCCAGCCCGGCGGAGATATTGGCTGCCGCCTCGTGCAATTGGGCCACCAGGTTCGCCTGGTCCTCCGGGTGGAAACGCACCAGCGGCAGCGACAGAGAGAGCCCCGCGATGATCCGCCCCATGCGGCTGTAGATGGGTACCGCAAAGCAGCGCAGGCCGTGCTCCATCTCTTCTCTGTCTTCCGCATAGCCTTGTTCGCGCACCTGGGCCAGTTCCGCCAACAGGGCATCCACATCGGCAAGGGTATGCTCGGTGAATCGCTCGAACGTCACGCCAGCCAGCATGGCACGCACTTCCGTTTCCGGCAGCCAAGCCATCATCACCTTGCCAAGGCCGGTGCTGTAGAGCGGACGGCGGCGGCCGATGCGGGAGTACATCCGCAGGTTGTATTCGGAATCTATCTTGTGCAGGTAGACGATGCTGTCTTCATCCAGCATCCCGAGGTGCAGGGTCTCCTTGGTCTGCTTGCCGAGCCGGTACATCTGCTCGTCAGCAATCTGGATCAGATCCTGATGCTCGAGGGCCTTGGCGCCCAGTTCAAACAGCTTGAGGCTGAGAGCGTACTTGTCGGTTTCCCCCTCCTGGGAGACATAACCCAGGGTCTTCATGGTCTGCAGGAAACGGTAGACGGTACTCTTGGACATCATGATCCGCTGGGACAGCTCGGTCACCCCGATCTCCTTCTGTTCCCCCAGGGCCTGCAATATGCCAAACACCTTGAGGACAGAAGAGACCGATTCGGGTGAGTTGTCTATCATCGACATGTTCTACTTCCAAAAAAAATGACTGATTGTTTCATTGTATTTGAAATGAATTGGCCGTCATAGTGGACGAGACGATTATCCAGTCAAATCATCCACTAATAGATGGATAATGTGGTGCCGCTCACGCTGGCACTGACCAGCCCTCCTCGTCTATCTGGCCGGCCCGCTTTCACGCCCAGCCTCGCATCCCTCACCTGGCCACGACAGAGCCAAGGCAGCCGTCACGCCACCGTCAACACAAGACCAATGTCACAACTTTAATGAAATCACGTTTCAATTGTTTTTTATGTCTCGCGAATTAAATAGAATAGCGCCATCAGCAACGCGGCAAACGCGGGAGGCATAATGTCAGTCAAGGTAGCCGTCATCGGCGAGTGCATGATCGAATTGTCCGAAAACAAGACGAACATAGTGCGTCATTTTGGAGGGGATACCCTCAACACCGCCGTCTACCTGACGCGGGCAAACCCGGACGTCGCCGTGCACTATGTGAGTGCTCTCGGCACGGATCCCATGAGCGGCGCCATGCTGGCGCAGTGGCAACAGGAGGGGGTGAACACGGATCTGGTGCAGCGCCTTGGCCACAAGTTGCCCGGACTCTACCTCATCGAGACCGACGAACGGGGGGAGCGAACCTTCCACTACTGGCGCAGCGATGCGGCAGCCCGTTACTGGCTGCAAACCCAGCAAGCCAGTGAAATATGTCAACAGCTCAAGGGTTTTGACTATATCTATCTGAGCGGGATCAGCCTCGCCATCCTCTCCCCGGCCGACCGCCTCACCCTGCTGCAGGTGCTGGGGGATTGCCGCGCCGCCGGGGCAAAAATCGCCTTTGACAACAACTACCGCCCCCGCCTGTGGGAGAGCAAAGAGGTCGCCAGACAAGCCTATGCCGCCATGCTGGCGCTGACCGATCTCGCCTTCCTGACCCTGGATGACGAACTGGCGCTCTGGGATGACAGTGACGAGGCCCAATGTCTGGCCCGCACCCGCACCCTCGGCGTGAACGAAATCGTGGTCAAGCGTGGCGCCGAGCCCTGCCTCATCGTGCAGCCGGGCAGTCACACTGAAGTGCCGGCGGTCAGCCTGCCCGGCGAGCGCATCGTCGACACCACGGCCGCCGGCGACTCCTTCAGCGCGGGCTATCTCGCCAGCCGGCTGGCCGGTGGCACCGTGGCCGGATCGGCCCACTACGCCCATCTGCTCGCCAGCACCGTCATTCAACACCGTGGTGCCATCATCCCCCTGACGGCGATGCCGAGCCCCATCAACACCGCTCATCACTCCAACGAGGTTTCCCATGTCCACACTGCTTGAACAACTCGCCCTGCTGAAGATCATCCCGGTCATCGCCATCAAGGATGCTGACGACGCCGTCGCCCTCGGCCGTACCCTGATGGAAAACGGCATGCCCAGCGCCGAGATCACCTTCCGCACCCCGGCGGCGGCGGAGGCCATTCGCCGGCTGCGCCAGTCCTTCCCCCAGATGATCATCGGCGCCGGCACCGTGCTGACCACGGCCCAGGTCGATCAGGCCATCGAGGCGGGCGTGGACTTCATCGTGAGCCCGGGCCTCAATCCGCGCATCGTGCAGTACTGCCAGGCTCGCGGCGTGCCCATCATCCCCGGCGTGAACAACCCCAGTCTGGTCGAACAGGCCATGGAGCTCGGGCTGACCACCCTCAAGTTCTTCCCCGCAGAGCCCTCCGGCGGCCTCGGCATGCTCAAGGCCATGAGCGCCGTCTACCCGGTCTCCTTCATGCCAACCGGCGGCATCAGCCCGAGCAATGTGAAGGATTACCTGGCCCTGCCGAGCGTCTTCGCCTGCGGGGGCACCTGGATGGTGCCCGCCAACCTCATCGACAACCGCGACTGGAGCAAGATTGGCGCGCTCGCCAAGGAAGCCATGATCGCACTCTGAGTCAGCAGGGCCCGTCTCCCGGGCCCTCACTCCTCTGCCTGCGATCCGCGCCCGCCCCTTTCCTGACACGCCAGCCCTCTCCAGCCGCTTCCCCTGGCGCCCTGTTCATCCTTGCGCGAGGCTGCACGCCAGTCCGGCGCTCTCGCCTCCAGCAAGGCCAGGATCGATAAACCGGTCCGGCATCCCCTCTTCACTCTCTCTTCTCGTGGCCCTTTTGGGAGCTCAGGCTCCCCCTTTTACCCCGCGAAACACCCGATGGAGCCAGACGCGGCACCATCAGTAGAATGCACTTAACCGCCGTCACAAAATTTGACTTTTGATTCCCACAAATTCGGAACGCCATTTCATTACCTTGAGTTTGATCACTGAAATAGCGCCGGATTCGCGTAGCATGAACACCATCAAAATAACCAGACCCATGAGGGGTTACACATGCGTACAATGAATGCTCTGCCCAAGCTGTCTCTGATTGGAACAGTTGTCGCCGCAAGTCTGTTGTTGGCTGGATGTGGTGAAGACAGCAAGGCTGCTGGCCCCATCATCCTGAAGACCGCCTTCAACCAGTCCGAACACAATCCCCAGTTCAAGGCCCTCGAAGATTTCAGCCAGAAGCTGGAAGCGGCCACCGGTGGCAAATACAAACTGGAAATCCATCCCAATGAGCTGCTCGGGGATCAGCGGGCTGCCTTGGAATTGGTCCAATCCGGCGCCATCCAGCTGGCGGTCGTCGCCAACCCCCTGGTCGAAAACTTCAACAAGAACTTCTCCGTGCTGGCCATGCCGTACATCTACGACAACCCGGAGCACCAGCGCAAAGTGTTCACCGGCGACACTCTGGACGCCCTGTTCGCCTCCAGCAAGGGCAATGGCTTTGAGGTGCTGACCGCCTATACCGCTGGCGCCCGCAGCATGTATGTCAAAGGGGCCCCCATCAAGACGCCGGAAGACATGAAAGGGAAGAAGATCCGGGTCATGCAGTCCGACACCATGGTCAAGATGCTGACCTGCATGGGCGGCACCGGCGTGCCCATGGGCCAGGGGGAGGTCTACTCCGCCATCCAGCAAGGGGTGCTTGATGGAGCCGAGAACAACGAGATCACCTATGCGGATCTCAAGCAGTACGAAGTGGCGCCTCACTTCTCCTACACCCGCCATGTGATGGTGGCCGACCTGCTGGTTGCCAGCGAGTCGTTCCTGGCGAAGATGGATGCCGCCGATCAGGCGACCTTCCGCAAGCTGGCAAAAGAGAGCACGGAGACCGAGTTCGACCTCTTTGCCCAGGCGCTGGAAGCCGCCAAGCAGACCGCCACCAGCCAGGGAGCCACCTTCACCGAAGTGGACATCGCCCCCTTCCAGGCCCGCTGCAAGCCACTGCAAGAGACGCTGCTGACCACCCCGGAGCAGAAAGACATCTTCACCAAGATCCGCGCGCTGGCCAACTGATCGCCGCTGCCGCCAGGGGCTGCCACCACAGCCCCTCTCATGAGGCTCTTCTATGAAATCCACTCAACAAGCCGCAACCTTCTCAGCCCCACCCGAGCCACCCGTTCAGCACGGCTTCTATGCCGCACTGACCGGGTTCAAACAACGAGTGGATTTGGTTGTTTCCTATTTCTGCATCGCCATCGTGGCCACCATGACCGTGCTGGTGACCTATCAGGTGGCGACCCGTTATCTGTTCAACAGCCCGAGTGCCGTGAGCGAGGTGCTCTCCCGCTACCTCTTCATCTGGCTGGTGCTCATCGGCAGCGCCTATGTCTTCGGCCTGCGCGAACACATGGCGATCACCTTCATGCGCGATCGCATGTCCCACAATGTACGCATTGTGATGGAGATGCTCGGTGAACTGGCGACCACCGCCTTCGCCCTGCTGGTCCTGAGCGTGGGGGGTTATATCGGCATGAGTCGCCAGATGGGACAGCTCGACTCTGCGCTGCAGATCCCCATCGGTGTCATCTATGCCGCCATTCCGCTGTGTGGCGTGCTGACCGTCTTCTATTGCCTGTACAACCAATACGGGTTGGCCAGACAACTCTCCTTCAAGCAAAAGGTATAACCATGGATATTGCGGTTGTTGTCGCGCTGGTGATGTTCATCGGTGCCTTTTTCCTGCTGTTTATCGGCACCCCCATCAGTATCAGCATCGGGCTTTCGTCCTTCCTGGCCATGGCGCTCATCCTGCCCTTCGACGGGGCCATTCTGACTTCGGCCCAGCGGGTTTTCGTCGGACTGGACTCCTTTGCCCTGCTGGCCATCCCTTTCTTCATCCTGGCCGGCAACCTGATGAACAACGGTGGCATCGCCATCCGTCTGATCAACTGCGCCAAGATCATCAGTAACTTCCTGCCAGGCCCCCTGGCCCAGACCAACGTGGTGGCCAACATGCTGTTTGGCTCCATCAGCGGCTCTGGTGTCGCCTCGGCCGCCGCCATCGGCGGCATCATGTCCCCCATCCAGAAGAAGGACAAATACGATCCCGCCTTCAGCGCCGCGGTCAACATTGCCTCGGCCCCGACCGGCATGCTGATCCCGCCGAGCAACTCCCTGATCGTCTATGCCACCGTGGCTGGCAGCGTCTCCATCACGGCTCTGTTCATGGGCGGCTACCTTCCCGGCATACTCTGGGGTCTGGGGGTCATGCTGGTGGCTGGCTTCATCGCCAAGCGCCGTGGCTATGTGGCCGACAAGGGCTCTCTCAAGGGCCAGCACCTCAAGCTGCTGCTCGATGCCATCCCCAGCCTGATGATGATAGTGGTGGTGATAGGCGGCATCCTCGGCGGCATCTTCACCGCCACCGAAGCCTCGGCCATCGCCGTGGTCTACTCCCTGGTGCTCGGCGTCTGCTACCGGAACATCAAGGCGGTCGATCTGCCTGCCATCTTCCTGGCCACCGCCAAGATGACCGCCATCGTGATCCTGATGCTGGCCGCCTCCTCCATCATGTCCTGGGTGATGGCCTTCACCAAGATCCCGGCCCTGATCGCCTCGGGTCTGCTCTCCTTCACCGACAGCTTCCTGCTCATCCTGCTGATCATGAACCTGGTGCTGTTGCTGGTGGGCACCTTCATGGATCCCACCCCGGCGGTGCTGATCTTCACTCCCATCTTCCTGCCCATCTGCACCCAGTTCGGCATGGATCCGGTGCAGTTCGGCATCATGATGATCTTCAACCTCTCCCTCGGCACCATCACGCCGCCCGTGGGTCCCATACTGTTCACCGGCTGCAAGATTGGGGAGATAAAGATAGAAGGGGTCATCAAGCCGCTGCTGCCCTTCTTCGCCGTCATCGCCCTGGTCCTGATGCTGGTCACCTATGTACCGGCCATCTCCATGGCCCTGCCGCAAGCCATGGGACTGGTCAACTGATCCCGGCATAGGAACGCAGCAGTACAGACTTGCCAAAGACAAGTCAGGCATCAGCCCCGGATGATCGGATCATCCGGGGCTTTCTTATGGGGAGTGTGCAATAGAAGAACGGACAGACGAAAACCCCGCAGGCGACTTGCGCAAGCCCTACGGAGAGTTGATAGAGAAAAGAGATGAGGAGAGCAACGCCGACTGGCAGGCGCCGCCACAGCGGCAAAGGGGGATCAGCGATCCAGCAGGCGACCTTGCTCCAGCTCGCGCTCACGCTGGCACTCGGCCAGATAGATGGCTGCCGCGATGGCGGGCGTCTTGTAATGCTTGTCGATGGCGTTGGAGACCATCAGCTGCAGGGTATTGAGATTCTTGGCCTTGCGAAACTTGCGCAGCCAGTGACCCTTGTCACTCAGTTCTTCAATGACGGAATGTGATTCGACGGACATGCTTTCTCTTGGGGTAAAAACCCGCATTGGCAACGGGAAGGTGAATGCTCGAATACCAGGCTGGTAAAACAAAGAAAGCCAGGCAGATACCCAGCTCTCTTCAACTACACCTTCCCAGTATGTCAGGCTCGAGGAACGAAGCCGACTACATCATAAACGCTGGCCAGTGTTTTTTCAGCCCTTTCCCGCGCTTTTTGTGCACCGGCGGCCAAAACGGCCTGTAGATGAGTCTCATCCTGACGCAGCTCGCGGAAACGCGCCTGGATGGGCTCCAGCAGGGCGACCACGGCATCGGCGGTCTCACCCTTGAGGTGGCCGTACATTTTACCCTCGAAATGCTGCTCGAGTTCTGCAATGGAGCGACCGGTTACCCCGGACATCAGGGTCAGCAAGTTGGAGACCCCCGGCTTGTTCTCCGGATCGAAGCGCACCACGGCCGGCTCGTCGGAGTCGGTCATCGCCCGCTTGATCTTCTTGACGATCTGCTTGGGATCTTCCAGCAGGCCGATGAAGTTGGCCTCGTTGTCATCCGACTTGGACATCTTCTTGGTCGGATCCTGCAGGCTCATCACCCGGGCACCCTCGGTGGGAATGAAGGGCTCAGGCAGGGTGAACACCTCGCCATGCAGGTTGTTGAAACGGGTGCAGATGTCACGGGTCAGCTCCAGATGCTGCTTTTGATCGTTGCCGACCGGCACCTGGTTGGCCTGATAGAGCAGGATGTCGGCCGCCATCAGCACCGGATAGCCGAACAGACCGACGTTGACGTTGTTCTCGAAGCGGGCGGACTTGTCCTTGAACTGGGTCATGCGTGACAGCTCGCCCATCTGGGTGTAGCAGTTCAGGATCCAGCCAAGCTCCGCGTGCTGCGGCACATGGGACTGGATGAAGACGGTGCTCTTGGCGGGATCGATCCCCACCGCCAGATAGAGGGCGGCGGCATCGAGGCAAGCCTTGCGCAGGGCGGCCGGATCCTGGCGGGTGGTGATGGCATGCAGGTCGACGATGCAGTAGAGGCAATCGAAGTCATCCTGCATGTTGACCCACTGACGCAGGGCGCCCATGTAGTTGCCTATGGTCAGCTGGCCAGAGGGTTGGGCACCGCTCAGTACGATTGGTTTGGTCATGAAGTGTGAGTCCTTGTTGTTAAGCCAGCAGGGCATCGAGTTCGGCAAACTGCTCGCAGACCCAATCCGGATGGGAGTCCGCGATGGGGCGGCCATAGTTGTAACCGTAGGTCAGGCCTGCCACCTTCATGCCGGCGGCCTGGGCGGCCAGCACGTCATTCTCGGAATCCCCCACCATCAGGGTACGGGACGGGTCTATGCCGAGCTCGTGGCAGGCGTGCAGCAGGGGGGCGGGGCTCGGTTTTTTCTCGGGCACGCAGTTGCCGCCGAGCCAGAGCGCGAAGCAATCACCGATACCGAGGGCATCCAGGATGGGTTGCACGAAGTGGCTCGGCTTGTTGGTCACCACGGCCTGCTGGTAGCCGAGGCGCTGCAGGCGGCGCAGACTCTGCTCCACCCCGTCATACATGGTCAGCCCTTCCAGCAGACAGGCACGATAGTGACTGTCGAACAGGGGCCGCGCCTTGGCAAAGAGATCCGGCGCACCGTGGTAATCCAGTGCTCGCTGGATCAGCTTGTCGGCACCATTGCCAACCCAGGTCCGGACCACGGCCTCGTCGGCCTCGGCCAGACCCAGTTCGACGAGCGTGCGGTTGACCGCCAGAGCCAGCTGTGAGGCGCTGTCAATCAGGGTGCCGTCCAGGTCAAACAGCACCAGATCGAAGGGACGTTCAACGGACATGAGCCAACTCCGCACGCATCTGGTCGATCACCGCCTTGTAGTCCGGCTTGCCGAAGATGGCGGAACCGGCCACGAACATGTCGGCACCGGCCTCGGCGATCTCGCGGATGTTGTCCACCTTGACGCCACCGTCGATCTCGAGACGAATGTCACGACCACTCTCGTCGATCAGGCGACGCACCTGGCGCAGCTTGGCCAGGGTACCGGGGATGAAGCTCTGGCCACCGAAACCAGGGTTGACCGACATCAGCAGGATCACATCCAGCTTGTCCATCACGTATTCGAGGCAGGAGAGTGGTGTGGCCGGGTTCAGCACCAGACCGGCCTGGCAGCCCTGCTCCTTGATGAGCCCCAGGGTGCGATCCACATGATCGGAGGCTTCCGGGTGGAAGGTGATCAGATTGGCGCCCGCCTTGGCGAAGTCGGGCACGATGCGATCCACCGGCTTGACCATGAGGTGCACGTCGATGAGTGCCTTGATGCCGTAATCACGCAGCGCCTGACAGACCATGGGGCCTATGGTCAGGTTCGGGACGTAATGGTTGTCCATCACGTCAAAGTGCACCACGTCGGCCCCGGCGGCCAGCACCTTGGCAACATCCTCACCCAGACGGGCGAAGTCGGCGGAGAGGATAGAGGGAGCAATCAGAAAATCTTTCATCAGCGTCATCCATTGGCAGCTAGGCGGAAAAAACGGCGTGATTTTACCGCAAATGTCCGCCGAAAACGACCCGCAAGCGTAGTAGACGCAGAGGTTCGCTTTATCGCCGTGTTCCGCAGGAAACGGTCTGCCGGTGATCAGGACAAGGGGAAGAAGAGCTGGCCAGTATCGCCTGCCTGAAGTGACGGGGGGCCCCCCACGTGGCGCCCCCCCACAAACCCCCGACGGGCCAGAAGGGGGCGGGGGGGGATTA